>NZ_JBSFWK010000060.1:0-48556 GCF_053594815.1 Streptomyces sp. NPDC002577 | reverse complement strand
ACGCCCGGTTACATTCCGAACCCGGAAGCTAAGCCTCACAGCGCCGATGGTACTGCAGGGGGGACCCTGTGGGAGAGTAGGACGCCGCCGAACAATCTTTCAAGGAGCTGGTCCCCCGACTTCGGTCGGGGGACCAGCTCCTTTTTGTTTTGCGTCATCTTGCGTTCACGTTGCGCGGTCAGCATCGCCCCATGGGGACAGTTGGATTGCTGAGGGCCGCCGGCATCGGGCCCGGCGACGATGTCGTGGTGCCGGCGTTCGGGAACGTCGAAGTTGCCGAGGCCGTGGTCCTTGCCGGAGCCGTACCTGTCTTCGCCGACATAGACCCGGCGACGTACTGCCTTGATCCCGCCGCCGTCGCGGCCGCCGTAACTCCGCGTACGGCGGCAGTCGTTGTCGTGCACCGCTTCGGCAGGCCGGCTGACGTCGACGCGCTGCGGAGTATCGGACAGCGGCACGGGCTTCTCGTACTGGAGCAGGGCGAGTTGGACGCACCGCCGAGCGACGGGGTGGCGCAGCGACGAGAGCGTGCCGCCTACCTCGACCAGCGGCTGAGCGGAGTCATAACGCCCGTCGGCAGCGCGCGGCATACCTATGAGCAGTACGTCGTGCGGGTGCCCGGAAACGGACGGCCTGACCGGGACGCCTTCGCGCGAGCCATACGCGCCAGGGGAGTTGACGGGCGAGTGCCGGTCAAGACGCCTCTGCACCGCATTCCCGGATTCCGGCGCGACGTGTGTCTTCCGGAGACCGAGCGGGCCGCCGACCAGACCCTGGCGCTGCCCGTCGATGCCTCACTCTCGCGGCGGGAGATGCACCGGATCGTCTCGGCGTGCAATGCGCTCGGCGGACTGCTGCAACCCGCCTTCTGAAGCGCCGGACGGCGACTGCTTGCAAACCGCGGCCGGTGGTTCGGCGCACACGTGAGTTCGAGGTATGATTTATTTCGTTGCCGCGCGGGAAACCGCGCAAGGCGGCCGGCCCCTATAGCTCAGTCGGCAGAGCGTCTCCATGGTAAGGAGAAGGTCAACGGTTCGATTCCGTTTGGGGGCTCCACAGTAGAAAGCCTCCGCCCTGTCGGGCGGAGGCTTTTTTGTTTCCTATACGGCCACCCGGGCCACCGGGCCCGGGACCTCAGTCCTTCTGAAGACCCGGCACCCGCATCGCCAGAATCGCCATGTCGTCCGAGGGCGCGTCTGACGCGAAGCGCTCCACCGCGCGCATGATGCGCGCGGCGACGGCGCCGGCCGTGAGGCCCGTGCAGGTGGTCAGGACATCCGTGAGGCCGTCGTCGCCGAGCATACGTGTGCCCTCGCGGCGCTCCGTGACGCCGTCGGTGACGCACAACAGGACGTCACCCGGGTCGAGGACGACCGTCTGCTCGTACAACTCCAGGTCCTCCATGACGCCAAGGAGCGGCTGCGGTTCTGCAGCCGGTTCCACCGTGCCGTCCTGGCGCAGGCGGAGCGGCAGCGGGTGGCCGGCACAGACGACCTTCAGGACGGCGGAGCCGTCCTCCTGGGGCCACAACTCGCCGTAGAGCAGCGTCAGGAAGCGGCTGCGGGCGCCCTCGTCGAGGATCGCGGCGTTGAGGCGCTCCAGGACGGCCGGTCCGCCGAAGCCCTCGCGCGCCAGCAGGCGCAGGGCGTGCCGGGCCAGGCCTGTGACGGCTGCCGCCTCCGGGCCCGTACCGCAGACGTCGCCGATCGCGAAGCCGTAGGCGCCGTCGCGGATGGGGAAGAGGTCGTAGAAGTCGCCGCCGACCTCGTTGCCCTCGCCCGCGGCGCGGTAGATGACCTCGACCTCGACGCCCGGCACGTGCGGGAGCTCCGGGGGGAGCAGGCTGCGCTGGAGGGACTGGCTGATCGCCGTACGCTCCGAGTACAGGCGGGCGTTGTCGAGGGCGAGGGCGGCCCTGCGGGAGAGATCCTCTGCGAGTTCGAGGATCTCCTGGCGGAAGTGTTCGTCGGAGGGCTTGCCCAGCGTCAGCATGCCGATGACGCGGTTGCGGGCCACCAGAGGGAGCACGACGGTCTCTCCGCCGACGGCCGACGCGGTCGCCAGCGTCGTACCGATGCCGGAGCTCACGCTGGCCGGCTCGCCCAGGCCCAGGCTGCGCATCGAGGTGCGCAGCGCCGCCTCGTGGGCGGCCTCGGACGGGGTGCTCCACACACGGGCGCCGGGCGTCGGGACCGGGTCGGGCGGGGCGATCCGCGACAGCAGCGCCTTGAGGCCGTCGATACGCTCCTCGTCCTCGTGCAGGACGTACGAGAGGTACGGCTCGGAGGACTGGTCGGCGATCGTGTAGACCGCGCACCAGGTGGCGAGGGTCGGGACCGTCATCTGGGCCATGAGGGCCAGGGTCTGGTCGCGGTCCAGGGTGCCCGCGAGGAGGTCGGAGGCCTCCACGAGGAACGACAGTGAGCCGCGGCGGAGTCGCTCCAGTTCGCCCAGGCGTGCGGATTCCACGGCCAGGGCGATGCGGTCGGCGGCGAATTGGAGGCGCAGGGCCTCCTCGTTGGAGTACCGGTCGGGAGCCTCCGCCGCGACGCCGAGGGAGCCCGTGAGGCGCCCCTCGACCTTCAGCGGGACCGTGACGACCGAGCGCAGGCCTGTGCCGTTGAGGAGCGGCACGGCGCCGGGTACATCCGCGAGGTCCTCGTGGACGGACGGCATGCGCGCCGAACCGTAACGGCCGGGCCCGGCCTCGACGGGGACGCGGGCGAAGCGCTGGCGGGCCGACGGCAGGCCCGTGGAGGCGCGGACCTCCAGTTCCGTCTCGTCGTCGGTGGCCAGCAGGAGGAATGCGGCGTCGCCGTCGAGCATGTCCCGGGCGCGCTCCACTGTGCGCTGCAGGAGCCCGTCCAGGTCGTCCGGTGCCGGGGAGCCGATGAACACCTCGAAGGGGTCCGCGGCATGGCCGTCGGTCAGGTTTGCGGGGTCCGGGTGGGAGGAGGGGCCGCGCAGCGGGGTCTGCAGGACCGCGCGCTCGTGGTCGCGTACGAGAAGGCAGACGGTGGACGGATCGCCGTCGGCGTCGCGGACGCGCAGATGCGAGGCGTAGACGGGCGTCACGCGGCCGTCGGCGCCGCGGATGCCGTAACTGCCCTCCCAGCGGGAGAGTTGGAGGGCCTCGGCGATTCCCGTGCTGATGCCGGGGGTGTGCGGCCAGGCCGCGAAGTCCGTGAGGGGTTTGCCGGTGACCTGCTCCGCGGCGTACCCGAAGAGTTCCTCGGCGTCCTCGTTCCAGGCGGTGACGGCGCTGGTGCGGTCGATCTGGACGACCGCGACGCGCACGCGGCCGTCGGCCAGCGGCAGCAGCTCGGTGGGGAGCGAGGGGCCTGCGGTGCGGGTGCCCACCGGGCGTTCGGGAAGGTCGAGTTGGAACCACACCTGTTTGTGCGTGGAGGTGTACTCGACGCCCCAGCGGGAGGCGAGCGCGGCGCACAGCTGCAGTCCCCTGCCGCCCTCGCGGTCGGGGCTGCCCATCGTCGCGAGCGACTGCTGGAGGGGGATCTCGCGCTCCGGATAGCGGTCGGCGACCTCGATGCGTGCGCCGTCGCCGGTGCGAAGGCACAGGACCTCCGCGGCGGTGCCGGCGTGTACCACGGCATTGGTGACCAGCTCGCTGGTGAGGACCACCGCGTCGTCGACGATGTCGGTGAATCCCCATCCCTGGAGGGTGTCGCGGACGAAGGAGCGGGAAGTCGCAACAGAACGCCCGACGGGGTCGAAGGTGGCAGCCGCGCGTGCGGTGATCACAGAACTCCTCGCTCGAGTGTCGACGCCCAGGTCTCCTGTGGTCATACTGAGGCCGCCCCTCCGTTTTGCCCGTTCGTTCCGGCCACCAGCCCTGGCCGGGCGGACCGGGGTGGTTGGACAGCCGCATGCAAGGTTACTTACCTTCGCCGTCCATGCGGATGCCGGTCGCGTGTGTTTCCGCCCGGAGGGTGTGCGGACGGTGTGCGAAGCTGCCGAACTGTTATGGCCTGGTTCAGCCATGGTGAAACACTGGGCAAGCTTCAAGAGACAGCCCGAGCAAGCCGAGCAGTACGGTCGACCCCTGCGGGAGGGACACAGTGGAGTCTGGCGCAGCGACGCGGAGCACTAAGACGCGCGCGAAAGGCGGACAGTCCCTGAACAAGCAGCGCACACCACGCAATGGGGCCACCGCGGTGGATACCGCGGCCCTCAACAGGCTGCTCGCGGCCCTCCAGTCGATGCGGGACGGTAACTTCCGCAAACGGCTGACGGTCTCGGGTGACGGCGTGATGTCCGAGATTGCGGCGGTTTTCAATGAAGTCGCCGACCGGAATCTCCATCTGACGGGAGAGCTCTCCCGGGTCCGGCGTGTCGTCGGCCGTGAGGGAAAGCTCACAGAGCGGCTGGAAGTGCGCGCCTGTGAGGGGTCCTGGGCCGCGGCGATCGATGCGTCGAACGCGCTCGTGGACGACCTCGTACGGCCGGTGTCCGAGGTCGGCCGGGTGCTGTCCGCGGTGGCGGAGGGCGACCTCCAGCAGCGTATGGAGCTGCGCGCGCAGGGTCCTGAGGGTGCCGGGCATCCGCTGCGCGGTGAGTTCCTGAAGGTCGGGCGCACCGTCAACAACCTCGTGGACCAGCTGTCCACGTTCACCGACGAGGTCACACGCGTGGCCAGCGAGGTGGGCACGGAGGGCAAGCTGGGCGGGCAGGCCCGGGTGCGTGGTATGTCGGGTTCGTGGAAGGACCTCACGGATTCGGTCAACACCATGGCGTACCGGCTGACGGCGCAGGTGCGTGACATTGCTCTCGTGACGACTGCAGTCGCAAAGGGAGACCTGTCGCGGAAGGTGACGGTCCATGTCGCCGGCGAGATGCTCGAACTGAAGAACACCGTCAACACGATGGTGGACCAGCTGTCGTCCTTCTCCTCCGAGGTGACCCGTGTCGCGCGCGAGGTGGGTACCGAGGGGGAGCTCGGCGGGCAGGCGCAGGTGCCGGGTGTGGCGGGTGTGTGGAAGGACCTCACCGATTCGGTGAACCTCATGGCCGGCAATCTCACCGCGCAGGTGCGGGGGATCGCTCAGGTCACCACGGCCGTCGCCAACGGCGATCTGTCGCAGAAGGTCACGGTCAGCGCACGCGGCGAGGTCGCACAACTGGCCGAGACCATCAACCAGATGACGGAGACTCTGCGCACGTTCGCCGACGAGGTCACGCGCGTGGCGAACGAGGTCGGCGCGGAGGGGCAGCTCGGCGGCCAGGCGAACGTGCCGGGCGCGGCGGGCACGTGGAAGGACCTCACCGACTCGGTGAACACGGTCTTCCGCAACCTCACCACCCAGGTGCGCGACATCGCCACGGTGACGACGGCGGTGGCGAACGGTGACCTCTCGCAGAAGGTCACCGTCGATGTTGCGGGCGAGATGCTCGAACTGAAGAACACCGTCAACACGATGGTGGACCAGCTCTCCAGGTTCGGTTCCGAGGTCACGCGTGTGGCGCGCGAGATCGGTGTCGAGGGTGAGCTCGGCGGGCAGGCGACGGTGCAGGGCGCGGCCGGTACGTGGAAGGACCTGACGGACTCCGTCAACACGGCGTTCCGCAACCTCACGGGGCAGGTCCGCAACATCGCCCAGGTGACGACGGCGGTGGCGAACGGTGACCTCTCGCAGAAGGTCACCGTCGACGTCTCCGGTGAGATGCTCCAGCTGAAGAACACCGTGAACACGATGGTGGACCAGCTCTCCAGCTTCGCCGACCAGGTCACGCGTATGGCGCGCGAGGTGGGCACCGAGGGCAGGCTGGGCGGCCAGGCGCGCGTGGACGGCGTCAGCGGCACCTGGAAGGAGCTGACGGACTCCGTCAACTTCATGGCGGGGAACCTGACCTCGCAGGTGCGGCAGATCGCCCAGGTGACCACGGCGGTGGCCCGCGGTGACCTGTCGCAGAAGATCGACGTGGACGCGCGCGGCGAGATCCTGGAGCTGAAGAACACCATCAACACGATGGTGGACCAGCTGTCGGCGTTCGCCGACCAGGTGACCCGGGTGGCCCGCGAGGTGGGTACGGAGGGCAGGCTGGGCGGTCAGGCCCAGGTGCCGGGCGTCGCCGGTGTGTGGCGCGATCTGACGGACTCCGTGAACGGCATGGCCGGCAACCTCACCGCCCAGGTGCGCAACATCGCGCAGGTCGCGACCGCGGTGGCCCGCGGTGACCTGTCGCAGAAGATCGACGTGGACGCGCGCGGCGAGATCCTGGAGCTGAAGAACACCCTCAACACGATGGTGGACCAGCTGTCGAACTTCGCCGAGCAGGTCACGCGTGTGGCGCGCGAGGTGGGTACGGAGGGCATCCTCGGCGGCCAGGCCGAGGTGAAGGGGGTCTCCGGCACCTGGAAGGACCTCACGCAGTCCGTGAACGGCATGGCGAACAACCTCACCATGCAGGTACGCAACATCGCCGAGGTCACGACGGGGGTGGCCCGCGGCGACCTGTCGAAGAAGATCACCGTCGACGCCAAGGGCGAGATCCTCGAGCTCGTCACCACCGTGAACACGATGGTGGACCAGCTGTCGAACTTCGCCGAGCAGGTGACCCGGGTGGCCCGCGAGGTGGGCACCGAGGGCCAGCTGGGCGGCCAGGCCCGGGTGCCCGGCGTCACGGGCATCTGGAAGGACCTCAGCGACAACGTCAACCTGATGGCCAACAACCTGACCAGCCAGGTGCGCCAGATCTCCCAGGTCACCACGGCGGTCGCCAACGGCGACCTCACCAAGAAGGTCACGGTCGAGGCGAGTGGCGAGGTCGCCCAGCTCGCGGACACCGTCAACACGATGGTGAAGACGCTGAGTTCCTTCGCCGACGAGGTCACGCGCGTGGCTCGCGAGGTGGGCACGGACGGCATCCTCGGCGGCCAGGCGCGCGTGCCGGGCGTGTCCGGTACGTGGAAGGACCTCACCGAGTCCGTGAACTCGATGGCGTCCAACCTGACCGGCCAGGTCCGCAACATCGCGATGGTGACCACCGCCATCGCCAAGGGCGACCTGACCAAGAAGATCGACATCGACGCTCGTGGCGAGATCCTCGAACTGAAGACCACCATCAACACGATGGTCGATCAGCTGTCCAGCTTCGCCGAGCAGGTCACCCTGGTGGCCCGCGAGGTGGGTACAGACGGCCAGTTGGGCGGCCAGGCGCGCGTGCGTGACGTCGACGGAACCTGGCGCGACCTCACGGAGTCCGTGAACGAGATGGCCGGCAACCTGACCCGTCAGGTGCGTGCCATCGCGGCCGTGGCGACGGCGGTGACCCGCGGCGACCTGAATCTCAAGATCGACGTCGACGCGGCAGGCGAGATCCAGGTTCTGCAGGACAACATCAACACGATGATCGCGAACCTGCGCGACACCACGCTCGCCAACAAGGAACAGGACTGGCTCAAGGGCAACCTGGCCCGTATCTCGGGTCTGATGCAGGGTCGCCGCGACCTCGAGGACGTCGCCTCGCTGATCATGAGCGAGCTGACGCCGGTCGTCTCGGCACAGCACGGTGCGTTCTTCGTGGCGTTGCCCACGGACGACGCCACGGATCTGGGCGCCGCGACCGAGGAGGACGCGTACGAGCTGCGCATGCTGGGCAGTTACGGCTACTCGATGGGGTCCATGCCGACGTCCTTCCGGCCCGGTGAGACGCTGATCGGCACCGCGGCCAAGGAGAAGCGGACGATTCTCGTGGAGAACGTCCCGCCGGGTTATCTGAAGATCGCATCCGGGCTCGGGGATGCGCCGCCCGCGCATGTCATCGTGCTGCCGGTGCTCTTCGAGGGCACGGTCCTCGGTGTGATCGAACTGGCGTCCTTCCAGCCGTTCACGCAGATCCAGAAGGACTTCCTCAACCAGATCGCCGAGATGATCGCGACGAGCGTCAACACGATCAGCGTCAACACGAAGACCGAAGTACTGCTCAAGCAGTCGCAGGAGCTCACCGAACAGCTGCGGCTGCGCTCGGAGGAACTGGAGCAGCGGCAGAAGGCCCTTCAGGCCTCGAACGCGGAACTCGAGGAGAAGGCCGAGCTGCTGGCCCGTCAGAACCGCGACATCGAGGTGAAGAACACCGAGATCGAGGAGGCGCGCCAGGTCCTCGAGGAGCGCGCGGAGCAGCTCGCGGTCTCGATGCGCTACAAGAGCGAGTTCCTGGCGAACATGTCGCACGAGCTGCGTACGCCGCTCAACTCCCTGCTGATCCTCGCCAAGTTGCTCGCGGACAACGCCGAGGGCAACCTCTCCCCGAAGCAGGTCGAGTTCGCGGAGACCATCCACGGCGCCGGTTCCGACCTGCTGCAGCTGATCAACGACATCCTCGACCTGTCGAAGGTCGAGGCCGGCAAGATGGACGTCTCGCCGACGCGGATCGCGCTCGTCCAGCTCGTGGACTACGTCGAAGCCACGTTCCGGCCACTCACCGCGGAGAAGGGCCTCGACTTCTCCGTACGCGTCTCGCCGGAGCTGCCCGCGACGCTGCACACGGACGAGCAGCGGCTGCTGCAGGTCCTGCGCAACCTGCTGTCCAACGCGGTGAAGTTCACCGACTCGGGAGCCGTCGAGCTGATGATCCGCCCGGCGGGCAACGACGTGCCGATGGCGATCAGGGAGCAGCTCCTCGAAGCGGGCTCGCTGCGCGACGCGGACGCCGATCTGATCGCGTTCTCCGTCGCCGACACCGGCATCGGTATCGCGGCCAGCAAGATGCGCGTGATCTTCGAGGCGTTCAAGCAGGCCGACGGCACGACGAGCCGCAAGTACGGCGGTACGGGCCTCGGGCTGTCCATCAGCCGGGAGATCGCGCGGCTCCTGGGCGGTGAGATCCACGCCCAGAGCGAGCCGGGGCGCGGCTCCACGTTCACGCTCTATCTGCCGCTGTACCCGAGCGAACTGCCGCCGCAGGGCTACCCGCAGCTCGCTCCGGTGATCGAGCCGGGCGACACGGCGGCGTCGGTGCGGGCGCTGACGGCCTCCGCGGCTGAGACGCCCGCCGAGGTCAGGTCGTACCGTGACACGCAGACAGGGCCTGCCGCGCTGTTCCGGCGCCGGCGCAGGGCTGTGGCGGCCGCCGACCAGCGGGCCGCTCTGCCGGGCCAGTCGGCGGCGCAGGACGGCTGGACAGGCGGACAGGAGCCGGCGGCCCAGGAGCGCCGCGCCCTGCAGTTCGACGGCGAGAAGGTGCTGATCGTCGACGACGACATCCGCAACGTCTTCGCCCTGACCAGCGTCCTGGAGCAGAACGGGCTGTCCGTGCTGTACGCGGAGAACGGCCGCGAGGGCATTGAAGTCCTGGAACAGCACGATGATGTGACGGTCGTACTGATGGACATCATGATGCCCGAGATGGACGGGTATGCGACGACGACGGCGATTCGCAGGATGCCCCAGTTCGCCGGGCTGCCGATCATCGCGCTCACCGCGAAGGCCATGAAGGGCGACCGGGAGAAGGCCATCGAGTCCGGGGCTTCCGACTATGTGACGAAGCCGGTCGATCCGGACCATCTGCTCTCCGTGATGGAGCAGTGGATGCGTGAAGAGTGACCGCGTGGCGGACGGGCATTGTCCACTTGCTGACTGACTGTGCCCGAAGCCGTGTAGAAGTGCGGGATCCGGGGAACCTTCTGGTCCCCCACCGCGTTTCTGCTACGTGCACAGTGACATCGCGGTGACAGGGTGTGGCGACCGGCAGGGTGCGGCTACCATGACCGGCACAAGGGCGGGCGGCGATAGGGAGTCGTCCCCTGGGGCGGCGCCCGGTGCACTGCCGGGACGAGGAGGGCGGGCCATGGTGCAGAAGGCCAAGATCCTCCTGGTCGATGACCGGCCGGAGAATCTGCTGGCGCTGGAGGCCATCCTCTCTGCGCTCGATCAGACGCTGGTGCGGGCATCGTCCGGGGAGGAAGCGCTCAAAGCACTGCTCACGGACGATTTCGCGGTCATTCTGCTGGACGTTCAGATGCCGGGCATGGACGGTTTCGAAACCGCTGCGCACATCAAGCGGCGGGAACGGACGCGGGACATCCCGATCATCTTCCTCACGGCCATCAACCACGGCCCGCACCACACCTTCCGGGGTTACGCGGCGGGCGCCGTGGACTACATCTCCAAGCCGTTCGACCCCTGGGTGCTCCGCGCCAAGGTCTCGGTGTTCGTCGAGCTCTACATGAAGAACTGCCAACTGCGTGAGCAGGCGGCTTTGCTCCGGCTCCAGCTCGAGGGTGGCGGCAAGACCGCGGTCGGCGACGCCAAGGAGCCCGCGGGTCTGCTGGCCGAGCTCTCCGCGCGGCTCGCTGCCGTCGAGGAGCAGGCCGAGGCGCTGTCGAAGCAGCTCGACGACGACTCCGCGGACGCGGCAGCGGTGGCCACCGCTGCCCACCTCGAACGCAAACTCACCGGCCTGCGCAGGGCCCTGGACGCCCTGGAGCCGGGCACCGGGACGGGCGCGCCTTCGCTGCCCTCGCAGAACTGAACCCTCCGGGCCCGTACGAAATCTCTTGAGGCACCGTCAGCTCACCGCCGCATCCCGGGCGACACAAAAGGGTGAAGCGGTGGGCACACGTGTCCCGTCTCGTCTCCGACGGTAACCTCACACCCATGGCCTCACGTCAGCCCGCAGCCAAGAAGTCGCCCGCGAAGAAGGCGGCAGCTCCGACGAAGGCTGCGGCGAAGAAGGCCCCTGCCAAGAAAACCCCCGCCAAGAAGGCCGCAGCGAAGAGATCGCCTGCCAAGAAGGCGGCAGCGAGGCCTGCGCCGAAGCCGGCTCCCAATCCGACCGGGGGCGTGTACCGACTCGCGCGCGCCGTGTGGCTGGGCGTCGCGCACGCCGTGGGCGCGATGTTCCGGGGCGTAGGGCGGGGCGCGAAGGGGCTCGACCCGGCGCACCGCAAGGACGGCCTCGCGCTCCTCCTGCTCGGCATCGCGCTGATCGTCGCCGCGGGCACCTGGTCGAACCTGCGCGGTCCGGTCGGCGACCTCGTCGAGCTCCTGGTGACCGGGGCCTTCGGCCGCCTCGACCTGCTGGTGCCGATACTGCTCGCCGGCATCGCCGTGCGCCTCATCCGGCACCCGGAGAAGCCCGAGGCGAACGGGCGCATCGTGATCGGCCTGTCCGCACTCGTCATCGGTGTGCTCGGGCAGGTCCACATGGCCTGCGGCGCGCCGGGGCGCGGCGACGGAAGCGCCGCCATAAGGGACGCCGGCGGACTCATCGGCTGGGCCGCGTCCGCCCCGCTGATCTACACGATGGGAGAGGTTCTGGCCCTCCCGCTGCTGATCCTTCTGACGCTTTTCGGACTGCTCGTCGTCACGGCCACGCCCGTCAACGCCATCCCGCAGCGGCTGCGTCTGCTCGGTACGAAGCTCGGCGTCGTCCACCCGGCTGCCGAGGGCGACGGGTACGCGACCCAGGACGACGAGCGGTACGACGATCAGTGGCGCCAGGCGCTGCCCGCCCGCTCCCGGCAGCGCGGGCCGTCCGTCCCGGACGACTACGACCCGGACCAGGCGGAACAGGAGGCCCTGTCGTCCAGGCGGCGCAGGCCGCGCAGGGCTCCCGTGCAGCCCGCGCTGGACCGGCCCATGGACGCCGTCGATGTGGCCGCTGCCGCGGCGGCCGCGCTCGACGGTGCCGTCCTGCACGGTCTGCCGCCCTCGCCGCTGGTCGCCGACCTCACGCAGGGCGTCGCGGCGGACCGGGCAGAGCGCGAGCATTCGGTGCCGGTACCGAACGCGCGTACAAAGGATGCCGAGCGGGATGCCGCCAGGATCCCGGCGAAGGAGGCCGCGCAGAACGGCGCCGCGACGGGAGTCGAGCGCCCGTCCGCTGTGCCCGACCTGACCAAGGCCGCACCCGACGCGCCCCGCGATCTGCCGCCTCGCGCCGAACAGCTCCAGCTCTCGGGCGACATCACGTACTCCCTGCCCTCGCTGGACCTGCTGGAGCGCGGCGGGCCCGGCAAGGCGCGCAGCGCGGCCAACGACGCGGTCGTCGCATCGCTCACCACTGTGTTCTCCGAGTTCAAGGTCGACGCAGCCGTCACCGGGTTCACCCGCGGTCCGACGGTCACCCGCTACGAGGTCGAGCTCGGTCCCGCCGTGAAGGTCGAGCGCATCACGGCCCTGACGAAGAACATCGCGTACGCCGTGGCCAGCCCCGACGTGCGGATCATCTCGCCGATCCCGGGCAAGTCGGCCGTCGGCATCGAGATCCCCAACACCGACCGCGAGATGGTCAACCTGGGCGACGTGCTGCGCCTCGCGGACGCCGCCGAGGACGACCACCCGATGCTGGTCGCACTCGGCAAGGACGTCGAGGGCGGCTATGTCATGGCGAACCTTGCGAAGATGCCGCACATCCTCGTCGCCGGTGCGACCGGCTCCGGAAAGTCGTCCTGCATCAACTGCCTCATCACCTCGGTCATGATGCGGGCGACCCCCGAGGACGTCCGGATGGTGCTGGTCGACCCCAAGCGCGTCGAACTCACCGCGTACGAGGGCATCCCGCACCTGATCACGCCGATCATCACCAATCCCAAGCGGGCCGCCGAGGCGCTGCAGTGGGTCGTACGCGAGATGGACCTGCGCTACGACGACCTCGCCGCCTTCGGGTTCCGGCACATCGACGATTTCAACCAGGCGATCCGCAACGGCAAGGTGAAGCTCCCCGAAGGCAGCGAGCGCGACCTGCAGCCTTACCCGTATCTGCTGGTGATCGTCGACGAGCTGGCCGACCTCATGATGGTCGCGCCGCGCGACGTCGAGGACGCGATCGTGCGTATCACTCAGCTCGCCCGCGCGGCCGGAATCCATCTGGTGCTCGCGACGCAGCGGCCGTCGGTCGATGTCGTCACCGGCCTGATCAAGGCGAACGTGCCATCGCGGCTGGCCTTCGCCACCTCCTCGCTCGCCGACAGCCGCGTCATCCTCGACCAGCCGGGCGCCGAGAAGCTCATCGGCAAGGGCGACGGGCTGTTCCTGCCGATGGGCGCGAACAAGCCGACCCGTATGCAGGGCGCCTTCGTGACCGAGGACGAGGTCGCGGCCGTCGTCCAGCACTGCAAGGATCAGATGGCGCCGGTCTTCCGGGACGACGTCACCGTCGGCAGCAAGCAGAAGAAGGAGATCGACGAGGACATCGGCGACGACCTGGACCTGCTGTGCCAGGCCGCCGAACTCGTGGTGTCGACGCAGTTCGGGTCCACCTCCATGCTCCAGCGCAAGCTGCGCGTCGGCTTTGCAAAGGCGGGCCGGCTGATGGATCTGATGGAGTCACGGAACATCGTCGGGCCCAGCGAGGGGTCCAAGGCGCGTGACGTTCTGGTGAAGCCGGATGAGCTGGACGGAGTGCTCGCGGTGATCCGTGGGGAAGCTCAACCGTAGGGCGACTGGAAAGGTCAATCTCCGGGCGACGGAAAGCAACCGTTTCCCTTCCGCATACGTCAAGTTGAGGAAGGGAAGGCACCATGTCCCACCATCGGCATGTCGGTCCATGCTGTTGGCGTACAAAGTGCGACCGCCCGGTTGCCCCACCCTTTCGTACCCCCCCTAGACTGAACCTCCAGCAGGTGGCTACACGCTCGAAAGGCGCCCCCGTGTCCATCGGCAACTCCCCCCAAGACGACCACCCGTCGGAAGACGACCTCCTGTTCGCAGACGAGCGTCCCTCCATCGGCCGGGTCCTCCAGCAGGCTCGTATCGACGCCGGACTGACCGTCGAAGAGGTCAGTACCGTCACACGGGTGCGCATCCCGATCGTGCAGGCGATCGAACAGGACGACTTCAGCCGCTGCGGCGGCGATGTGTACGCGCGCGGCCACATCAAGACCCTGGCGCGTGCCGTCGGCATCGATCCTGCGCCGCTCCTCGAGCAGTTCGCGGCCGAGCGCGGCGGGCAGCCCTCGCCGACCCCGGCCGCACCGTTGTTCGAAGCCGAGCGCATCCGGCCCGAACCGCGCCGCCCCAACTGGACGGCGGCCATGGTCGCGGCGATCGTCGCCGTGATCGGCTTCGTGGGATTCACGCTGTTCAGCGGTGGGGACAGCGACGGCGGGTCGACGCATGTCGCCGAGGGGGCGACATCGGGCAGCAGCAAGCCGACGTCCAAGCCCAGCCCCACGAAGACCGAGGAGACCAAGCCCGACCCGTCGGACAGTGCGATCGCGGCGGCGCCCGCGGACAAGGTCACGGTCCTGGTGAGCGCATCGGGCGGCCGCAGCTGGATCTCCGCGAAGGACCACAACGGGCGGCTGCTGTTCGACGGCCTTCTGGAGCAGGGGCAGTCGAAGACCTTCGAGGACAAGCAGCAGATCGACCTCGTACTGGGCAACGCGGGCGCGATCCAGCTGGCCGTGAACGGCAAGCCCATCGAAGACAAGTTCGAGGCCGGTCAGGTCGAGCGGCTGACGTACACGAAGGGCGACCCCGAGGCGGGATGAGCCCCGTGCGGCCGGAGGGTGACCCTCGGGTGATCTTGAGGTAACCCTCCCGGCCGAGGCTGTCAGCGGGACGAAGTAGTCTGGGGTCCATGCCCGAACGCCGCACCGTCGCCCTAGTCACGCTTGGCTGCGCCCGTAACGAGGTGGACTCGGAGGAGCTCGCAGGCCGCTTGGAGGCGGACGGCTGGGAGCTCGTCGAGGACGCTCAGGACGCGGACGTCGCCGTCGTCAACACCTGTGGTTTCGTGGAGGCCGCCAAGAAGGACTCCGTGGACGCCCTCCTCGAGGCGAATGATCTCAAGGGTCACGGCCGCACCCAGGCGGTGGTGGCGGTCGGCTGCATGGCCGAGCGGTACGGCAAGGAGCTCGCCGAAGCGCTGCCCGAGGCGGACGGCGTGCTCGGCTTCGACGACTACACGGACATCTCCGACCGCCTCCAGACCATCCTGAGTGGCGGTATCCACGCCTCGCACACGCCTCGCGACCGGCGCAAGCTGCTGCCGATCAGCCCGGCGGAGCGGCAGGGGGCCGGCTCGGACGTCGCTCTTCCCGGGCACGGTTCGGCGGATCTCTCCGATCTTCCCGAGGGTGTGGCCCCGGCCTCCGGTCCGCGAGCGCCCCTGCGGCGGCGGCTCGGCGGTGCGGGCCCCGTCGCCTCGGTGAAGCTCGCCTCCGGCTGCGACCGGCGCTGCTCGTTCTGCGCCATCCCGTCCTTCCGCGGCTCGTTCATCTCGCGGCGGCCCTCCGACGTGCTGGGTGAGACGCGCTGGCTCGCCGAGCAGGGCGTCAAGGAGATCATGCTGGTCTCCGAGAACAACACCTCGTACGGCAAGGACCTCGGCGACATCCGGCTCCTGGAGACCCTGCTGCCCGAGCTCGCCGCCGTGGACGGCATCGAGCGTGTCCGCGTCAGCTATCTGCAGCCCGCCGAGATGCGGCCGGGGCTGATCGACGTCCTCACGTCCACGGAGAAGGTCGCGCCCTACTTCGATCTCTCCTTCCAGCACTCCGCGCCCGGCGTGCTGCGCGCCATGCGCCGCTTCGGCGACACCGACCGGTTCCTGGACCTGCTCGACCAGATCCGCTCCAAGGCCCCGGCGGCCGGTGTGCGGTCCAACTTCATCGTGGGCTTCCCCGGCGAGACCGAGGCCGATCTGGCGGAGCTGGAGCGATTCCTCACGGGCGCGCGACTGGATGCGATCGGTGTCTTCGGGTACTCCGACGAGGAGGGCACGGAAGCAGCGACGTACGAGAACAAGCTCGACGAGGACGTCGTCGCCGAGCGGCTCGCGCACATCTCGCGGCTCGCGGAGGAGCTGACCTCGCAGCGGGCCGAGGAGCGCATGGGGGAGACCCTCGAGGTGCTCGTCGAGTCCGTCGACGGCGAGGACGGCGTGGTCGGCCGGGCGGCCCACCAGGCGCCCGAGACCGACGGTCAGGTGGTCTTCACGGGCGGCGAAGGCCTTCGCGTCGGACTTATGGTCGAGGCGAAGGTGGTCGGCACAGAGGGCGTCGACCTGGTCGCGGAGCCGCTGCAGGGCTCGCGTGCGTGTACCGAGGAGGCGGGCAGATGACCGGAGTGCCGGCGTCCGCGGCAGGCGGCTCCGGCGCACCGGGCGCTCAGGGGACGAACCCGGTGCGCGGTGGAAAGCTGGGCGCCGCGGCCGTCAACGAGGCCAGCATCTGGAACATCGCCAACATTCTCACCATGGTCCGGCTGCTGCTGGTGCCGGCCTTCGTGATGCTCATGCTCGCCGGGGGCGGATACGACCCCGCGTGGCGGTCGCTCGCCTGGGCGAGCTTCGCCATCGCCATGATCACCGACCTGTTCGACGGTCATCTGGCGAGGACGTACAACCTGGTGACCGACTTCGGGAAGATCGCCGATCCCATCGCCGACAAGGCGATCATGGGCGCGGCCCTGATCTGCCTCTCGGCCCTCGGAGATCTGCCCTGGTGGGTCACCGGCGTGATCCTCGGGCGCGAGCTGGGGATCACGCTGCTGCGCTTCTGGGTCATCCGGTACGGAGTGATTCCGGCGAGCCGCGGCGGCAAGCTCAAGACGCTGACGCAGGGCGTCGCCGTCGGGATGTACATCCTGGCGCTGACCGGGCCGCTCGCCACGCTGCGCTTCTGGGTGATGGCCGTGGCCGTCGCGCTCACCGTGGTGACCGGGCTGGACTATGTGAAACAGGCCGTGGTGCTGCGCCGACGCGGAAAGGCGGCAGAGGGCGAGCAGCCGGAGGGGCAGGAGGGGCAGGCGGCAGAGCGGGGGCCGGCTGAGGCCTCCGCGGGTGACCGTTCCCCGGATGACCTTCCCCCGGGCGACCGTTCCGCCGACGGCGCGGTGGGCGAGCGCGCCGCAGCCGGACGGTCGGGCGACCGGCCGGCGGCCGAGGAGTCCGAGCGGTGACGTCCGTGGCTGCCGAGGTGGTGCGGCTACTGACGGTGAGAGGCGAGACGCTCGCCATCGCCGAGTCGCTCACCGGCGGCCTGGTGGCCGCGGAGGTCACGGGAATTCCGGGGGCCTCCAAGGCGCTGAGGGGGTCCGTGACCGCGTACGCCACGGATCTGAAGCAGAAGCTGCTGGGCGTCGACGGCCCCCGGTTGGCCGAGTGCGGGGCTGTGGATCCCGAGGTCGCCCTGCAGATGGCGGCCGGGGTGCGCGAGGCGCTCGGCGCGGATTGGGGCATCGCGACGACCGGCGTTGCCGGTCCCGAGCCGCAGGACGGAAAAGATGTCGGTACGGTTTATGTGGCGGTTCGCGGACCGGTCGGCGGCGGCAAAGTGGCCGCACTGCGATTGAACGGCGACCGCGCGGAAATCCGTATGGAGAGTGTACGGAGCGTGCTGGTGATGTTGCTCGAGCAGCTCGCCGGCGAACAATCCGGGAATGCGCGGGCACAGGATACGGAAGAGAACGGGGGGACTTGATGTTTGCAGCCCTGAGTGAACACGACATCGCTCCCCGCACGGCCGCGGCGCAAGGCGGTACGGTGGGGCGTGAAGGATGCGGCTACACGGTCCGAGGAGGGAGCCACCGATGATTCTGCTCCGTCGCCTGCTGGGTGACGTGCTGCGTCGGCAGCGCCAACGCCAGGGCCGTACTCTGCGCGAAGTCTCCTCGTCCGCCCGAGTCTCGCTCGGCTATCTCTCCGAGGTGGAGCGGGGGCAGAAGGAGGCTTCCTCCGAGCTGCTCTCCGCCATTTGCGACGCGCTTGACGTACGGATGTCCGAGCTCATGCGCGAGGTGAGCGACGAGCTCGCACTCGCCGAGCTGGCCGAATCGGCAGCAGTCAGCGAGCCGGTGCGCACACCGGTACGCCCGATGCTCAACTCCGTCTCGGTGACCGGTGTGCCACCGGAACGGGTGACGATCAAGGCGCCGGCGGAGGCAGTGGACGTCGTCGCCGCGTGACACTCACGCTTGTGTGAGGGCCCCGGCCGGGGCTGTTCGGGAGTCGTCCCGGACGCCTCTCGGCCGGGGCTTTCGCTATGTCCGGGGCTCGTTCTGACTCATTCTGATGTGACCCGATTTGTCGGCTTATGCCATGGTTATGACAGCCGGGTGAAGCAGGATGCTCTGGATGTGCGAGATACGGAGGTTTTCCGGATGTACGTCGTGAAAAGCCCCTTGTCCGAGGCGGATCTGAAGACCGTGTCCGAGGCGTTGCAGGGCGCGCTCGTCGACCTGGTGGATCTTTCCCTCGTCGCCAAGCAGGTCCACTGGAACGTGGTCGGCCCGCGTTTCCGCTCCGTACATCTGCAGCTCGACGAGGTCGTGGACACGGCCCGCCTGCACTCCGACACCGTGGCGGAACGGGCCTCGACGCTGGGCGTGCCACCCGACGGGCGTGCGGCGACGGTGGCGGGCAACAGTGGGATCGGCTCGGTGCCTGACGGCTGGATCAAGGACACGGAGGCGGTGGGCACGCTCGTGAAGGCGCTGGGCGCCGTGATTGTGCGCATGCGGGAACGGATTGCGGCCACCGGAGATGCGGATCCCGTGAGCCAGGACATCTTCATCGGCATCACGGCGGATCTCGAGAAGCACCACTGGATGTTCCAGGCGGAGAACGGCGGAGAGCGGCCGGGCGGCTGACGGGGCACGAGCCGCGGCTTCGGGCACCGGGCGGTCTGCGGCATTCGAGGCGCTGGTCGGCGTCGGCTGGAGGTGGCGGCCATGGCAGGGCGGATCGTGCGCTGGGCGCCGGCCCTGGGGCTGGGCGCGCTCTGGTGGTGGGCCGTACTCCGGCTCGCTCTCGCGCCGGACGCCGGGGCGCTCGAAGCCGCCGTGTCTGTGGGTGGCTGGGGGCTCAGCGTGCTGCCGGTGCACTGTGTGCCGAAATCTCGGGCCACGCGGGTCGCGGGAGTGGCGCATGTGTTTGCGAGCCTGAAGCTCCGGCGGGCGCGGGGGGCCGGGCCTGCCGGGCCGGGTGACTCCGGCTCTCGTGCTGCCTAGGCCTTGCCGTCGGCGATCACCGGGAGATGGGGACGCTGTCACTGTCAGAGAACGGGTGCCTGGCAGGCAGGGGCTGGATGCGGGCTACCCGCGCGGGCTACCAGGGCATGGCGACGCCGCCGTTCGGGCGGAGGATCTGACCGGTGGTGAAGGAGGAGGCGTCGGACGCCAGGTAGAGGACGGCGTGGGCGATGTCCTGTGGTTCGCCGACGCGGCCCAGCGGGGACATGCGGGCCATGAGCCCCTCGGTACGGGCCTGCGCCTCGGCGTCGTCGCGGTCGGTCATGGGCGTGCGGATCCACCCGGGAGCCACGGCGTTGACGCGGATGCCGTGCGTGCCCACCTCCGTGGCGAGGGTCTTGGTGAGCTGGACGACCGCCGCCTTCGCTGCGCCGTAGCAGAGCAGACCGGGGCCGCCGGTGTCGACGGCTCCCGACGCCATGGTGACGATGCTCCCGCGCGTGCCGGTCGCGATCATGGACCGGGCCGCCTCCTGGCACGCGTACAGCACGCCCTTGAAGTTGACGCTCAGGACGCGGTCCAGGTCTTCGTCGCGAGTCTCCAGTACGGGGCTGCGATGCATGATCCCGGCTATGGCGGCCATGACGTCGAGTCGGCCGACGGCCGCGACGGCCTGGGCGAGCTGCGGTCGGTCGGTCACGTCGAGCAGGTGCGTGTGGGCGGTGCCGCCCCTGTCCTTGATCAGGGCGGCTGTCTCGTCGAGGCCCGAGATGTCGCGGTCCGCGCAGTGGACGGCGGCCCGGGCCTCCGCGAGGAGCACGGCGCTGGCGCGCCCTATGCCGCTTGCGGCGCCGGTGACGAAGGCGGTGCGTCCGGTGAGGTCGTACGCGTTGACGGAGATGACGGACATGAAGCGACGGTACGAGGTTTTCTGACGGGTCGTCAATTAGTCGTGAGCGTCGCTGCGTCGTGAGGCATGCGGGCTGCGGGCCTTGGCCGCACGGGTCCTACGGCGGTGTGGGCCCGCGTTGGCAGGCCGGGCACCAGTAGGTGGGGCGTTCCCGGCTTCCGTCGCCCTGGTCGGCGGAGCGGATGGAGGTTCGGCAGCGCAGGCAGGGACGCGGCGCACGGCCGTAGACGTAAAGTCGCTGGTCCCGGCGGCCCGTGGTGGAGCGGACCAGGCGGTCGCGGTTGGCCTCGAGGAGCTTCTGGGCGAGCACCGGCAGCTTTGCGGCGGTGTCGTCGGTGAGTTCGCCGACGGGAAGCCAGGGCGTGACACGGAGGAGGAAGCAGAGCTCGCTCTTGTACACGTTGCCGATGCCCGCGAGATTGCGCTGGTCGAGCAGTGCCTCACCGAGGGCGCGGGCCGGGTCGCGGAGCAGGTTGCGCAGCGCGAGGTCGGGATCCCAGTCGGGGCCGAGCAGGTCGGGGCCGAGATGGCCGACGGCCTTGTGCTCGTCGGTGGTGCGGAGCAGCTCCAGTACGGGGAGCCGGTAGCCGACGGCCGTGCTGACGGAGGTGCCCAGGATCACCCGGATCTGGTGCCCCGGACCGCCCCGCCAGCGCTCACCAGGGGCGTAGACCCGCCACGAGCCCTCCATGCCGAGGTGCGAGTGCAGGGTCAGCCCGCCCTCGAGACGGGTGAGCAGGTGCTTCCCGCGGGGGGTGACGCCCAGAACCGTACGGCCCGTGAGGTCGGCCGTGGCGTATCTGGGCACGCGCAGGTCGGACCGGGTCAGCACATGGTCCGCCAGTGCGGCGTGCAGTTGATGGGCGGTCTGCCAGACGGTGTCTCCTTCGGGCATGGGTCAAGGGTGGCATGGGCGCGTGGCGCGGGCTGGTGCGGCAGCAGCAGGGGGAGGTGCGGCTGGTACCGCGGGGTGCGGCGGCCGGGGAGCGCGGGCGGGCGGACGGCCGGCTTGTGCGGCGGCCCTGGACAGTACCGGACTGACCGCGGGCACGGCCCCGACCGTGGTCGCCCGCCGTCAGGCCCGTATGCGCAGTCCGCGCGGCGTCGCGTGGAAGCCGGCTCCTTCCAGGAGGACGGAGAACGGGGAGGTCAGGGCCGAGCCGCCGTTGATCCGCTCCACTGTGATCGTGCCGAGTGAACCGGTCAGGGCCGCGGCCGCCAGGGAATCGGCGGCCGCGCGCAGGCGGGGGTCGTCGGCGGCGTGGTCGTCCGGGGTGGTGGGCCAGGCCAGCAGGGTCTTGCCGCCCCGCTCCATGTACAGGGCGAGCTCGCCGTCGACCAGGACGACCAGGGAGCCGGCCTTGCGTCCGGGCTTGTGCCCGGCACCCGCCGGCGGCTCGGGCCAGGACAGGGCCGCGCCATAGGCGTTCGCCGGATCCGCTGCCGCCAGCACCACGGTCCGAGGACCATTCGGCCGCGCGCGGTTGGGGGCCCATCCCGGGCCTGCGGGCCCGCCGCGGTACCCGTCCGGGAAGGCACCCGGGTCGCCCGGGAACACCTCCGCATCCGGGGCAGGTATGGTCTCGCCGCGCTCCTGCGCGGTTGCTGCGGCACGCAACCGGTCCACCGCGCCGTCCATCGCGAACTGTGCGGCACCGAGCCCCTCGACGACATACCCGCGGCGTGCCTGACCGCTCTCCTCGAAGACCGACAGAATCCGGTACGTCGCCGAGAAGCCGCCCTCCACGCCCTCCGCGGCCACCGCGCCCCGGGTCACCACTCCGTGCCGGTCGAGCAGGACGCGCGCGACGGCGTGAGCGCGCAGTGTCGGGTCCGGCTCGCGCGCCGGGAGCAGCGACCATCGCCCGGCCACCGTGGGCGGGCCCGAGCGGGAGGCGGGGCGGGCGGCCGCCGTCAGCGTGCCGTAGCGGCCGCGGGGAATGGAGCGCTTGGCGCGGTGCGCCGTGGAGCCGACGGTGCGACCCGAGCCGAGAAGCGAGCGCATCGGGGCGAGCGTGTCGTTGGTCAGCCGGCCCGACCAGGCCAGGTCCCATATCGCGTCGGCCAGTTGGGGATCCGTGGCGTCCGGGTGGGTGGTGGCCCGGATCTGGTCGGCGACCTGACGGAAGAAGAGTCCGTAACCTCCGGAGAGGGTGCTCAGGACGGACTCGTGCAGGGCGGTCAGCTCCAGGGGGTGGGGTGGCGGGAGCAGCAGGGGAGCGGAATCAGCCAGATAGAGGGAGATCCAGCCGTCCTTGCCCGGAAGGGCTCCGGCGCCGGCCCACACCACTTCGCCGGCGGCCGTCAACTCGTCGAGCAGCGACGGCGTGTAGTCCGAGACCCGGGAGGGCAGGACCAGCTTCTCGAGAGCGGACGCGGGCACCGACGCACCCTGCAGCTGCTCGACGGCCCGCACGAGTCCGTCCACACCGCGCAGTCCGTGCCCGCTCAAATGCTGCCACTGCGGCAGGAACTGGGCGAGCGCGGCGGGCGGCACCGGCTCCAGTTCATGGCGCAGCGCCGCGAGGGAACGGCGGCGCAGCCGACGCAGCACCGCCGCGTCGCACCACTCCTGGCCGATGCCCGCGGGGTGGAACTCCCCTTGTACGAGACGGCCGCTCGCGGCCAGGCGCTGCAGGGCGCCCTCGGTGACGGCGGTCCCGAGCCCGAAACGGGTCGCTGCGGCCGCCGAGGTGAACGGGCCGTGCGTGCGCGCGAACCGGGCGAGCAGATCACCGAGCGGATCCTTCACCGGCTCGGTGAACGCCTCGGGGACACCCACGGGGAGTGCAGTGCCCAGCGCGTCGCGCAGCCGCCCCGCATCCTCGATCGCAGCCCAGTGCTCCGCCCCGGCGACACGGACGCGAATCGCGCGGCGGGCGCCCGCCAGCTCCTGCGCCCAACTCGGCTCGGCCCCACGCTCGGCCAGCTCGGCGTCCGTGAGCGGGCCGAGAAGACGCAGCAGGTCGGCGACGCTCTCGACGTCCTTGGCGCGGCGGTCCTCCGTGAGCCACTGCAGCTCCCGCTCCAGCTCCGTCAGGACGTCGGCGTCCAGCAGCTCCCGCAGCTCGGCCTGGCCCAGCAGCTCCGCGAGGAGACGGGAGTCCAGCGACAGCGCGGCGGCCCGCCGCTCGGCCAGCGGGGAGTCGCCCTCGTACAGGAACTGGGCGACGTATCCGAACAGCAGCGAGCGGGCGAACGGGGACGGCTCGGGCGTCGTGACCTCGACGAGACGGACCTTCCGGGACTCGATGTCGCCCATCAGCTCGGTGAGGCCGGGGACGTCGAAGACGTCCTGAAGGCACTCGCGCACCGCTTCGAGGACGATCGGGAACGAGCCGAACTCGCTTGCGACCTGAAGCAGTTGTGCCGCCCGCTGGCGTTGCTGCCACAGCGGGGTGCGCTTGCCCGGGTTGCGGCGCGGCAGCAACAGGGCGCGGGCCGCGCACTCCCGGAACCGCGAGGCGAACAGGGCCGAGCCGCCCACCTGGTCGGTGACGATCTGGTCGACCTCGCCCTTGTCGAAGGCGACATCCGCCGCGCCCACGGGCGCCTGCTCCGAGTCGTACTCCGTGCCGACGCTGATGGGCTCCTGGTCGAGAAGATCGAGGCCCATCAGATCGGCGTCCGGCAGTCGCAGCACGATGCCGTCGTCGGCATGCATGACCTGCGTGTCCATGCCGTACCGCTCGCCGAGCCGCGCGCCCAGAGCCAGCGCCCACGGGGCATGGACCTGGGCGCCGAAGGGGGAGTGGACGACGACCCGCCAGTCGCCCAGCTCGTCGCGGAACCGCTCGACGACGATCGTGCGGTCGTCCGGGACATGGCCGCAGGCCTGGCGCTGCTCGTCCAGATACGCCAGGACGTTGTCCGCCGCCCAGGCGTCCAGGCCTGCGGCGACCAGCCTGAGGCGGGCGTCGTCCTTGGGCAGCGACCCGATCTCGCGCAGGAACGCACCCACCGCGTGGCCCAGTTCGAGAGGACGCCCCAGCTGGTCGCCCTTCCAGAACGGCAGCCTGCCCGGGACGCCGGGTGCGGGGGACACGAGCACACGGTCACGGGTGATGTCCTCGATGCGCCAGGACGTGGTGCCCAGCGTGAAGACGTCGCCCACCCGGGACTCGTACACCATCTCCTCGTCGAGCTCGCCGACCCGGCCGCCGCCCTTCTTCGGGTCCGCCCCGGCGAGGAACACGCCGAAGAGCCCGCGGTCCGGGATCGTGCCGCCGGACGTGACGGCCAGCCGCTGTGCGCCGGGGCGGCCGGTGATCGTGCCCGCGACCCGGTCCCACACGACCCGGGGGCGCAGCTCCGCGAAGGCGTCCGACGGATAGCGGCCGGCCAGCATGTCGAGCACCGCTGTGAAGGCCGACTCCGGCAGCGACGCGAAGGGCGCTGCCCGGCGGACCATGGCGAGCAGGTCGTCGACCTGCCAGGTGTCCATCGCCGTCATGGCGACGAGCTGTTGCGCCAGCACGTCCAGGGGGTTGGCCGGGACGCGGAGGGACTCGATGGCGCCGGTGCGCATGCGCTCGGTGACCACGGCCGCCTGCACGAGGTCGCCCCGGTATTTCGGGAAGACCACGCCCGTGGAGACAGCGCCCACCTGGTGCCCCGCGCGGCCCACCCGCTGAAGACCGGACGCGACCGACGGCGGCGACTCCACCTGGACGACGAGGTCCACCGCGCCCATGTCGATGCCCAGCTCCAGACTGGATGTGGCGACGACGGCAGGCAGGCGGCCCGCTTTCAGGTCCTCCTCGACGAGCGCGCGCTGCTCCTTGGAGACCGAGCCGTGGTGCGCACGGGCGATGACCGGCGGGGCGCCCAGGGCGGCGCCCGATCCGCCCATCAGCTCGGCGGGCCCGTGCGCCTCCTCCAAGGGCTCGCCCGTCGCCCGCTCGTACGCGATCTCGTTGAGCCTGTTGCACAACCGCTCCGCGAGGCGGCGCGAGTTGGCGAACACGATCGTCGAGCGATGGGTCTGCACGAGATCGGCGATGCGCTCCTCTACATGCGGCCAGATCGACGGCCGCTCGGCCGCCTGGCCGGAGTCGGCGACAGGGGAGCCGCCCAACTCGCCCAGATCCTCGACGGGGACGACCACCGAAAGGTCGAACTCCTTGCCCGACGCCGGCTGGACGATCTCCACCTTGCGCCGCGGCGAGAGAAAACGGGCAACCTCGTCCACTGGACGCACCGTCGCCGACAGGCCGATACGCCGCGCCGGCCGCGGCAGCAGCTCGTCGAGCCGCTCCAGGGACAGCGCCAGATGCGCACCGCGTTTGGTGCCGGCGACCGCATGCACCTCGTCCAGGATCACCGTCTCGACGCTCGTCAGCGCATCGCGCGTCGCCGACGTGAGCATCAGGAACAGCGACTCCGGGGTCGTGATCAGAATGTCCGGCGGGCGCGTGGCCAGCGCCCTGCGTTCCGCGGGCGGGGTGTCGCCGGAGCGGATGCCGACCTTCACCTCGGGCTCGGGCAGCCCCAGACGCACCGCCTCCTGGCGGATACCGGTCAGCGGGCTGCGCAGATTCCGCTCCACATCGACCGCGAGCGCCTTGAGCGGGGAGATATACAGCACCCGGCAGCGCTTCTTCGGATCGGCCGGTGGCGGGGTGGACGCCAGCTGGTCCAGGGCGGCGAGGAACGCGGCCAGCGTCTTGCCGGACCCGGTCGGGGCCACCACCAGCACGTCCGAACCCTGCGCGATGGCACCCCACGCCCCGGCCTGGGCGGCCGTGGGCGCGGAGAAGGCCCCCGTGAACCAGCCGCGGGTTGCGGGCGAGAAGCCGTCAAGGGCGGGGTGCGCAGACCTGACCATGCCCCAATCCTGCACCTCGCCACTGACAACGGCTCGGACCTGCGCAAACAGCGCGGCACGGTCCTGCGTGAACACGCCGAAGGCAGGGGCGCGGAGCCCTCGGCGGCCGCGCCGGGCCCACGGCGTGTGGCGCAGAATGGAGCCCATGGCGGGATCAGGGGAGCGGGCACGGCACTGGCGGTACGAGGAGCTGCCCGGCGTCGACCTGCTGCGCGCCCGCTACATCCGCAAGACCTTCGTACGGCACACGCACGAGAACTTCGTGATCGCCGCCATCTCCGACGGCGTCGAGGTTTTCCACCACGGCGGCGCCGAGCAGTACGCGGGCCCGGGGACGCTCGCCCTCGTCAATCCGGACACCCCGCACACCGGGCGCGCCGGTGTCCCGGAAGGCTGGCGGTACGGCGCGGTCTATCCGTCCCCCGACCTCGTGGCCGCCATCGCCGCGGAGACGACCGAGATCCGCGGCACCCCCGGCTTCGTGGAGCCGGTACTCGACGATCCGTACGCGGTACGTCTGGTCCACCAGGTGCTGCGCGCGGCCGAGGAAGGCAACGCGCTGGCCGCCGACACCCTGCTGAGGATGGCGGTGACGAGGCTGCTCCGGCTCAACGGCGGCCCGCTGCGGCAGCGGACCGTGCGCAGTGCCGGGGGCCGCCTCGCCGCACGCGCGCGTACCGAGCTCGAGGAGCGGCTGGCCGATCCCCCGTCGCTGGAACAGCTCGCCGACAGCCTCGGCACCAGCCCCTTCGCTCTCCTGCGCGCCTTCCGGGACGCCTACGGCATGCCGCCGCACACCTGGCTCACCGACGCGCGCGTGCGGGCCGCCCGGCGGCTTCTGGACGCGGGAGAGCCGCCCGCCGACGTGGCCGTCGCCGTCGGTTTCACCGATCAGCCGCACCTCAACCGGCACTTCACCCGCATCGTCGGGGTGCCTCCCGGGGCCTACCAGCGGGAGCGCAAGAACGTACAAGACCCGGGCAGGGCACTCCTCGTACCGTCCGAGGCGTGGCAGAACGGACAGCATCCCCACCCGCAGACATGACGGGCGCAGCCGGCGGAGGTGAGTCCGCGCCGGAGGGCCCGGTCAAGTCCGACCGGGCCGTCGTCCGGGACGCGCTCGGCGTCGGTATCGCCGTCGGGCTCTCCGGCTTCGCCTTCGGAGTGACCTCGGCCGGCAGCGGCCTCAGCCTGCTGCAGACCTGCGCGCTCAGCCTGCTCGTGTTCACCGGAGCGTCGCAGTTCGCGCTGGTCGGCGCGCTCGCGGCCGGGGGCAACCCGCTCACCGCCGCCGCAGGGGCCTTCTTCCTGGGCGTACGCAACGCCTTCTACGGGCTGCGTCTGTCACAGCTGCTCGCGCTCCCGCGTGCGGTGCGCCCGTTCGCAGCCCAGTGGGTGATCGACGAGACCACGGCTGTCTCGCTGGCACAGCCCACGCGACGCGGGGTACGCATCGGGTTCGCCGTGACCGGACTCACCCTCTACGTGCTGTGGAACCTCACCACGCTGCTCGGAGCCATGGGCGCCGATGCCATCGGCGACACCGATGCCTGGGGTCTCGACGCCGCCGGGCCCGCGGTCTTCCTCGCGCTGCTGGCACCCATGCTCAGGACGACGACGGAGCGTGCCGTCGCGGGCATCGCAGTGATCCTCGGGCTCGGTCTGCTGCCGGTTCTGCCCGCCGGCGTCCCGGTCCTCGTGGCGGCGCTGGCGGCGCCGCTCGTCCTCTGCATGGAGGGCTACAGGTCAGGCCGTACTCGGGGCGGTGCCAGGCGCGACGAACAGCGCGACGGACAGAGGGACAGCGCAGAGTCAGAGAAGGAAGACCGTTGAACATCTGGATCGCCATCGTCGCCACCGCGGTGGGCTGCTACGCCGTCAAGCTCATCGGCCTTCTGGTGCCGGTGGGCGCCCTGGAGCGTCCCGTCGTCAAGCGGCTCGCCGCCCTGCTGCCGGTCGCGCTCCTCGCCGCGCTCACCGCCCAGCAGACGTTCGCCGACGGACGCGCCCTGGTGCTGGACGCCAAGGCCGCCGGGCTCGCCGCAGCGGCCCTGGCACTCCTGGTGCGCGCGCCGTTCCTGGTGGTCGTGGGCGCGGCCGTGGTGGTCACGGCGGCGGTGCGGGCGGTGACCGGCTGACGTCTTCTGCCGGTACGCGCGCGTGCGGACGGTGACGGCAGGCGCGCGTGAGCAATGCGCTCGGCACCGCAGAATGGGGGATGCACTCGGCATGCACGCGTGGCCCGTCACATGTGCGCGCATGCCCAGCAGAACACCCCCAGGGGCGGGAGCCCGGTGTCAGACGACGGCGCGCCCATAGGCCCGCAAGGTGAGCAGCGCCTCGATCGTCACGACCGGGCGTGACTCGAGGGCCGTTCCCGGTGCCCACTGCCGCCAGCGGACGGGCCAGCCGCCGTCCTCCTGCTGCTCACGCTCCAGGAAGTCCAGCGAGCCCTCCATCTCCTCATCGGTGAACCACGCGCGCGCCAGAGACTCCGGAGTCCTCGCGAAGTCGTACGGGAAATGGTGTTCGCCCGGCGCGTAGCCGGGAGCGACGGGGTGTGCGTCGAGCCGGCCGGGGTCCAGCACGGCGAGGCCCTGCTCGCGTACCAGCCGGCCGAGCCGGTCGGCGGCCGCCTCCGCGCGCGGGCGGTCCGGTGCACTGTCGAGAAAGACGATGGCTGCCTCGACCTCGTACGGATGGGACTTCTCCAGGGACTCCACCGCCTGCCAGCAGAAGTCGGTGGCCCGGAACAGCCACGCGTGCCACACCTCGTTGCGGTGCAGCAGGCCGACCACGGGGCCGGTGGCGAGAAGGCTGCTGGGAGGGTCGTCCACGACGGGCACGAAGGGCGCCGACGGATAGCCGCGCTGGCTCGGGTGGATGGCCGGAAGTGCACCTTCCGGTGTTGAGACCGACGACAGATAGCGGCACACGCGCTCCACGCGCTGCCCGCCGCAACGCCAGATCGAGTCCAGCACACGCAGCGCGTGACCGGTGTGCAGGGGCTGGCTGACGGGGCCGCGCAGATCGGGTTCGAGCGCGTGGCCGTACCCGTCGTCCTCATTCAGGTACGCGGTCAGGGCGGTCTCGACCCGGTCGGCGCTGCCGTTCAGGAAGTGGTACGCGAACCGCTGCTGCTCGAGCACGCGCGCGGTGAGCCAGACGAACTGCTCGGCGCGGGTGAGTGCGGAGTGCGGGGAGCGGGGAAAGAGCGGTGACGTGGACGGGGGGAGTGGGGATGCTCCGGATTCGGCCATGTTCCGACCGTAGGACGGAAAGCGGTACCAGCAAGCCTCCCGGACACGGCTGCACTCTCAGGAGCGGGATACTGGAAGCATGCGGTTGACGGTCTTCTGGCAGCGAATGGTGGAGCACTTCGGTCCGGCGTACGTCGATTCCTTCGCGCGAGACCATGTGATGTCGGAGCTCGGCGGGCGCACGGTGCACGAGGCTCTGGACGCCGGCTGGGCGGCCAAGGACGTGTGGCGCGCGGTCTGCAGCGCGATGGACGTGCCGGCCGACAGGCGCTGACCGGCCGCGAAGCGTTGACGAGACCCCGGGGAGGGGCGCTGACAATCCAGAAGAAGACGGGCCCGGAGCCGACTGTCGGTGGCGTGGGCGACACTGGCTCAGTGGCATCGACAGACGAGACCGCACAGGTGGATCAGGACACGGCTGTGCTCGGCACGCCCCCGCACGAGGGGGCGGGGCCAGGGGCCGGCCGCAGCGCCAGCATGCCCCGCTGGCTGCCGCGCGCCATGGTGCTCGCCCTGACCCTGGTCGCCTGTTTCCAGCTGGGTACGTGGGCGTTCCACCAGCTGACGGGGCTGTTGATCAACGTCCTGATCGCGTTCTTCCTGGCACTCGCCGTGGAGCCCGCGGTGAGCTGGATGGCCTCGCGCGGCATGCGCCGGGGGATGGCGACAGGACTGGTGTTCCTCGCTGTGCTGATCGCGAGTGCCGGCTTCGTCACACTGCTCGGCTCGATGCTCGCCGGCCAGATAGTGAGCATGGTCGAGGAGTTCCCGAAGTATCTCGACTCGGTGATCAACTGGATCAATTCGAGCTTCCACACCCAGCTGAACCGCGTCGAGATACAGAACAACCTGGTCCATTCCGACTGGCTCCAGAAGTACGTGCAGAACGGCGCGAGCGGCGTACTGGACGTGTCCGCGCAGGTGCTGGGCGGCCTCTTCCAGCTGCTGACGGTCCTGCTGTTCTCGTTCTACTTCGCCGCCGACGGGCCACGGCTGCGGCGCGCGCTGTGCTCCGTACTGCCGCCCGCCAAGCAGGCGGAGGTGCTGCGCGCCTGGGAGATCGCCGTCGACAAGACCGGGGGCTACCTGTACTCACGCGGGCTGATGGCGCTGATCTCCTGCATCGCGCACTACATCCTGCTCGCGGCACTGGAAGTGCCTTACGCGCCCGCGCTCGCCGTCTGGGTGGGGCTGGTGTCGCAGTTCATCCCGACCATCGGCACGTATCTCGCGGGTGCCCTGCCGATGCTGATCGCCTTCACCGTCGATCCCTGGTACGCGCTGTGGGTGCTGGTGTTCGTGGTGGTCTACCAGCAGTTCGAGAACTACCTGCTGCAGCCCAAGCTGACCGCGAAGAGCGTGGACATTCATCCTGCCGTCGCCTTCGGCTCGGTCATCGCCGGCACGGCGCTGCTCGGTGCGGTCGGCGCGCTGATCGCCATCCCGGCGGCGGCCACACTGCAGGCCTTCCTGGGGGCGTATGTGAAGCGGTACGCCGTCACGGACGACCCGCGCGTGCACGGCCACCAGCGCCGCGGTTCGGACCTGGTCCCCATGCGCGTGCGGCGGTTTCTGCAGCGACCGGGAGAGCCGCTGCGATCGAGTGGACTCGCTGAAGGGGCGTCCGCGGCGGACCTGGCGGAGCCGGAGCGGGATACGGCGTCGGCGAGCGGTCCCGAGCCGGAGCCGAAGCAGTAACGGCGCGCGGGGCGCCGTGTGAGGGGCAAGGGCGGGCCCAGCACCGCGAGCGGTGGCGCCGGACGCGCTGCAAGCGGCGCTCCAAGCCCGCACGGCCCGGCTCCCGCCACGACGGCGGTGGCCCGGAACTTCGCACGCTGCTCGAGCCGCCGTGAGCGATGTGTTGCGCTTGACACGAAAATCGAACATCCATTCTTATGGAGTGCCCGGCGGTGCTCGCTGGGGCGAAATCCCGGCGGATTTCCGCGGATTCCCCTGAGTTATCCACAGGCCGGGCAGGCGTCGGAGCGCATTGTCAGTGGCAGGCGTTAGCGTCTTTGGCGTGAAGCGATCGACTCAAGCAAACCGGGTGGAACCCATGGCAGGAACCGACCGCGAGAAGGCGCTCGACGCCGCGCTCGCACAGATTGAACGGCAATTCGGCAAGGGCGCCGTGATGCGCATGGGCGACCGGTCGAGGGAGCCCATCGAGGTCATCCCGACCGGGTCGACCGCACTCGACGTGGCCCTCGGCGTCGGCGGCCTGCCGCGCGGCCGAGTGGTGGAGGTGTACGGCCCGGAGTCCTCCGGTAAGACGACGCTGACGCTGCACGCGGTGGCGAACGCGCAGAAGGCCGGCGGCCAGGTGGCCTTCGTGGACGCCGAGCACGCCCTCGACCCCGAGTACGCGAAGAAGCTCGGCGTCGACATCGACAACCTGATCCTGTCCCAGCCGGACAACGGCGAGCAGGCTCTGGAAATCGTGGACATGCTCGTCCGCTCCGGCGCGCTCGACCTGATTGTCATCGACTCCGTCGCCGCCCTGGTGCCGCGCGCGGAGATCGAGGGCGAGATGGGCGACTCGCACGTGGGTCTGCAGGCCCGTCTGATGAGCCAGGCCCTGCGGAAGATCACCAGCGCGCTCAACCAGTCGAAGACCACCGCGATCTTCATCAACCAGCTGCGCGAGAAGATCGGCGTGATGTTCGGCTCCCCGGAGACCACGACGGGTGGCAGGGCGCTGAAGTTCTACGCCTCGGTGCGACTCGACATCCGCCGCATCGAAACGCTGAAGGACGGCACGGACGCGGTCGGCAACCGCACCCGCGTCAAGGTCGTCAAGAACAAGGTGGCGCCGCCCTTCAAGCAGGCCGAGTTCGACATCCTCTACGGCCAGGGCATCAGCCGCGAGGGCGGCCTGATCGACATGGGCGTGGAGCACGGTTTCGTCCGCAAGGCCGGCGCCTGGTACACGTACGAGGGCGACCAGCTCGGCCAGGGCAAGGAGAACGCGCGCAACTTCCTGAAGGACAACCCCGACCTGGCCAACGAGATCGAGAAGAAGATCAAGGCGAAGCTGGGTGTCGGCGTGAAGCCGGAGGAGCCGACGGCCGAGCCGGGCGCCGACGCCGCGGTCGCGGCAGCCACGGACGAGGCTTCGAACTCGGTGCCGGCCCCGGCGGTCAAGGCCGCAAAGTCCAAGGCCGCGACAGCCAAGAGCTGACCCCGTGACCCGGAGGACCGACTGGCCGGAGTACTCCGACTCACCGGAGTACACCGATTCGGCAGGGCAGGACGATCCGGCGGGCCAGGGCCAGGGCCAGGGCCAGGGCCAGGGCCAGGGCCAGGGCCAGAGCCGCGGGGGCGTCGCTCCTGGCGGCGGCCTGAGCGGCGGCTTCGGTGACGGCAGCCGCGGTGATGGCCGCCCCGCGGGCGGCCGCCGTCGAAGACGCGGCGGATCCGGTCACCAGGGCAGCGGTCACCAAGGCAGTGGCCACCAGGACAGCGGCTCCCCAGCCTCGTCGAGGGCCGGGAACGGGGGGCTGCCTGGGGACCCGGCTGAGCAGGCGCGGGCGATCTGCCTGCGCCTGCTCACCGGGACTCCGCGCACGCGGCAGCAGCTGGCGGACGCCCTGCGCAAGCGACAGATCCCGGACGACGTGGCGGAGGAGGTGCTGTCGCGGTTCGAGGAGGTCGGGCTGATCAACGACAGCGCGTTCGCGGACGCCTGGGTGGAGTCCCGGCACCACGGCCGGGGACTGGCTCGGCGGGCACTCGCGCAGGAGCTGCGGACCAAGGGCGTGGACTCGACGCTGATCGAGGAGGCCGTCGCCCAGCTCGACTCCGAGCAGGAGGAGGCGACGGCACGCGAGCTCGTCGCCCGCAAGCTGCGCAGCACGCGCGGTCTCGACCGCGACAAACGGCTGCGCCGCCTTGCGGGCATGCTCGCCCGCAAGGGGTATCCCGAGGGGATGGCCCTGCGAGTGGTCCGCCAGGCGCTGGAGGAGGAGGGCGAGGACACGGAGTTCCTCGAGGACGAGGGGTTCTAGGCCCTGTCGGCCTAGGCCCGCGGTCGACCCGGCGTATACCAGCCGGTGGGGTGCCCAGCACTGGCAGGAACCGCTGGCAACCCCACACCGGCGACGGACGGCACCGCCCCGCACCCACCAGAGCGATGGGTGCGGGCATCGGACCGCCCAGGCCGTATCGGGCGCCCCAGGGCATGAGGGACCCTGCCCACCTGCCACGGACCGCGCACCCACAGTGCCGTCGCCGAGCAGGACGCGAAAGCGGGGAACCAGTCGGACATCCAACACCGTTCGGGATGCCCGCAGTGACCAGGTATGGGCCCAGGGCTCACTCCTGCTCACTTAACTGGAACGGTGGGGCCAACCCCCCAATGAAGACGCCGGACCACCGCAGTGCACAGAGACCCGTGCACAGACGACTGTGTACGCATGCCACAGAGACCCGGTCCACCCGGCGCGAAGGAGCCCACAAGGGACCCTGCGAGGGAGCCCACGGAGGGCAGGCACACGCCCATCGAGCTCTCCGACCTCGCCGCGCTGAAGGCGCTCGCGCAGCCCCGCCGGCAGCGCATGCTGCAGCACCTCACTGTCCACGGCCCCGCCACGTCAGCCACGCTCGCCCGGGCACTCGGGCTGAACACCGGCGCCACCAGCTACCACCTGCGCGAGCTCGCACGGTACGGCTTCGTGGAAGAAGCGCTCGACGCGACCGGCCACGGCCGTGAGCGCTGGTGGCGGGCGGTCCCGGGCGACCGCCGCTTCCCGCCGCGCAGCCACCAGACGCCCGAAATGCGGCACGTCATGGACGAGCTCAACCATCACGCGTACGCCGCCGACCTCGAGCTCTTCGAGCGACTGCAGCGGGATGCGGGCGATGCTCTCGACGACCCCTGGGCGGACGCCTTCCCGTACTCGCGCAGCACCATCCTGCTGACCCTGCCCGAACTCCGCGAGTTCTTCGAGGAGTACATCGCCCTCCTCAACCGCTACAAGCGTGGCGACACCGAAACCCCGCCCGGCGCACGCACCGTGCTCACCCGCTTCCTCGCCTTCCCAGGCCCCACGGACCTGGACGGCAGCAACCACTCGCCCGGCTCAGACGCGGACAACACGGCGGACAACACGAAAGAGGCCGATCCCTCATGATGCTGCGCTACGCCCTCCGGACCGTCCGCGCCCGCAAGGGCGGCTTCCTCGGCGCGTTACTCGCCCTGATGTGCGCGGCGGCCCTCATCACCGCCTGCGGCACCCTCCTCGAGACGGGTCTGCACGGCAGCATCCCCACCGAACGGTATGCCGCAGCTCCCGTCGTAGTGTCCGCCGACCAGAACGTCCACCAGACCACCGTCAAGCACAAGAAGGGCAAGACCAAGGTCAAGCACAAGGCCAAGCCGATCGCGGAGCGGGCCTGGCTGCCGGAGGACCTGAAGCGGAAGCTCGCGGACACCCCGGGCGTCGCCCGCGTGATCCCCGAACGGACCTTTCTCGCCCAGCCGTTGACCCCGTCGACCCCGAGCGGCACAGCAAGCGGCAGGGCCACCTACGGCCACGCCTGGGACTCGGCCGCCCTGACCCCGTACACGCTCACCACCGGCACCGCCCCCAAGGCCGCCACCGACCTCGTCATCGACCGCGACCTCGCCGAGCGCGCCCGACTCAAGCCCGGCGACCGGCTCACCGTCCAGTCGACACAGGCCCCGCGCAGCTACCGGATCACCGGAATCGCCGCCCCCGCCACGGCCGTACGCCACCAGACCTCGCTCTTCTTCTCCGCGGCCGAGGCCCGCCGCCTCGCGGCACACCCGGGGCAGGTCACCGCGTTCGGCGTGATCCCCGTCAAGGGCATGGACCCGGCACGGCTACGGCAGGCCGTGACGAGGACGCTGCACGGCACAACCGCGCAGGTCAGTGCGGGTGACGATCGTGGCCCCGTCGAGTTCCTGGACGCGGCATCGGCCCGCACCAGGCTGGTCAGCATGGGCGGCGCGATGGGCGGCACGTCGCTGCTCGTGGCGGTCCTCGTGGTCGTCGGGACCCTCACGCTCACCGTCCAGCAGCGCCACCGCGAACTCGCGCTGCTCCGCGCGATCGCCGCCACGTCCGGACAGATCCGGAGGCTCCTCGGCCGTGAGGCACTGCTCGTCGGCGCCGTCGCGGGAACGGCCGGCGCGCTCGCGGGCCTCCCCCTGGGCAGCTGGCTGCACGCCAGGTTCGTCGCGCTGGGTGCCATCCCCGCCACGCTTGAGCACACGGTCAGCGTCTTTCCGCCGATGGCCGCGGTCGGCGCGACCCTCTTCGGCTCCTGGGCAGCCGCCCGCGTCGCCTCCCGCCGGATCACCCGGATCCGCCCCGCCGAGGCACTCGCCGAAGCCGCCGCCGAGCACACCCGACCCGCCTGGGGACGCATCCTGGCAGGGCTCGCGCTCCTCGCGGGCGGCATCTTCCTGGTCGCCGTGTTGAGCCGGCTGCGCACAGAGCCCGCGTCGACTCCCGTGACATTCCTCGCCGTTGTGGTCCTCTCCACCTCCGTCGCCCTGCTCGGGCCGTACCTGGTCAAGGTGGCCGCGGCCCTCTTCGGCGGTCCTCTCCGGCTCACCGGCCCGGGCGGCAGGCTCGCCACCGCCAACCTTCGCGGCAACGCCGTGCGCATGGCCTCTGTCGTCACCCCCCTCACCCTTCTGATCGGCATGACCTGCACGGTTCTGTTCGTCCAGTCGACCCTCGGCAACGCGGCCCGCGCCCAGGCCCGCGAGGGAGTCCGTGCCGCCTGGGTCCTTGCTGCCGACGGCCCGGGCGTCCCGGCCGAGGCCGCACGGCGGTTGCGTACGCAGCACGACACCGTCACCGAAGTGGTCCGTACGACGGTCAGGGTCGGCCTCGACAAGTACGCGGCCCAGGGCGTCACCCCGGCCGGCCTCACCCGCACCTGGGACCCGGACGTCACCGCCGGCACCCTCGAGGGGCTCACCGACCGGACCGTCGCCGTCAGTGAACTCGCCGCCGACCGACTCCACCTGAAGCCGGGCAGCAGGCTGAAGCTCACGCTGGGCGACGGCACGCCCGTCACCCTGACCGTCGCCGCCGTCTACGCCAAGGGACTCGGCTTCGGCGACCTCACCTTCGCCCACGACCTGGTCGCCCGGCACGTGGACAACCCGCTCGCCGCCTCCGTTCTCGTCGCGACCACCCGTACACAGACACAACTCGCGACTACGCTCCGTGAGTTCCCGGGCGTACGGGTTCTCGCCCCGGCGGTCGCCGACTCCCTCCAGGCCGAGCGGCAGAAGGCGAACGCCGAGGTCAACTACCTCGCCATGGGGCTCGTCCTGGCCTTCACGGCCATCGCCGTGGTCAACACGCTCGCCATGTCGGTCTCCGAGCGGGTCCGTGAGTTCGCACTGCTGCGCCTCGCGGGGGCGACCCGCCGCCAGGTGCTGCGGATGCTGCGTACCGAGGCGCTGGCGGTTCTGCTGCTCGCCACGGGGCTCGGCAGCGGTATCGCACTCGCTGTCCTGACCGCGTTCAGCGTCGGTATGACCGGTGGTGCCGGGCCTGCGATCGTGCCGCTGGTGTACGTCACGGTGGTTGCGGTGGCCGGACTGCTGGCCCTCGTCGCGACGTCCCTGCCGGGGCGGGCGGCGCTCAGGGTGCCCGCCGTGACTGTGGCGGCGGCCAAGGAGTAAGGGCGCCCGCCGTCGGGGTGCCGCTGCGCCCACCCGTGCCGCCCCAGCGGCACGACTGCCCGCAGCGGGGTGGCACGGCACGGCATCTACGACGTCACGGGGAGTCCCGCCGCCTTCCACGCCTGGAATCCGCCGACCAGGTCGGTGGCCCGGTGCAGCCCCAGTCGGTGCAGGGACGCGGCGGCCAGGCTCGAGGCGTAGCCCTCGTTGCAGATCACCACTATCTGCAGGTCGTGGCTCGTGGCCTCGGGGACGCGGTGGCTGCCCTGCGGGTCCAGCCGCCACTCCAGCTCGTTGCGCTCGACGACGAGAGCGCCGGGGATCAGCCCGTCGCGCTCCCGCAGGGCCGCGTAGCGGATGTCGACCAGCAGCGCCTCGCCCGCCCGGGCGGCGTCGTGCGCCTCCCGGGCCTCGATCCGCACGTAGCCCTCGCGCACCCGCTCCAGCAACGCGTCGATGCCGACCGGCCCTTCCAGCCCTTCGATCGCGTCGCTCACTGCCAGTCCTCCGGGCGCTCGACCTGCTCCAGGCGCAGCAGCTGTCCCGTACGGCTGTAGCGGCGGATCTGCGGCAGGGGCGGATAGTAGGCGTGGACCGAGATCGCGTGCCGGTCCGTCGATTCGTTGAGTACCTCGTGCACGTGGTGGCGGCCGAAGGCACGGCCCTGGCCGGACGGCAGCCGCCGCTCCCGGTCGACCCCGTCGGCGAGTTCGAGGGTCTTCCAGCCGTCGGTGGGCAGCCGGGCGGCGAGCGAGTTCTCCTTGAGCTCTCCCGACGCGGTCACGAAGGCGCCTACCGAGTCGGCGTGGTCGTGCCAGCCGGTACCGGTGCCCGGCGGCCAGCCGATCAGCCAGGCCTCGCTGCCACCGGGGCCCTCGAGACGCACCCAGGTGCGCCCCTCGGGGTCGAGCGGGAGCGAGGCGATCAGTGCGGAGTCGGCGGCCGTACGCCGTGCGAAGTCCAGGAGGTCCGCCTGCGTGGGGACCCGGGCTGGAGCTTCGGCCCGGGTGTGAGCTTCGGTCCGGGCGGACTCCGCAGAAGCAGAGCGCACGACAGATCCGGATTCAGACCGTGAGAAGGCGCGGGAGAAAGATCGAGAGACAGATTGGGCGACAGATCGGGAGACAGACACGGGCACCGTCCTGATGAGCGTTCGCGTGAGAGCGCGGCAGCCCGTCAGCGGGCCCGCGCGGAAAGCAAAGGGGGAGCGACTTCAGCAGGACGGACGACACACGCAGCCCGCATAGCGGACGAGGTCCATATGGACCCTCCGCCACAGGCGCACATCGGTGTCGGTCACGCTCCGGAGTAGACCATGGTGGTCGGGAGCGGTCAACTCACCGTGAACCGTGTGGACGCTCGTGACGACGGGCTCAGTGTGGTCCGGCCGCCGCCCCGTTCGTCGCGCTGCTCTCGGTGTGCGCGGATCCGCCCAGCACCGCCTCTGCCGCCGCGTACAGTTCGGCGGGCCGCACCCCGCCCAGCGCTGTGACGAGGTGTCCGTCGGGGCGGATCAACAGGACGGTGTGGGCGGCCGCGCCGGGATAGCTTTCGGCGACCAGGAGTTCAGCCGGATGGGGCAGCGCCGTGACCGCGGCGGCCAGGCGGGGCATGATCCCGGCGGTCATCCAGTGCCGCCGCTCCCACACGCCCGTGCCGGGTGCGACGAGCAGGACGAGGAGCCTGTTGCGGCCGAGCCGGTCCCGCAGCTGTACGAAGGAGCCGTCCTCCGCGGTGGCGCGTACATCGGCCACCGGCGTGCCGGGAGCTGTGTCCGACATCACCTCCGACTCGGAGGGCGCGGGCGCCAGCGGCGAGGCCGCATACGATCCCTGCGCGCCCAGCGGGCCACGGCCCAGGTGACCGTCCGTGAGCAGTATGTCGTGGCCGCGCGCCGTCCCCGGCAGGTGGGCGCGCAGACCCCCGCCGCCGCGCAGTATCGGCAGCGACTGGTCGGAGGCGCGCAGCCGGGCTGCGACGACCGCCCGCCGCTCGGTCTGGTAGCTGTCGAGCAGCGCCTCGTGCGGCCCGTGGTGCCAGGCCAGTGCCAGCTTCCAGGCGAGGTTGTCCGCGTCCCGCAGTCCCTCGTCCACACCCTGGGTGCCCAGCGCACCGAGCAGATGTGCGGCATCCCCCGCGAGGAAGACGCGCCCGCTGCGCCACCGCCGCGCGAGGCGGTGGTGGACCGTGTGGACGCCGGTGTCGAGCAGTTCGTACGGCGGAGTGCTTCCGCCGTTCCAGCCGGCGAGTGTCTCCCGGATGCGTGCCACGAGGGCCTCCGGGGTCACCAGTTCGTCCCGCTGGGGGAGCAGCCAGTCCAGCCGCCAGGCGCCGGCGGCAAGAGGGCGGGCGGTCACCTCGCTGCCCGCCAGGCGCCACGGCGGCATCCGGTGCAGCACCGCCTCGCCCGGCCAGGGAAGTTCCGTACGCAGCGCGGCGACCGCATGCCGCTCGACGGCCGTACGCCCGGCGAAGCGGATGTCGACGAGCTTGCGCACCGTCGACCGCGGCCCGTCGCAGCCGACCAGATAACTGCCGCGCCACCACGTGCCCTTGGGCCCCTTGGTGTGCGCCGTCACTCCCGCGGTCTCCTGCTCCATCGAGTCGAGCCGGCTTTCCACCGACAGCTTGACGAACGGCTCGCGGGCGATGGCGGTACGCAGGGCGGAGGTCAGCACATGCTGTGGCAGGTGGAGCGGCGCGGGATCCTCGGCACCGAAGGTGATCTGCCGCAGCACCTGCCTGCGCCGCAGCGACCGCCAGCCGGTCCAGCGGACGCCGGTCTCCGCGAACGGGACACCGGCGAGCCGCTCCACGAGATCGGCGGTGTCCTCGCGCAGCACGACCGTCCGCGCGGCCCTCGGTTCGTCCTTGCCGGGCCCCTCGTCGAGTACGACCGAGGGCACCTCGTGACGCGCGAGGGCGAGGGCGAGCGTCAACCCGACGGGCCCCGCTCCGACGACGATCACCGGGTCCACGACGCGGCGCCCCCTGCCCCTGCAGCCTGGTGGGTTGTCCTGGGCGTCGTAGGAAAACTGGCAGTTGGAGCGGGGTGCGCGGTCACAGAACGTATGCAACCCATTGCCGGTGCTTGCGTCAAGCGACGGAGGCAGTGGCGATCATGCCACTGCCTCCGTTTGCCCACGACTCGTCAGGTCCTGTTCCGAGCCGCTGGGTTCCGACGCGCTCCGATGCCGGGCGGCTCAGCTCTTGCCGGGGCTCGGTCCGTCACCGTCTCCGGTGCCCCCGGACCCCTCCGCTCCAGCGGAACCAGGGACCTCGTCGGCCGGTGCCACCTGGCCACCGGGCGCCTCCGGCGCGGCGGCCACGGGTGCCAGCGGGCCTTCCGAGGCGTCCAGCACACCGGGCGCCGCGGCCGGCTCGGCGGCCGCGGCCACCGCGATACCCGTCTTGGCGCGGCGCCCGCGCCGCTCGATCCACGTCGCCAGCGAGGACAGGGCCAGGCAGAGTGCGATGTAGATGGCGCCGACGACGATGACGACCGCGGTGATCGGGTTGTTCCCGTTGACGATGATGTTGTTGGCCATCATCCGGGCGGCGTAGAGCAGCTCCGCGTACGTGATGATGTAGCCGAGCGAGGTGTCCTTGAGGGTCACCACGAGCTGGCTGATCATCGTCGGAAGCATCGACCGGACGGCCTGCGGCACCAGCAGCATGGTCATCACCTGGGTCTTGCGCAGACCCAGGGCGTACGCGGCCTCGACCTGTCCGCGCGGGACGGCGTTGATGCCGGCCCTCAGGACCTCCGCCTGCACACAACCGTTGTAGACGCTGAGGCCGATGACGAGGGCCCAGAAGGCGCTGTTCTCGCCGAGGCCCAGTTCGTTCTTGTAGCTGAGGAACAGCACCCACAGGGCGTAGATCGTGATCAGCAGCGGGACGGCGCGGAAGAGCTCGATGAACCCGGTCGCCAGCCAGCTGACGGGCTTGTGGTCGGAGAACCGGGCGACTGCCAGGAGCAGGCCGAGCACGAGCGACAGCACACCGGCCAGCGCGAAGACCTTCAGCGTGCTCAGCACACCGTCGCGGATGTTCGTCCGCACACCGGCGTTGTTGAAGATGTTCCACACCTCGGGCTCGAGCACGCCCTTGACGTTCAGCCGGTAGATCGCGAAGACGATCAGGCCGAGGACGGCTGCCGAACCCACGACGGTGTAGACGATGTTGCGGACGCGGGCCCTCGGGCCCGGGGCGTCGTACAGGACGCTCGAACTCATCGTGCGACCCCCATGCGCCGCTCGAGCAGCCGGAAGAGACCGCTGATGGTGAAGGTGATGACCAGGTAGCCGAGGGCCACCCACAGGAAGATCCAGGCGATCGGGAAGCCCTTGTCGCTGAGCAGCTTCTGGACCCCGAACAGCTCGGTGACACTGAACGCGCCCGCGATCGCCGAGTTCTTGGTGAGCGCGATGAAGATCGAGCTGAGCGGCGGGATCACGGTGCGGGTGGCCTGCGGCAGGACGATCAGCCGCAGCGTCTGGAAGAAGGTCATGCCGATGGACCGGGCGGCCTCGGCCTGGCCGAGCGGCACCGTGCTGATGCCGGAGCGCACGGCCTCGCAGACGAAGGCCGAGGTGTAGAAGCTGAGCGCCAGGAGCGCCTTCGTCCACGGGTTGAGGCCCGGGGCGAAGATCACCGGGACGACGAACCAGGCGACCAGGAACAGCAGAGTCAGGGGAGTGTTGCGGAACAGCGTGACCCAGGCGGTGCCGAAGAAGCGGAGCGGGGGCACGGGCGAGACCCGGAAGCCGGCGATGACGACACCCAGCACCATCGCCAGGAGCCCGCTGGCCAGGGTCAGCAGGACGGTGCCTATGAACCCCTCCCGGAAATCCGGGAGATGGTCGAGCAGTACGTTCACGGGAAAGTCCTCGTGGGCGGCAGCGGACGGGCAGAGGGGACCGCGCCCCGTACGCACACGCGGTGGTGCGTACGGGACGGGCGGTTCACTGCCGATGGATCGGACAGGCGCGAGGCGGGGGCGCCTCCCAGGCCCTCAGGGCACTGGGGGAGCCGCGGGCTTGTGGCCCGCAGCCCACTCCAGGGCGCCCCAGGGCTTCGTCAGCCGGTGGCTCAGTAGCGCTCGACGGCCGGCGGCTCGGTGTACGCGGAGCCGGACAGGCCGAGCGTCGCGTCGTACGCCTTCTTGTAGTCGCCGTTCTTCTCGTGCGCCTCGAGCGCGTCGTTGACCGCGTCGCGCAGGGCCTTGTCGTCTTTGTTCATGCCGACGCCGTACGGCTCCTGGGTGAACGGCTTGCCGACGACCTTCAGCTTGGTCGGGCGCTGCGCCGCGTAGCCCTTGAGGATCGCGTCGTCCGTGGTGACCGCGTCGACCTCGTTGTTCAGCAGCTGCTGGACGCACTCCGAGTACTTGGCGAGCTCGACGGTCTTGGCGCCGTACTTCGGCTTCTTGATCTCCTGCAGCGGCGTCGAGCCGACGATCGAGCAGACCGTCTTGCCCTTGAGGGAGTCCGGGCCCGTGATCGCCGTCTCGTCCTTGCGGACGAGCAGGTCGGCGCCGGCCATGAAGTACGGGCCCGCGAAGCCGACCTGCTTCTTGCGCTCGTCGTTGATGGTGTACGTGCCGACGTACAGGTCGACGTCGCCCTTCGAGATGGTGGTCTCGCGGACGCCGGAGTCGACCGTCTTGAATTCGATCTGGGAGGCCGAGAAGCCGAGGTCGGCCGCGACCATCTTGGCGATCTCGATGTCGAAGCCCGAGCGGGTGCCGTCGGTGTCCTCGAAGCCGAGGTACGGCTGGTCGTTCTTGGCACCGAAGACGATCTTGCCCGCCTTCTGGGCGCGCTCGAGGGTCGGCGAGTCGATCTTCACGTCCTTGGCCACGGTGTACGTGGGGAGCTTCGGCTGGTCCTTGCCGCCGGACCCGCTGGGCTGGTCACCCGCCGTACCGGACTCGCCGCCGCATGCGGTGGCGGTGAGCGCGAGTACGGCGATCGCCGCGGCGGCGGCGGACTTGCGGAGCTTCATGGTGAACATCCTTTGAGTCGGCAGGAAGTCGGCAGGAAAGAAATGGGACGCGGGGGTCGGCCGTGCGTCAGTGGTGAAGGATCTTCGACAGGAAGTCCTTGGCCCGGTCGCTGCGCGGGTTGCTGAAGAACTGCTCCGGGGCGGCCTCTTCGACGATCCGGCCGTCGGCCATGAAGACCACGCGGTTGGCCGCGGACCGGGCGAAGCCCATCTCGTGGGTGACGACGACCATCGTCATCCCTTCCCGGGCGAGCTGCTGCATGACGTCGAGCACCTCGTTGATCATCTCCGGGTCGAGGGCCGAGGTCGGCTCGTCGAAGAGCATGACCTTCGGGTCCATCGCCAGTGCCCGCGCGATCGCCACGCGCTGCTGCTGACCGCCGGAGAGCTGTGCGGGGTACTTGTCGGCCTGGGTGCCCACGCCGACCCGGTCGAGCAGGGCCCGCGCCTTCTCCTCGGCGGCCTTCTTGTCGGCCTTGCGCACCTTGACCTGGCCCAGCATCACGTTCTCGAGGACCGTCTTGTGCGCGAAGAGATTGAAGGACTGGAAGACCATGCCGACGTCGGCCCGCAGCCTCGCCAGCTCTCTGCCCTCCTGGGGCAGCGGCCGTCCGTCGATCGTGATCTCACCCGAGTCGATCGTCTCCAGGCGGTTGATGGTGCGGCACAGGGTCGACTTTCCGGATCCGGAGGGCCCGATCACCACGACGACCTCGCCGCGGGCGATGGTCAGGTCGATGTCCTGGAGCACATGCAGCGCGCCGAAGTGCTTGTTCACGCTCTTCAGCACGACCAGTCCGTCGGTCGCCGGTGCGGCGTCCTTGGCCACCGATACTTCGGTCATCGGCTTCTTGCTCCGTCCTCGTCGGTTGGGAGGACAGTAATGACGTCGTAAATGCAGAGTCATCACATCTGAGCGAGAATTGAGCATCACGATCCGATGTCGGCCGGATACTCTGCGTGAAGGTGTTCGGGGGGCTCGTACCGGCTGGATAACAGAACCCGTGCGCGGCCCGATCCGGCTTGACGTGATCCTTGGCCATCCGGATGGATGCATGGGTACGCACGCCCGTGTGTAGAGGCCATGACCGAACGACCGATGAACCGGAGGGGGCCGGTATGAGACTGCTGCTCGTCGAGGACGACAACCACGTCGCTGCGGCCCTGTCGGCGGTTCTCGCCCGGCACGGGTTCCAGGTGGTGCACGCGCGCAGCGGCGAGGAGGCCCTCCGGGCGCTGCTGCCGGACAACGCCGAACCCTTCGGCGTCGTCCTCCTCGACCTCGGCCTTCCCGACCAGGACGGCTACGAGGTGTGCGGCAGGATCCGCAAGCTGACCAGCACCCCCGTGATCATGGTCACGGCCCGCTCCGACGTCCGGTCGCGCATACACGGCCTGAACCTCGGCGCCGACGACTACGTCGTGAAGCCGTACGACACCCGGGAACTCCTCGCCCGTATCCACGCGGTCGCCCGGCGCAGCCTGCCCGGCGACGGCACCGCACCGGCCGAGACCGAGGTGCGGCTCGGGTCCCTGCACATCGAGCTGTCGACCCGCCGGGTCAGCGTGAGCGGTGTCGTCGTACAGCTGACCCGCAAGGAGTTCGACCTGCTGGCGCTGCTCGCGCAGCGGCCGGGTGTCGTCTTCCGCCGGGAGCAGATCATCAGCGAGGTGTGGCGCACCAGTTGGGAGGGGACGGGTCGCACGCTGGAGGTGCATGTGGCCTCGCTCCGCTCCAAACTGCAGATGCCGGCCCTCATCGAGACCGTGCGCGGCGTGGGCTACCGGCTCGTCGCCCCGGCGTCGTAGCGGGTCCGGGTGCGTGCCCGACTCCTCCCGCTGCTCATCGTTCTCATGGCGGGCGTACTGCTGGCGCTCGGGTTCCCGCTCGCGGTGAGCGTGGCGGCCGCGCAGCAGCAGAAAGTGGTGGTCGACCGGATCGACGACACCGCGCGCTTCGCCGCACTCGCCCAGTTCGTCACGGAACGCCCCAGCGGCTCACGGCGGAAGATCAAGGACGAACGGCAGGAGACCCTTCAGAGCGAACTCCAGCGCTACTGGGATGTGTACAGGATCAAGGCGGGCGTCTTCTACCGCGACGACGACCCCATGGCCCACGCCCCCGCCGACTGGTACCTGCCCAAGACGGGCGACGACCGCACGGCATTCGCGGAGGCGCTGCTCTCCAGGCCCGGCCATGACCCCAAGCAGGTGTGGCCCTGGCAGGACGGCCGCCTGGTCGTGGCCTCGCCGGTCATCCGGGACGGCGACGTCGTCGCCGTCGTCGTCACCGACTCGCCCACCGGCAATATGCGTTCGGAGACCTTGCGCGGCTGGCTGCCGATCGTCTTCGGCGAGGCCGCCGCGATGCTCCTGGCCGTGGGCGCGGCGCTGCGCCTCACCGGCTGGGTGCTGCGCCCGGTACGCATCCTCGACGCCACCACGCACGACATAGCCACGGGCAGCCTCAAGTCCCGCGTGGCCGTGGCTGGCGGACCGCCGGAACTGAGGCGGCTGGCCCGCTCGTTCAACGAGATGGCCGACAACGTCGAGGACGTACTCGAACAGCAGCGCGCCTTCGTCGCCGACGCCTCCCACCAACTGCGCAACCCCCTCGCCGCGCTGCTGCTGCGCATCGAGCTGCTCGCCCTCGAACTGCCCGAGGACAACGAGGAGATCGCCTCGGTCCGCACCGAGGGCAAGCGCCTCGCCCAGGTCCTCGACGACCTGCTCGACCTGGCGCTCGCCGAGCACGCCCCGGCCGATCTGCAGCTCACCGACATCGGCGCGCTGGCCGCCGAGCGCGTCGAGGCCTGGCGCCCCGTCGCCGACGACAAGGGCGTACGGCTGCGCGAGGAGTGCCCGCCCGTCACGGCATGGACCGATCCGGTCGCCCTGTCCAGCGCCCTGGACGCAGTGATCGACAACGCCCTGAAGTTCACGCCCGAAGGCGAGGAGGTCGCCGTCACGGTCTCCTCGAACGGCCGGCACTCGACCATCGCGATAGCGGACGGCGGCCCCGGCCTCACCGAGGAGGAACTCGCCCGCATCGGCGACCGCTTCTGGCGCAGCAACCTCCACCAGAACGTCAAGGGCTCGGGCCTGGGCCTGTCGATCTCCCACGCCTTGCTCGCCGCGTGCGGCGGAACGATCGCGTACGCCCACCGTGAACCGCACGGGCTGCGGGTGACGGTGACGGTGCCGCGGTCGGATCCGCCTGGGGTCTGACGCCTTTCGGGCCCCTGTCCGCTGGGCCGGCAGGGCTTACGGCTTGACCGAGCGGTAGTAGCGAATGGCGCCCTTGTGCAGTGTCAGCGGGTCCGTGTACAGGGCCGTCCGCAGGTCCACCAGCTGGGCCGCGTGTACCTGCCCGCCGATGCGGTCACGGCTGTCTATCACCGTGCGGGTCAGTGCCTCGGTCAGCTCCGGGTCCGTACGGTCCGTGGTGACCAGCAGGTTGGCCACGGCCAGGGTCGACACCGCCTTGCCGTTCTGGGCCTTGCTGTATGCGTCATATGCGTCGGCGGGCATCACGGAAGCCCGGTAGAAGCGGGACGCTCCTCCCTGCTTGTGCAGCTCGTCTACGAGGTCTCCGAGCTCCACGAAACGGATGGCGAAATGCTGTGACAGGCTCCCCACGGCCGTCGTCGGCAGACCGCCCGACCAGAAGAAGGCGTCGATGTCGCGGTTCTCGAGTGCCGTGGGCATCTTGTCGATTCCGATTTCGTACCGCTCGATGTCCTTCGTGGCGTCGAGGCCCGCGGCCTCGAGGACCCGGTCGGCGATCAGCTGTACGCCCGAGCCGCTCTGCCCTACGGCCACCCGCTTGTTCTTCAGGTCCGTGACGGAGTGCACGTCGGAGCCCCGCGGGACCACGAGCTGGACGTAGTCGTCGTAGAGCCGGGCGCAGCCACGCAGGTGCGCGGCGCCAGGCTTCTCCGCCAGCTGGTACGCCCGGACGGCGTCGGCGGCCGCGATGGTGAAGTCCGCCTCACCGGCAGCCACCCGCTCCAGGTTCTCCTGCGAACCCTCACTGCTGCGCAGCGTCACGTGCAGATCCGGAAGATCACGGGCGAGAGCCTGCTTCAGGAGCTCGCCGTACGTCTGGTAGACCCCGGACTTCGCGCCCGTACTGAAGGTCACACGGCCGCCCGGCGAATCCTTGTCCAGCGGCAGCAGCCACCACAGCAGCCCGGAGGAGACGACGGCGGCGGCAGCGCCCAACAGTGCGCGGCGCCTGCCGATGTGCGGGAGTGGCTGGACCATGCGAGCGATCCTGCCAGGTCACTCGCCGTGATGACCAGGCCGGGTTCGGTGACGGACTTCCACAGACGATGGACGAGTACACGCCCAGCACCTGGCCGGGAGCGCCGCCACCGAGCGTGCTGCTGCAGGACGGCCGCGCGCTGTTCGACCTCACAGGCACGGTCACCAGGCACCCTCCAGCAGTCGCGTCACCGCGTCCGCCTCCGGTGCACGCGGGTTCGGGTAGGGCTGGGCCGCGACGCGCTCGGCGACGGCCCGCAGACCGTCGCGCGGCACTCCCAGGGCGCTGAGCGTGGTGGGGCCCTGGTAGCTGCGGGCCAGGTCGCCGACGACCGCCACCGGGTCGCCGCCCGTGATCCGCTCCAGCCGGGCGGCGGCCTTCGGCGCCGCCGGCAGGTTGAAGGCCATGACGTGGGGGAGCAGCAGGGTGTGGAGTTCGGCGTGCGGCAGGTCGAAGGTGCCGCCGAGGGCGTGCGCCAGCTGATGGTGCAGGCCCATCCGGGTCTGGGCCAGGCAGAGGCCGGCGAGCCAGGCGGCCGCCTGGAGGCGTTCGCGGCCGGGCAGCCCCGACGGGTCGGCGAGGACGTCGGGGAGGGCGGTGAGGATGCCGGCGGCCGACTCGGTCGCCAGCGCGTCGCTCGCCGCGGTCGCGTTCGGCGCCCACAGCGCCTCGACCGCATGGGCCAGGGCGTTGAGGGCGCTCGTCAGGGTGAGGCCCGGCGGCATGGTGAGGGTGAGCTCCGGGTCGTAGACGACCGTGCCGGGCGCGATGGACGCGTCGCGGCGGGTCGTCTTCACGCCGTTCTCGGTCTCGCCGAGGACGGGCGTCACCTCGGAGCCTGCGTACGTGGTCGGGACGGCGATCTGCGGCAGCCCGGTGCGCACGGACAGCGCCTTGGCGAGGCCGATGGCGGAGCCGCCGCCGATCGCCACCACACTGTCGGCGTCGTGCTCGCGCAGCAGCTGGAGCGCCTCCTCGGTGACCGCGACCGGGGTGTGGACGACCGGCCGGTCGAAGCGCGCCGCCAGGCGGGGGCCGAGAGCACGGGCGAGCTCGTCGGCGGCCGTCTTGGCAGAGCCGGTCGCGATGAGCAGCACCCGGCCGGAGTCGAGCCGTGCGGTCTCCTCCGGCACGGCGTGGCGTGCGCCTGGACCCACGAGCACCCGGGAGGGCAGTGTCTCGTGGACGGTCACGTGCCCGGTGGCGCGCTCGGACATGGTCGGTACCTCCGGTGGTTCTCAGTTGGCCGGGTTCGGGGCGACTGCGACGAACGGGATGGACATGGCGTCGGTGACCGGACTCATGCGGCGCATGGTCACGACCTGCTCGAGTTGTTGGGCGGCGCGCAGGCCGGCCGGGACACCACCGTAGGAGAACCCGACCGCCTCGTACGCCCATTCCCGGCCGAGGCGGTCCAAGGCGTTCACGGGTGCGACCAGCCACGACGGACCCGCAGGTGACGCACCGGATGCCCAGCGGAGCGCTCGGGCCGCCAGGTCGGCCTCCATCGCGCGCGCCGCGGAGTTGAGGGTCGCGACCAGCGACTGCAGGCGGCCCGGGTCGTAGCGCACCCCGGGCATGGACACCGACACGCCCGCCAGCGCGACGGCGTCCGCGCCGCGGACCGGGACGCCGACGGCGACTAGGGCGCGTATCGAGTCGTGATCAATCTGCGCGATCCGCCCTCGCGGAGGGGCCTGGGCCGGTAGATCTTCTTGCGTGACGCGAGTGCAACT
>NZ_JBSFWK010000059.1:0-50888 GCF_053594815.1 Streptomyces sp. NPDC002577 | reverse complement strand
ACACTAGGAATCCTCACCGAGGCCGAGCCCGGCACCTTCAGCAAGAAGCAGTAACCAAGTCCGGAACGGACATCAACTCACGAACCGCCCACTGAAATCAATGAGCGAACAGCAGGGTGGTCCCGGAGCAGCCTGCTCCCATTGCTCGACACCGCCGTGAGCAACAGATGTCGTCCCGTGCGGTCACTGGCGGCACGCGGCGGCGCGAAGGCCGGGGGTTTGTTCACAGACACTGACAGCGACGCCTGTCCCACATCCTGACGAAGTGGGTGGCCTGGCGCCCGCACCAGCCCAAAGGGGCAGGAGCATTGTGCACGTTCGGCTGAACCGGCCGGTGCACGTTCCGTTCCGGTGTACGCCGACACCAGGTGAGGGTCGAGCTACGGGCACACCCTATGCGGACGCCCATGGTCGGCACGATGGGGACCGGAGGGAGGGTGCCGGGCCGGGGGCCGAGCCCGACGTTGGCAGGCGGCGGCGCGCGCAGAGATCGCGAGCCGGGACAGCGCGGACGAAAGGGCGAGCCTGGCTGAGCGCGACAGCGGGAGCAAGGGAGTTCAGCAATCAGGTCTATCCAACAGATCTGTAGTGGCACCGGGATCTGTCCTGCCCGACCATGACGACATCACGCTTCAGTCAGTGATCAGCGCAGCGTAGTCCGGCCAGCAGAAGGTCGAGCAGGTGCTCGGTTCGTTGGGGTGAGGCGTTGCTTGTGCGGGTGAGGAGCTGGTAGAGGACAGAGCCGATGAGAGCGTCAGCGACCGCTTCGAGGTCGGCGTCGGCGCGGAATTCGCCGCTCGTCACTCCCGCGCGCAGGCAGCTCACGACGGTCTCGTGCTGCGTGCGGGTGTGGTGTCGGTAGAGGCTTTCGGCGTCGTGGGGGCTCTCGGCGGCAGCAGCGGTCAAAGCGAGGATCATGGCCGCATGGCGTGGGTCGCCGACCGATGTGGCGTAGGCCCGGAACCAGGCGGTCAGCTGCTGGGCGGCGCCGACGGCGATGTGCTGGCCGGGCGGGCGGATGCCGGGCACGGCAGCGAGAAAGCTGTGCAGCACGGCGTCGCCGACGAGGGCCGCTTTGGAGGGCCAGCGCCGGTAGACCGTGGGTTTGCCGACCCTGGCCTCGGCAGCGACCTTCTCCATCGACAGACCGGCATAGCCGTCGCGCAGGAGGACTTCCCGGGCTGCGTCGAGGATGGCCTCGTCCCTGCCTGCGTCCCGGGGCCGTCCAGGCCGCCGCACCTCATCCATAGCGGCCCATCCTACGAGAGGTAGACTTCAATTACGAAACGTATCGTAATGTTAATGGGAGGTGCCCATGGGCACGAACGTGGTCGTCGTCATCGGTGTGGGCGGAATGGGACAGGCCATCGCCCGGCGCCAGGGCACGGGCAACAAGGTGCTGCTCGCCGACTTCAACGAGGAGACTCTCGCCTCCGTCGCGGATCTCCTGCGCGGACAGGGACACGACATCGTCACGCAGACGGTCGACGTCTCCTCACGCTCTTCGGTCGCCGCTCTCGCGGGCACGGCGGCGCAGCTGGGGCCCGTCGCCCAGGTCGTGCACACCGCGGGCCTCTCCCCCGTTCAGGCCCCCGCGGCCGCTGTCCTGAAGGTGGACCTGCTCGGCACGGCGTTGGTCCTGGAGGAGTTCGGGCGGGTCATCGCGCCCCGCGGAGCCGGGCTGGTGATCTCCAGTATGGCCGGTCACATGCTGCCCGCCCCCCTGGGCGCAGAGCAGGAGCAGGCTCTCGCACACACGCCCGCCGACGATCTGCTGGACCTGCCCTTCACCGATCCGGATGCCGTGGGACAGGGCGCCTATGGCCTGGCCAAGTACGGCAACCGGCTGCGTGTCCAGGCCGCCAGCGCCTCCTGGGGCGAGCGGGGAGCCCGGATCAATTCCATCAGCCCCGGCGTGATCGCCACTCCCATGGGACAGCAGGAACTCGACGGGGACAGCGGCCAGATGATGCGCGCCATGATCTCCGCGTCGGGAACCGGTCGTCTGGGCACTCCCGACGACATCGCCGAGGCCGCCGCCTTCCTGCTCGGCCCCGGCGCCACCTTCATCACCGGCAATGACCTGCTCGTGGACGGCGGTGTCGTCGCGGCCATCCGTGCCGGCCGTCTGGCTCCGGGCGCCTGACCCGGAACGCCGGGGCGCGGGGACCCGTCCGTGCCCCGGCCTTGTGTCCGCCGGCTCGCCGAACCTCTAGCAACGGCTCCGTTCCACCAACGGCGGATGGTTACGACGGCGAACGCGGCGGCGTCGTGGTCGGTGACCACGTTGGCCAAGTATCGGCGCGTGCTCTGGCAGCGGGACATTCGCCCCTGTGATTGCCGGACGGGGCAGGCCTCATGGCCTGGTTTTGGGCATCTTCCGTTGGGCTGTCGAGTCCACTGTCTCCTGGCTGCATGGCTCTGGATGCCGTCTTCGGTGCTGCTTCGCTGACGCACTTCTACCGGTTGATGGCCCGCCACAGCCTGTCCGACCCGGCGAATGTCACCGCCCCGGTTAGTCCGTTGCGTACGCTCTGCGGACAGGCCGTCGACCGCCTTGTCAGGTCGTCAGTGTGGCGGCGTGGAGGATGGCGACATCGAGGCCGGCGGGGCGAGGTCGTGGACCGTGCCCATCCACTCGGTGCAGGGCTCGTTCCACGCCGAGCGTCCACCATCGCTCACGAATGGGGGTAACGGACACACAGCGCGTTGATTAGGGTCGGTACCACCTCAGGCCGTGGAACGGTCACCTGCAACTGAGGCAAGGGCACGGGTACGATCGGGATTGCCCTAACGGAGTTTGGTGGATACGAACAGGGATAATCCGAATCGTCAGGTTCGTTTGTCGTTTCTCGGGTAGCCCTGGGTGCGGCCACGACGGTAGGGCCGATTTCCGGCCGCACCAAGTGCGAGGGTGCGGGGTCGACGACGGAGTCGTGAGGCAGGGGGCAGTTCCCGCTCCGTGACGGTCATGTGGCGACGCTCGGTGTGGATGTGCGGAAGACGGGGCTGCTGTGGTCCACACTCGCGTCGGCTTCCTGCTCAATAGAGTTCACGATCATGGACGCAGTCGACCTCGACCACCGCCATCGCACCTACGACGGCTGGATACCTCCCACCGTCGTCGACCTCCTCTACGAGCCCGGCCGGCGTCCTCCGCGACGCAGCTGCACGCGGTGACTGGTTCTGCGCCCGACGACTCGCCGTGGCCGCTGCCGACCACCCCGGACGGACAACCGGCAGCGCTGGCACTCCTCGAGCCGTTCGCCTCCACCGGATGGTGGCCGGCCCTCAGCGCAATCGCCGGGATGCTCGCCGGCTGGGAGCGGGTCGACGAGGCCATCACTCGGCAGGGCCGGCCTGGATGCCGCCGGAGCCGAAGGCCATGACGGGCAGACCGTCCGGCAGGACGCACGTGATACCGGGCTTCGCCGTGACGCTCACCTGGATGTAACCGCCGCCCTGGGTCACCGACTTCGCCGACCACTCAGGTCGTTGGTGCCGCATCCCTGCCCGTAGCCCGACTTGTCGGCCGCGGTGTCGTCGGACGTGTCCTCGTCCGATCCCGATTCGTCGCCGGCCTGGGCGTCGCCGGAACCTGCCTCTACGGTCCCGCCGGTCGAGTCCTGGCCTTGGGCGACCTCGGCAGCCGGGCTCGTGGCAGGTGTGTCGGCGCCCTGAGCGGAGTCGTTCCTTTCGCTTTCGGCCCAATCCGCGGCGGATGCCCTGTCCGGATCGGCACGCAGGGCGTCCACGGCGTCGGTGAGCAGTTCCCGCAGCATCTCCCCGGCGTGCTCGGCGGCGTACCCGGGCTGGCCGGTGACCATCCGTGTGGTGCACAGCGGGCCGGTCGCGAGCGCGTCTGGCCGGTGCCAGTCGCGCAGGGCGTCGCGTACCGCGGTGTCGAAGTCGGCGCGGGCCAGCGGGGCGGCCGGGCTGTCGGTGGCGGGGCGGGCGGGGGTCTCGGTCAGCGCGCCCGGCTGGGTGCGGTCGAACCAGATCGACAGTGGGGTGACCCGCCAGTCGCAGGCGAGGAGGGTGTAGGTGTGCCCGTTGTGCCACGGCAGAGCGGTGGCCCGTTCGTGTCCCAGGTGCTCCATCAGGGCTTCCCACATCTCTGGGAACGGGCTGATGATGAACGACCAGGCCAGAGCCCCGGAGCGGATCCAGTCGGCGCAGATGCGCAGCTGCGTCAGGTGCAGTACCGGCGATACGTCCGGTCTCGCTGCAGATGTACTCGGCCATGACTTTGGTGACAGTCGGCTGACGGTGGCTGGCCGCCGAGCGCAGTGTGTCGGCGGCCAGTGTTGTAGAAGTGCAGCCGGGGCGCGAGTGCTGCGGCGCGTTCGGTGTTGCCGGCGAATACCTGGCGGTAGGCCCGCTCGGCCTGCAGGTCCGGTTGAAGCGTTCGGCCTTGCCGTTGCCGACGTCCTCGCGTACCAAGCCCGTCACCACAGCCTGGAAGTTCGACTGAGTGATGCCGAACTACGCGAGGAGTGCGAGGCCTGGCGGCGGGCGGGATTCGAACAGCTCGACACCGAGGGATTCCGGGCCTGTCTTTCGCGGAAACAAATCGGGATTATCCGAGCCGAGGGGTGCCATTGACTTTCCTCGGGTAACGAACTGGTCGCGGAGGCCAGGTGCTCGTCGCTGGAGAGGGTGAGTTCCCCTTGGTTGCACCTTGTGTAATCTGGAAGTTCATCTTCCGCATGTATTCGAGGTGACGCCGGCCGGGGCACCGATCCATTGCTCCCGTGAGACCGAGGCCTTGCGTCACGGGTGAAACTAGTGCCGATGTGCGTACCGTGCTAAACTTGCTGGCAGTTGCAGTTGTGGTTCCCGAAACTTCAAGTGCCTCGGCGACCATATGTCGTCGGGCATTTTTGTATCTCCGGTGCTTATCCGGACGGGGTTCATCGTGGCAACGCAGGGGTTCACACGGTGTGGGCCCGCGGGCACTGCCCCCAAGGGGATATGACATGGCTACTGGCACCGTCAAGTGGTTCAACGCGGAAAAGGGCTTCGGCTTCATCGAGCAGGACGGCGGCGGCCCGGACGTCTTCGCCCACTACTCGAACATCGCCACCCAGGGTTTTCGTGAGCTCCAGGAAGGCCAGAAGGTGAAGTTCGACGTTACGCAGGGCCAGAAGGGCCCGCAGGCGGAGAACATCACTCCCGCCTGACGTCGAAGCGTATGAGGTAGCTGGGGCCCCGCATCTTGCGGGGCCCCAGCTTACTGCTTTTTGCATTTCGCTGGAATTCTTTTGGTCTTATATTCGGCTCGTTCTTGCAATTCATCCGGCTCGTTCCAGTCGGGAATTCCTCGATGCGCGCCCAGTCGAGGAAGGTTCTCCATGAGCCGTTCAGCTCGCACGAATGACCCTTTCCGTCCACGGGGTCAGGGGCGCCCCGGCGCCAGTCCAGGTGACACCGGGCGCCGTCCCTCCGCGCCACAGGGGGAGTTCGCGCTGCCGGTCACCGTCACCCCGGCCTTGCCCGCGGTCGCGACCTTCGGTGAACTGGACATGCCAGTCGAGTTGCTGAAGATGCTCACCAGTCTCGGCCTGAATGAGCCGTTCCCGATCCAGGCTGCCACGTTGCCGAATTCCCTCGCAGGGCGTGACGTTCTGGGCCGCGGGCGCACCGGATCGGGCAAGACGCTCGCCTTCGGCCTGGCGCTCCTCGTGCGCACGAACGGGCAGCGTGCCGAGGCGCGGAAGCCGCTGGCCCTGATCCTCGTCCCCACGCGCGAGCTGGCCCAGCAGGTCACCGATGTGCTCGCCCCGTACGCTCGGTTGCTGAAGCTGCGGCTGGCCACTGTGGTCGGCGGCATGTCGATCGGCAGGCAGGCCGGCGCACTGCGTGCCGGGGCCGAAGTGGTCGTTGCGACTCCTGGCCGCCTCGCGGATCTCGTCGAGCGCAAGGACTGCCGCCTGGACCGGGTGAACATCACCGTTCTGGACGAGGCCGACCAGATGGCGGACATGGGTTTCTTGCCGCAGGTCACCGAACTGCTGGACCAGGTACGTCCCGACGGCCAGCGCATGCTGTTCTCGGCCACGCTGGACCGCAACATCGATCTCCTGGTCCGTCGTTACCTCCATGACCCGGTCGTCCATTCGGTCGACCCGTCGGCGGGCGCGGTCACCACGATGGAGCATCACGTGCTGCAGGTGCACGGCGCCGACAAGTACGCCACCGCCACCGAAATCGCTGCCCGCGACGGGCGCGTGATCATGTTCCTGGACACCAAGCATGCTGTCGACCAGTTCACCAAGCACCTGCTGAGCAGCGGCGTAAAGGCCGCGGCGCTGCACGGTGGCAAGTCGCAGCCCCAGCGCACCCGCACCCTGGCACAGTTCAAGAGCGGCGACGTCACGGCGCTGGTGGCCACCAACGTCGCGGCTCGGGGCATTCACGTCGACGATCTCGATCTCGTCGTCAACGTCGACCCGCCGGGCGACCACAAGGACTACCTGCACCGCGGTGGCCGAACTGCCCGCGCCGGCGAGTCCGGCAGTGTCGTCACGCTGGTCCTGCCCGGCCAGCGCCGGGACATGGCCCGTCTCATGTCCGACGCAGGCATCAGGCCGCGGATCACGCAGGTCCGCTCCGGCGAGGCCGAGCTGAGCCGCATCACCGGTGCCCAGGCTCCCTCCGGTGTCCCCGTCGCCGGCAGCGGGCCGGTCGCGGAGCGCCCGAAGCGCGGCGGTGCCCCTTTCCGTGGTCTCGGCACCCGCCCAGGGCGGGCCGGCGGCGGTGGCGAGTCTCGCCGGTCTGCTGAGGCCCGCCAGATTGCCGAGGCCCGCAAGGCCGCCCGGGTCCGTCGTGGCGCATAGGCCGGCAATGGTCCCCTCGTACGCTGTGTGCGTGACTCAGGCTGGCTTGCGCCACACGGAGATGTGCTTCGCGGAGTCCTGGGTGAACGGCGCCCCGTCCCAGTCCGCGACGCGTCGTTCCAGCTCGAGCCCCGCGATCCGTGCCATCAGGTCGAGCTCCGCCGGCCATGCGTACCGGTGCCGGGAGTTGCCCCGGCGGTAGCGGCCGTCGTCGCCGTCGCGGGTGAAGTGGTGCGAGACGAGAATCTGCTCGACCAGGTCGAAGGTGCCGAAGCCGAGATGCCGCTCGGAGACGTCGAACGGCACCGCGACCTGCCCGGGCGGCAGGAACCGCAGCGGCGGTACGCCCAGCTCGATGACGAATCGGCCGCCGGGCGTCAGGTGACGTGCGGCGTTTCGGAAGCACTCGATCTGCTCGTCCTGCGTGAGCAGGTTCGTGATGGTGTTGTAGACGAGAGAGACCAGCGTGCACTCGCCGGGGACGGCAGTCGTGGCCATGTCCCCCATGACCGGGAGCGTCTCGCCCGGGGCTCACCCCATCTCGCCACGCGTGCACGCCGGGCCGCGGTGCAGCAGTCCGCGACCCGGACGCGGTGGTGGACCTCAGCGACGTAGGGCGACCCCGTCGGTGCGTGCGACAGCGAACGCCCACGCTCGACCAGCGCGCTCCTGCCCCGGCGTAGAGGGTGCCTGTCGCCGTCACGCCGACGGTGGCCGACGTCTGCCCGATCCGAGGTCGGGAACGGCCTGTCGCCATCAGGAGCCACCGGCGGCTCGCGCTGAACGATCTGTGTCCTCTGCCGGCCCCCTGGAGTCCCGGCGGCAGCCCCGTACGCACGAGACTGCCGAGTGCGGTGGAGCCCGTCGTTCACCGTGCCGTGCAGGAATGGCGGCCGTCAGCGGCGCGGACGCTCCAGAGTGAGCAGCAGGCCCTCGACCGCACCGGGCCCTATACGGCCCTTGACGTCGGCGGACGTGATCGCCTTGAGGGCCCAGCCGTCCTCGGCATGCTTGTTCAGAACCTTCTCCAGCTTGTCGCTGTCCAGTGCGTCTCCGATCAGTGACTCGCGGAAGGTGACGACCTTGTATTCGAGTGCGTAGGGGTTGCTCATGGCTGGGGCCTTCCCGTGGATGGATTGGCTGACGGAACCGGGGACAGCCAATCACCGATCGACGTTGCCCCATACGGCGGGGTGGGGGCATGTCATCGGGGGGAGGGGGCGAGGAGGGCCTGCGTGGCGCGGCGCCGAACCGCGACGGCGGGGCGCACCTCAGGCGTGAGCGCGGCGCCGTACGGTCCATGTCCGGTAGGTCCGCGGCGCTCGCCAGTCGGGCACCCCTCGCCTGCTCCTCGCACAGCCACCGGAGGGCCGTCTTCAGCGACATCGAGCACATCCGCGCTCACTCGCCCGAGCGGTTCGCCACCTGACCTACTTCGGCGGTTCCGGTACAGCGCAACGAGGAGGTAATCCGGCGTCGCGTCAGCGCTGCACCGGCACGTCCCAGCAGACGCGCAGGGCCGGGGGCTTCCGGAAGACCAGGCCTCTGGGTGCGGTGGGCGAGGCCGGGTCGAGCCGCAGGCCGGGGAGACGGTCGAGGAGCGCGCGGAGGCAGGCGCGGGTTTCCAGGCGGGCGAGGTGGGCGCCCAGACAGAAGTGCGGGCCGTGCGCGAAGGCCAGATGGAGGCGGGAGTTGCCCCGTCGCAGGTCGAAACCGTCGGGGTCCTGGAAGACCTCGGGGTCGCGGTTCGCGCCGGCGAGTGAGACGACCACCAGATCACCGCGCCGCACGTCGGCCCCGCCGATCGTCACGTCGGCCGTTGCGTAGCGGTCCACGACCGCGGCGGCGGGTTCCAGGCGGAGCGATTCCTCGATCGCCGCGTCGACCAGGTCTGGATCAGCACGCACGAGGGCGAGTTGACCAGGGTGTGCCAGCAAGTGCAGTACGGCGTTGGCGATCATGCCCTCGGTGGTCTCGATACCGCCGAACATCAGCACGGCGGCGTTGGCGACCACCTCCGGCAGTTTCAGGCGCTTACTCTCGGCCGCCGTGGCCAGCAGCGACGCGTCGCCTCCTGCCGCGACCGTCGCCTCGACGCTGCCTCGCAGCTGGTCGAACGCCGCCGCCCCGGCGGGGTTCGCCGGCAGCCCGGCGGTGATGTCGGAGACCGCGCTCACGATGGCGTCGTACCAGGACAGCACCGCCTCGGCGTCCGCGCCGACCAAGCCCAGCGACTCGGCAACGACGGCGACGGCCAGAGGCCCGGCCACCTCCCGGCGCAGTTCGGCGCTGCCGCGCGGCCGGATGCCTTCCACGAGCCGGGCGGCTTCTTGTTCCACGAACCCGGTGAACCGGTCGTGTACATCTTGCGTGCGGAACGGGTCGGTGAAGGGGGCGCGGTGACGCTTGTGCTCGGCGCCCTCCACGGAGAGCATGCTCGGACCGACCACCTGGGCGGTGGAGAAGCGGGGGTCGTCCACGGTGAAGGTCGTCGCGTCGCGTATCACGCGCAGTGCGAGATCACGCTGGGTCACCAGCCAGCCGTCCAGCACGGGGAGCCATGAAACCGGTTCGCGGGCGCGCAGCAGGGCCAGTCGGGGGTGGGGGTCGTCCTCCAGTTCCGTGAGCGTGGTCGCGGAGCCGAGCGGAAATCGGCGCGCCGTCACCATAGAAGCTCTCCTGTTCCCGTTCCTGGAATTCCGGCCTCCCCGGAGCCCACTCAGAGCGTATGCGTCTCCGGCGGTGCGTTGAGCTGGTCCCACACCGTGGGTGACTCGCCCCCTGCGGCCGACATCGCCCCCGGACACGCCGGTGGGTCGGGGTTGCCTCAACGGAGTTTGGTGGACACGAACAGGGACAACCCCAACCGTCAGGCGCGGCAACAGCAGCACCCGCCAGAGGTGCGCGCCGGGCGCGACGATGGCCACCACCACGGCGAGCAGGGACCAGGCAAGGACGTCGCTGAGGGCGGCGCAGCACAGCGCCAGCGCGCCGACGGGGGTACGGTGCATGTCCCGGTCGGTGAGGATGCGGGCCAGCACCGGGAGCCGTCGATCCGGCCGGCCTGCGGACGAACGGCGTTCTCAGCTTCTCCGTGGGTATCGGGTACACCAGGACCAGTCCGGACCTGCCCAGCGAGTCCTCGGTCAGCCCGTCGAGCACGCGCCGGACGAACGGCCCGGTGGTCTCCTCCGGCAGGATGAGGTTGAGCCAGGGATGGGGATGGAACCAGTCGCCGGCCGCCCGGAGTTGTTGCTCCCCGCTCGCCATCCGGTCGAGGAAGTCCGCGTAGGTGAGGTCCTCGGCCTGCTCGGTGCCGTGTTCGTGACGAAGGCCCCGGAGCAGCGTGTTGTCGTCAGGCGGGTTCGGAGGGTCGTAGTGCTGGGCCAGTAAGGCCTTGTCCAGTACGCCGAAACGTGCGGCGCCGATCACGCCTTCCGGCTCCGCTCATGATGAGGCGGGCATCGCATAGCCTGCTCCGCATGCCTGACGACACTACGCACGCAATACGCGATGACAGGCCCGAGGAGTCCCGGCGGGTGCCTCTGAGCCGGACCTTCGACGAGGACGCGGAGCTGTACGACCGGGCCAGGCCCGGATATCCGCCGGAGCTGTACGACGACCTCGCGGAACTCGCGGGTGCCCGCCCCGGCAGCCGCGTACTGGAGGTGGGCTGCGGGACCGGCCAGGCGACGGTGCCTCTGGCCGGACGGGGCTGCCGGATCACGGCCGTCGAGGCGGGACCGCGCATGGCCGCGGTCGCCCGCCGCAATCTGGCCGGTGCCGCGGCGGTGGAGGTGGTGACGGCGGACTTCGAGAGCTGGCCGCTGCCGGAGGAGCCGTTCGACGCGGTCGTCTCGGCGACGGCGTTCCACTGGATCGATCCCGCGGTGCGGATGGCCAAGGCCGCCGACGCGCTGCGTCCGGGCGGGGCGCTCGCCGTGGTGCGCAACCAGCATGTGAGGGGCGGCACCGAGGAGTTCTTCGTCGAGGTCCAGCGTTGCTACGAGCGCTTCGACCCGGACACGCCGCCCGGGCTGCGGCCGCCCGCTGCCGCCGGCGTCGACGGCTCGGACCATGCGGAGGAGGTCGCGCGAAGCGGGCGGTTCGGCCCCACGGTCTTCCGCCGCTACGAGCAGGATGTCACCTACACCACGTCGGACTATCTGGAGCTGCTGCGGACCTATTCCGGCCACCGAGCTCTTCCGGAGGCCGCCAGGAACGGGTTGCTGGGGTGCATCGCGAACCTGATCGACGGGCGGTACGACGGCCGGGTGACCAAGCGGTATCTCATCGACTTGGGAGTGTCACACAGGCGGTGACACCGGCCGGCGCACCGCGGCGCCGCCACGCGATCCCGGAGAAGTCCGATATCCAGGCGGCCCGCTGAATCCCAGCCCCGGGCAAGGCACCCGAGGCCGACCCAACCGTCATGTGCGGCTGAGCTTCCTCGGGTGACGTGTCCGCTCTGCTCGTTCGGGGGCCCACCTTGTGCGGGCGTCAGCCAGGGCGTCCACGATTGATCTCGCGATGTTTTTCCTCGTGAAGGGAAAGAACATGCCGACGTTTGTCACGTTGCTTAACTGGACCGAGCAGGGGATCCGAAACTTCAAGGACACCGGGAAGCGCGCCGAGGCCTTTGCCGCAGCGCTGCAGAAGGTGGGGGCGAATCTCCTGAACATCTACTGGACCGTCGGTCCATACGACCTTGTTGCCGTCGTCGAGGCCCCCGACGACGAGACCGCCACCGCGGCACTCCTGCAGCTCGGCGGGGTGGGCAATGTACGTAGCACGACTCTGCGGGCCTTCGATCGAGAGGAGATGGATCGCATCATCGGCAAGGCCGGCTGAGGAACTCCACTCCTTGCGCGCGAGGCGTCCGGCGAGGCGACTCGGCAAGCTCCGTCTCCAGGCCCGATGCGACGGCATTGGGCCTGGAAGACAGCCCGTCGCGGGGGCCAGTTCGCGACTTCGGCGTAGCCCGCCCCCGTAGTGGTGGTCGGTGGTTCCCGGCGGCCCGGAGGCCGATGCTCCGCAGCATCGGGCGGCCCGCAGGCCGGGACCGGGGTCAGCGGGACTGATCGTCGCGCTGGGCGTTCTTCTCCTTGATGCGCGCCGTTTCCTTGCGGACCTCGGCCTGGGTGGCGCGCTCCTTCTCCAGCCAGTCGGGTCGGTCCCTCTTCAGCGCGTCGATCTGCTCGGTGGTGAGGGCTTCCGTGATTCCGCCACGCGCGAGGCCGGAGATGGAGATGCCCAGCTTCGCCGCGACCACCGGGCGGGGGTGCGGGCCGTTGCGCCGCAGCTCCCGCAGCCACTCGGGCGGATCGGCCTGCAGCGCGTCCAGCTCGGCGCGCGAGACGACACCCTCCTGGAACTCGGCGGGCGTGGCCTCGAGGTACACACCCAGCTTCTTCGCCGCGGTTGCGGGCTTCATCGTCTGGGCGGTCTGGTGCGACTTCATGGTGTCCAGGGTATCGAGCGCCTGCGCGACCTCCGACCACGACCGGTGACGAGCGACCGGTAACCTGGCGGAGTGACAGGCTCGGAAGAAACCCCTTCGTTCCGGCTCGCGTATGTCCCGGGGGTGACGCCCGGCAAGTGGGTGCGGATCTGGAACGAGCGGCTGCCCGATGTCCCACTGACCCTCATCGGCGTGTCCGCCGAGGAAGCAGCCGATGTGCTGCTGGGCGGCGGCGCGGACGCCGGTCTCGTGCGCCTGCCCGTCGACCGGACGGTCCTCAGCGCGATCCCGCTCTACGCCGAGACGACGGTCGTCGTGGTCCCCAAGGACCACGTCGTGGCGGCGGTCGACGAGGTGTCCGCCGAGGATCTGGCCGACGACATCGTGCTGCATCCCCTCGACGACGTTCTCGGCTGGGAGCGTCTGCCGGGACGACCCGCGATCGAGCGCCCCGCCACGACGGCGGACGCCATCGAACTGGTGGCGGCAGGGGTGGGAGTGCTCGTCGTGCCACAGTCGCTCGCCCGTCTGCACCACCGCAAGGACCTCACGTACCGGCCGGTCACGGACGCCCCCGAGTCGCGCGTCGCGCTGTCGTGGCCGGAGGAGGCGACCACCGACCTGGTGGAGGACTTCATCGGCATCGTGCGCGGGCGGACCGTCAACAGCTCCCGGGGCCGCCGTACGACCCCGGCCCCGGCCCCGACCCCCGCTCAGCCGAAGCGCAAGCGGCCCGATTCGGGCGCCGCGGGGCGGAAACCCGCAGCCGGCAAGTCGACCGGCAAGAGTCCGCGCAGTGGTTCCGGCGGGCCGAAAGGCACTAAGCGGGGCAAACCTCGGCGCCGGTCGTAGCTTCAGGGTGGATGCGCACTTCCGGATGCGCATGTCCGGCTGGCTGCGTTCAGGACTGTGTCGTCGGAGCGAGCGCAAGCCACTCGAACGCGGCCCGCGCCGTGAATTCGCCCTGGCCCCCGCGGAAGAGCAGTCCCGCCGTGGCGAACCGAGGGTCGTCCGCCTGCGCCGCGACGTAGGGGATCGCGATGCAGCGCATGCCCGCCGCATGCGCCGCGGCGGCCCCCGGCGCGGCGTCCTCCACCACCACACAGCCCTCCGGTTCGGCGCTGATCCGGCGGGCGGCCTCCAGGAAGACGTCCGGTGCGGGTTTGCCGTGCGCCACCTCGTCCGCCGATACGACGACGGGCAGCAGCGTGGTCAGCCCGGCGCCGGACAAGATCGCCTCGATGGCCTCGCGAGAGGATCCCGAGGCGACGGCCATCGGCACATCCGCCTCGTGCAGTCGCTCCACGAACCTCCGCATCTCCGGGTAGACGGGCGTGGAGATCCGGGCGAGTTCCAGATAGCGGCGGTTCTTCTCCGCCAAGAGCTCGTCGAGCGGTGCCGTGAGTCCGAACCGCTCCTTCCACAGAGCGAGCGTTTCCTGCGTGCTGATGCCGACGTACTGCTGGTGGTCGTTCCAGGTGAAGTCGAAGACGCCGTGCTCTGCAAGAACGTGCCGTCCCGCCTCGAAATAGTTCGGCTCGCTGTCTACGAGTGTTCCATCGAGATCGAATATGACCGAGGTGGGGGCGCCCTTGCTCATGCCGTTCAGCATGCCAGGGCGTGAGGGGGCGGGCGCGGGCGGCTGGGACGGTACCGGCGAGCGCGAGGGTTCAGCGTGCCACGCGAGCCGAGCGGCCGATCGACTCCACGAGCGACAGCAGCCGATGGGGCACCCGCTCACGCAGCGCCACCTCCGTGCGGGTGCGCACCACGCCCGATACCTGGATCAGCTGCTGGATCACGTCCTCCGGTGCGCGTTGTCCCGCGCTACGACGCGGGTCAGCAGGTCGCCCCCGCCCGTGATCGAGAACGCCTCGATGATCTCCGGTACGGCGGCCAGCGGTTATGACGGTGCCAATGGCCCAGCCGAGTCCCCTCTGGCGAGCCGATGTCCCGTTCGGGCCTGGCGAGCCGATGTCCCGTTCGGGTTTGCGGTTCGGCCGATCCCGCCGTGCCCAGCGATGGCGGGGTTCCTGTCGAGCCGGCTCGATGCCCTCAGCTGAACCGGGGCATATCGGCCAGTGATCATGAGCGTGGCCGCGCAGCTCAGTGCATCCCGCGCAGCTCAGTGGACGCCGACGTCATGCGCGGTTCCGTCGATGACGGCTTGCAGTTTGTCGGGGTTGGCGACGTTGTGGATGGCGGTGATGCGGCCCTCTGCGTCGAAGTCGAAGGTGACCGTGGCGATCACGCGGCCCGATCCGCTGAACAGCATGCCCGGCCCGCCGTTGATCTCGACGAGTTCCGCGTTCATGTCGGCAGGCTCGACGCCCTGGTAGGTGACGGTGCCGATGGCCGCGAACCAGGCGGCCACCGTCTGCGCGCCCACCACCGGACGCAGGGCCTGGCGGACCTTGCCGCCGCCGTCGGTCCACAGAGTGACGTCCGGGGACAGCAGCTCCATCAGGGTGTTGATGTCACCACCCGTCGCGGCCGCGAAGAACTGCTCGGTGGCCTCCCGCTGCCGTGACCGGTCCGCGGTGAAGCGCGGCCGCCGGGCCCGCACATGCCCACGTGCACGGTGCGCGGCCTGGCGCACCGCTGCCTCGGAGCGCTCCACCGCCTCCGCTATCTCGGCATGGCTGAAGCCGAAGACCTCCTTCAGCACGAACACCGCACGCTCGAGCGGACTCAGCGATTCCAGCACCACCAGCATCGCCATCGACACCGACTCGGCGGCCGTGACGGCGTCTGCGGTGTCGACGCCGGTGAGGATGGGCTCCGGAAGCCACGGCCCCACATAGGTCTCACGCTTGTGCCGGGTGGAGCGCAGGCGTTCCATCGCCAGATTCGACACGATCCGTGTCAGGTACGCCTTGGGGTCGGCCACCTGCGAGCGGTAGGCGGCCGACCACTTGATCCAGGAGTCCTGGACCGCGTCCTCGGCATCCGCTGCGCTGCCGAGGATGCGACACAGTCGCCTCGGTGGGCGGGCCCCGATCGTGTGATCAACGGGGAAGTTTCGTTCGTCCGGGTGTCGGCCGGAGGAAATACCCAGGGGGGGTATAGTGTTAGTCGTATCGGCAGGGGCGGCGGACAACCAGCCCGTCCCGCACATACGCACGCACTTGAGGAAGAAGCCATGACCTCCGAGAACGTCACCACCGTCTACAAGGTGTCCGGCATGACCTGTGGCCACTGTGAGAGCGCTGTTTCCGAGGAGCTCTCCGCGCTGGACGGCGTCACCGCGGTCAAGGCCGTCGCCGCCTCCGGCGAGGTTACCGTCACCTCCGCCGCCCTCCTCGAAGAGGAAGTCGTGCGCGCCGCGGTCGACGAGGCCGGTTACGAGCTCGTCGGCCCGGCCTGACTGCTCCGCCGGGGCCGTCCGCCCCTTGAACGACCCCGGAACGCGATGTCGCTCCCGCGCCGGGACGTGCCGCTCCGCTGATACGGACGCCGTACGCCCCGGCCTCTCCCAGGAGAAACGCCCATGACCAGCACGGCTCCCGAGAAGACGGCTCCGGCCACGGTGCCGGCGCCCACCGCCGAGGTCGAGCTCTCCATCGGCGGCATGACCTGTGCGTCGTGCGCCGCGCGCATCGAGAAGAAGCTCAACCGCATGGACGGCGTCTCGGCCACCGTCAACTTCGCGACGGAGAAGGCCAAGGTCTCGTACACGGACGGGATCGAGGTCGCCGACCTCATCGCCACTGTCGAGAAGACCGGGTACACGGCCGAGTCGCCGCCCCCGCCTTTGCCGCAGGCCGCCGCGGATGCGGCTGAGGCCCAGGCCGCTCCGCCGGCAGCGGACGGTGAGCTGCTCCTGCTCCGGCAGCGGCTGCTCGTGTCGCTGGCGCTGTCCGTACCCGTCGTGTTGATGGCGATGGTCCCGGCCCTGCAGTTCGACAACTGGCAGTGGCTGTCGCTGACCCTGGCCGCTCCGGTCGTCGTCTGGGGCGCCCTCCCGTTCCACAAGGCAGCCTGGACCAACGCCCGTCACGGCGCCGCGACCATGGACACCCTCGTGTCCATCGGCACGCTCGCCGCGCTCGGCTGGTCGGTGTGGGCGCTGTTCTTCGGGCACGCCGGGATGACAGGCATGCGGCACGCCTTCGAGTTCACCGTCTCCCGTACGGACGGCTCGTCCTCCATCTACCTGGAGGCCGCGGCCGGCGTGACCACGTTCATCCTCCTGGGGCGCTACCTGGAGGCGAAGTCCAAGCGGAAGGCCGGTGCAGCGCTGAAGGCGCTGCTGGAGCTGGGTGCCAAGGACGTCTCCGTGCTGCGCGGCGGCAGGGAGGTCCGCATCCCTGTGGCGCAGCTGTCCGTCGGTGACCGTTTCGTCGTACGCCCCGGAGAGAAGGTCGCGACCGACGGAACCGTCGTCGAGGGCAGTTCGGCGGTCGACGCCTCGATGCTGACCGGCGAGTCCGTGCCGGTGGACGTGACAGTCGGCGATGCCGTCACCGGTGCCACGGTGAACGCCGGCGGCAGGCTGGTCGTCGAGGCGACCCGGGTCGGAGCCGACACCCAGCTCGCCCGGATGGCGAAGCTCGTCGAGGACGCCCAGAACGGCAAGGCCGAGGTGCAGCGTCTGGCCGACCGCATCTCGGCGGTCTTTGTCCCGGTCGTCATCGTCATCGCTCTGGGCACCTTGCTGACCTGGCTGTTCGTCACCGGTGACGCCGCTGCCGCCTTCACCGCGGCTGTCGCGGTGCTGATCATCGCCTGCCCCTGTGCGCTGGGTCTCGCGACGCCGACCGCCCTCATGGTCGGCACCGGGCGCGGCGCCCAGCTCGGCATCCTGATCAAGGGCCCCGAGGTCCTGGAGTCCACCCGGCGCGTGGACACCGTCGTCCTCGACAAGACGGGGACCGTGACCACGGGCCGTATGCAGCTCCTGGACGTCGTCACGGCGACGGGCGAGGACGAGACCGAACTGCTGCGGCTCGCCGGTGCGCTGGAGCACGCCTCTGAGCACCCGATCGCCCAGGCGATCGCCGCAGGCGCTGTGACACGGACCGGAAGCCTCCCGGTACCGGAGAACTTCGAGAACGTCGCCGGTCTCGGTGTCCAGGGCGTCGTCGACGGGCACGCGGTGCTCGTCGGACGCGAGAAGCTCCTGAAGGAGTGGGCCATCGAGCTGCCGCTGGAGCTGGCCGAGGCCAAGGCCGCCGCTGAGGACGAGGGACGCACGGCGGTCGCGGTCGCCTGGGACGGCAGGCCCCGCGGCGTCCTCACCGTCGCCGACGCGGTCAAGGAGACCAGTGCCGAGGCGGTCGCCGAACTGCGCAGGCTCGGCCTGAAGCCCGTGCTGCTGACCGGTGACAACCGGACGGTCGCGGACTCGGTCGCCCGAACCGTCGGCATCGACGAAGTGATCGCCGAGGTCCTGCCCCAGGACAAGGTGGACGTGATCAGGCGGCTGCAGCGCGAGGGCCGTACGGTCGCGATGGTCGGCGACGGCGTCAACGACGCGGCCGCCCTCGCCACCGCCGACCTGGGCCTGGCGATGGGAACGGGCACGGACGCGGCGATCGAGGCGGGCGACCTCACGCTCGTACGCGGTGACCTGCGGGTGGCTGCGGACGCCATCCGGCTCTCCCGCAGGACCCTCGCCACCATCAAGGGCAACCTGTTCTGGGCCTTCGGATACAACGTCGCCGCACTGCCCCTGGCAGCGGCCGGCATGCTGAACCCGATGATCGCGGGTGCCGCGATGGCCTTCTCGTCGGTCTTCGTCGTGACCAACAGCCTGCGGCTGCGGTCCTTCAAGTAGGAGGCCGGGTCACGACCGACGGCGTGGCGGCGTATGCCGGGGTTCTCGGTGCTAGAGGAGCGCGTCGAGGAGCATGACCGCCGCCACGGCCGCCAGGACCACGGCGAAGACGCGCTGCACGGTGGCGCCTGACACCTTGGTGGCCAGGCGTTTGCCGTCCCAGGCGCCGAGGACGGCGGCGCCGGTGAAGGGGGCGATGACCTCCCAGCGCAGTCCGTGGGCCGTGCCGGTGCGGGCGGTGAGAGCCGCCAGGGAGGTGATCGTGATCACCAGCAGGCTCGTGCCGACGGCGGCCCGCATCCTGAGGCCGAGCACGCTGACCAGCGCAGGGACGGCGAGAAAGCCGCCGCCCACGCCGAGGAAGCCGGTGATCGCACCAAGTCCGGCACCCGTGGCGGCGGCCCGGCCCGGCCGCGCGGGCAGCCGGTGCCGTTCGGCGTCCGGTCGCCCGGGCCTGAGCATGCGCAGTGCGGCCAGGAAGGCGATCACGGAGAAGGCTCCCGTGAGCAGAGACTCGGGAAGCCGGCCGGCCAGCGCCCCGCCCAGCAGCGCGGGCACGATGCCGGCGGCCGCGAACAGGATGCCGGTGCGCCACTGGACGTTGCCGTCCCTGGCATGCGCGTACAGGGAGGTCGCGGTCGTGGCGGCGACGATGATGAGGCTGGCCGTGGTGGCCGCGACAGGGGTGAAGCCGAGCAGGTAGATCAGGGCGGGAACGGCCAGGATGCTTCCGCCGCCGCCCAGTCCCCCGAGAGCGAGGCCGACGACGGCGCCCGCGACGAGGGCGAGGAGCAGGGTGGTCACGCTATCGAGCCGCCCTTGCCATGTGCGTCCACCACGGGAAGACCCGCCGACGCCCACGCCCGCATGCCGTCGATGACGTCGACGGCGTCCACTGCGCCGACGGCGTCGCCGGCGAGTGACGACAGCAGGGCGACTGCCTGCCGCGAGCGGTTGCCGGAGCGGCATATCACCACGAGCGGCTGTCCCTGCGCGGCCGGCGGCAGGGAACCGCCGGAGGCCAGGTCTGTCAGCGGGAGGTGGACGGCGTGCGGTGCGTGACCGGCATCCCATTCGTCCTGCTCTCGTACGTCGAGCAGGACGGCGTCACCGTCGGGGCGGGTGCGCGCGGCGGCCTCATCAGCGGTGATACGGCCCGGTACGGGTCCGTTGGGGGACATGGGCATTCCTAGGGAGTTCGGGTTCGCGCTGAACGGGCGGGTCAGGAGGAGACGAGGGGGAGGCCGGCGGCCGCGGCGTTGTCGAAGGAGTCGTCGACGGCGACGACGTCCCGGCCGGCCGCGTCCAGCAGCGACGCGGCGATGGCCGCGCGCATACCGCCCGCGCAGTGCACCCAGACCGTGCCGGGCGGCACCTCGGCGATGCGCTTGTGCAGAGCGTGGACGGGGATGTGCACCGAGCCGGCGATGTGGGCGGCGGCGCGCTCCGAGTCACGGCGCACGTCCAGGACCACGACGTCCGGGTCGGGGCCTAGCGCGGCGAGGTCGCCGAAGCCGGCACGGGGGAAGGAGGCCGGGTCCTCGCCCGGGCGCAGCCACTGCTCGGCGGCGCCGGTCGCCGCGGCGGCGGGCCTGTCGATGCCGACCCGGACGAGTTCGCGCTGCGCATCGGCGAGCTGCTCGGCGCTGTCGGCGAGCAGGGTGACGGGCTTGCCCCACGGGATCATCCAGGCGAGATACGTGGCGAGCTTCCCCGCGGCCTCGAAGTTGAAGGAGCCCGCCACGTGCCCCTCCGCGAAGGCGATGCGGTTGCGCAGGTCGACGACCCACTCGCCCGCCGCGAGGCGCGCGGCGATCTGGTCGGCGTCGGCGACGGCGGGCGGCGTCAGATCGACGGGGGAGGGGCCGTCGGCATTGGCAGGGCCCATGTGCGCGTAGTACGCGGGGACGTCCTCCAGCCCGGCCAGCAGGTCGGCGACGAACGCGTCGACGTCCTTGGCGAGCGCCTCGTTGACGCGCTTCTCCCGGCCGATGGTGGTGGCGTCGCCTTCGGCCTGCGCGGCGGAGCAGAAGCTGCCGAAGCCGTGGGTCGGCAACACGGCCGTATCGTCCGGCAGTTCGGCGGCCAGCCGGTGCGCGGAGGCGTGCTGGGCCCGGGCAAGCCGCTCGGTCAGGCGCGGCTCGACCAGGTCGGGCCGGCCCACGGTGCCGATCAGCAGTGACCCGCCGGTGAACGCGGCCACGGGGGTGCCGTCGTCTTCCAGGACGTACGCCGTGTGGTGGGGCGTATGGCCGGGGGTGGCCACGGCGCGCAGGCGCAGGCCCGTGTCGATGTCGGCGATGTCACCGTCATGGACCGGCACCCGCTGGAAGGACACGTGCGCACCGGCGGGAACGAGATACGCGGCCCCGGTCACCCTCGCCAGCTCGAGGCCGCCGGTCACGTAGTCGTTGTGGATGTGCGTCTCCACGACATGGGAGATGCGTACGCCTCGCCTCGCGGCCGCCGCGATGACCTGGTCGATGTCACGGGGCGGGTCGACGGCCACCGCCGTACGCGGTCCGCCCGCCAGGTAGTGGCGGTTTCCGAGGCCCTCGATCTCCATGGTGTCGATGAAGAACACGCGCTGCTCCTGTCCGGTCCTGTTTACCCCCGGGGGTATGTACTTCACCGTAGCAGCTATACCGGGTGGGGTATCCGTGGGGCGTGTGTCGGGTGCTCGACGGTGACGAAGAGCACTGGGGCGACGTACCGGAATTGCCTGGTCGCGGCCGGAGTGCCCTCGGCGGCCAAGGGGTTGCGGTCAGGTACTGTCGGATGCCGGAAGGTGATCCGGGGTGACCCGGGGCGGAGATCAGAGGGTGAGCGCATGAGCCGGTACGCACGGGCGGGAGGAGCCCTTGGGCGCCTGCTGCTCGTCCTCGTGCTCTCGTTCGGGATCTTCGTCATGCACACTCTCGGGCATCCTGACGGCTCGTCCGGTCATGGCACGGCCACCGCATCCCACGGATCGGCGATAGATGCGGCGTCTACGGCTCACGGCTCCGGGCACACGCCGGCTGTCACGGAGCCGAGCCACGCGAAGCCTTCCCCGTCGTCCCGGGATTCCGCAGGCCATCCCGCCATGGCGATGGACATGCTGTCGCTGTGCCTGGCGGTGCTGCTCAGTGCGTATGTGCTGGCCGCTCTGTTGAAGGCTGCGCTCACCCGCCGACCCGACTGGCCGGCGAACCTCCTCGCTCGCGCGACCGTCGCCCAGCGGCCCAACCCGCCGCCGCGCGGCCCCGATCTCACCCAGTTGTCGGTGCTGCGGCTGTAGGCCGAACCGCCTCGCGGGCGCGCTCCCAAGCGCCGCCCCGCGACGACGCGTACGCCGAAACAGCCAGAAGAACCGACATACGAGGTGAGATCGACCATGAATGACCGCACTCGCAGCCTCCACCGCAAGCCTGCCCGCCGCATCGCGGCCGCCGGAGTCGTGGCGGCGGCAGCCCTGCTGCTCGCCGCCTGCGGCAACGACGACGACATGAGCGGCATGGACCACGCCGGCGCGGCCTCCGCATCGGCGACCGCCAAGCCGGGCAGCAGCGCATCGGCCGCGGACTTCAACGGCGCGGACGTCAGCTTCGCGCAGATGATGATCCCGCACCACCAGCAGGCCCTGGAGATGGCCAAGCTGGCCGACGGCCGTGCATCCGACTCCGAGATCAAGAAACTGGCCGCGCAGATCAAGAAGGCCCAGGACCCCGAGATCAAGACGATGCGGGGCTGGCTGAAGTCCTGGGGCAAGCCGACCGAGACGGAGTCCATGGCCGGCATGGACCACTCCGGAGGCTCCGGCATGATGTCCGACGAGGACATGACGGAGCTCGAGGCTGCGAAGGGCACGGAATTCGACAAGATGTTCGCCTGGATGATGATCGACCACCACAACGGCGCGATCAGCATGGCTAAGGGCGAGCAGAAGACCGGCAAGAACGCGGACGCCAAGAAGATGGCGGACGCCATCGTCGAGGGTCAGTCCGCCGAGGTGAAGCAGTTCCAGAGCATTCTCGAGCGGCTCTGATCCACGGCGCACCGACCACTGCGGTGACACGCTGACCGCTGCGATCGCACGCTGACCCGCGTCGGTCGCACGCCGACCGCCCCAGGCCCTGCCGGCTCACCACCGCGAGCCTGGGGCGGTCCGTCGTCCGGGCGACCCGAAGTCGACCTTGCCGCCTGCGTGATCCGTTGGCCCCCGCCGGCGCAGCGCCCGCGAGGTCCGCGGGCCGGCCTCCGTGGCCGCCGACCCCGAGGCGTCCCACGACGTCCGCCTCGCCGCGGCCTGCCGGCGTGTGGAGGCCGCCGTGGAGGCGCTCACCTCACACCGCGCACCGCGCGGGACACATCGGCTCGTCGGGGCCTGAACCGGCACAGCGCCGGGCCGGCGTTCCGCCGACAGCCGACCCATGTGGGCTGACGGGGTTACACCGCACCCACGGCTGCGCCATCCGGCGGCGTGCGTGCGTGGGGATCCGTGCCGTTTCCGGGGTGCTTGGTCTAGACCGATGGCTGTCGACTGCTACCGTCGGCGCCAGCGCCGGCAGGGGCGCGGTGAGGGCCAGCAGCACCGGCAGTGAGAGGGGTATGCAGTGGCAATGGGCGGCAGGCGCGCCGGACGGGCGTACATCGGATCGTTCACCGCAGCCGGGGGCAGGGGACTCATCGTCGCGGCCGTCGACCAGGACACGGGTGCGCTCACCGAGCTGAGCGCCACCGACGAGATCGCCGATCCCTCGTATCTCGCGCTCTCACCCGACTCCACCGTGCTCTACGTGGTCAGCGAGACGGCCGACGGCTCGGTCGCCGCGTACCAAGTCACGGGGGAGACGGCGGAGTTGATGAGCACTCCGGTGCCGGTGAAGGGCGACGGGCCCACGCATCTCGCCGTGCACGCCGGGCATGTGCTGACCGCCAACTACGGCTCGGGCAGCGTCACGGCCGTGCCCGTGAAGGCCGACGGCGCGCTCGCCGCCGCCCCGTCCAGCCTGCTGCGGCACGAGGGCTCCGGGCCGCACCCGCAGCGCCAGCAGGCACCGCACGCCCACCAGGTGGTGCCGGACCCGACCGGCCGCTGGGCGGTCAGCGTGGACCTCGGCACCGACTCCGTGCGCATCTGCTCCCTCGACGGCGAAGGCGAGCTGAGTCTCCGGCGCGAGGTGGCCCTGCGCCCCGGGTCCGGGCCGCGTCACCTCGCCTTCCATCCGAACGGCGGTCTCGTGTACGTGCTGAACGAGCTGGCGCCGACCGTGACCGCGTGCCGTTGGGACGGAGACGAAGGCCTGCTGCAGCCGCTCGGCGAGACACATGTGCTGCCCGGTGCCCCTGAGGGCGACGCCTACCCCTCGGAGATCGTCGTCGCACCCGACGGCCGGTTCGCCTGGACCGCCACCCGCGGCGAGGACGTCATCTCCGTACTCGCACTCGACGGCACGGGGGAACGCCCGCGGCTGCTGACCACCGTGCCGTGCGGCGGACACTGGCCCCGGGATCTGGCCCTCGACCCGTCCGGGCGGTACCTGTACGCCGCGAACGAGCGCTCCGGTGACGTGACCTGGTTCCGCCTCGATCCCGAGACGGGCCTGCCGCGGCGGGCCGGCTCGATCGAAGCGCCCGCGGCGTCCTGCGTGGTGCTCGGCTGAAGCGGTGTTCGGCTGAGAGAGAGCGCGGGCAGGCGGACAGCAGGGCAGTAAAGAAGTAAACGGCGAAGGCCCGCTCCCAGCACGGGGAGCGGGCCTCTTCGCGCGTACGGTCAGCGCACCGGCGTGCCCGTCGGCTGCGGGGCGATGCCCAGCGCCGTCGTGTACTTGGAGAGCACGAGCTTGCCGATCGCCGGGTACGCACCCAGTGCGTCCGCCGCCGCGCAGCCCGCTTCCTTCGCCGCCGCGTCCAGCAGCTCCGGCTCGATCTCCGGGCCGATCAGATACGGCGCGAGCGCCAGCTGGGCCGAGCCCGAGGAGCGCAGCTGCTCCGCGGTCGCCGCGATCGAGCCCTCTTCGTCCAGGGCCGCGGCCATCACCGGCACCGCGAGGCGCGCGGCCAGCAGCATGCCGGTGATTCCGGCGGCCTGCACGGCCTCGGTGCCACCGACGGAGGCGAGAATGATGCCGTCCGCGGCGGTCGCCACGGTGAACAGCCGGGCACGGTCGGCACGGGCCAGACCGGCCTCGGACAGGCGCACGTGCAGCGCCTCGGCGAGCAGCGGGTGCGGGCCGAGCACATCGGTCAGCTCGGCGGCGGCACGGCTTTCCATCAGCGCCTGGCGGATGGTCCGCAGCAGCGCGCTGTCGGGGCCGGCGAGCAGCGGCACGACGACAGCCACCGGGCCCTCGGGCGCGGCGACGTCCGCACCGGCGGCAACAGCCTGCTCGTAGCGGGCGGTGCGCTCCTGGGCCGTGTTCGCGAGTACGGACTGGAGCGCGGGGAACTCGTCGTTGTCTCCGTCCACGTATCCGATCCGCGCGTCCAGGCCGGGGAGCTCGGAGCGGGCGATGCTCACGACCTCTTCCGCGAGGCTGCGCGCGGCGGCGCTGGGCGTGCCGGGCACGGCGAGGACGAGCGCGGGCGCGCCCTCGGGAGCCGCCACGGGCTCGGGGCGGCGGTGCCGCCCCGGCTGGCGGGGACGCGGCATTCGTACAGGCAGGCCGGATGCAGGCCCAGTGGGGGAGCTCATGGCGCCGCATGCTACTGGTTTCTTGGGCTCCCCTGTTCGGGGAGGGTGCAGGTGAGCGGTATCCGTCCTGATTTGTCTTCCGGGTTACGTCAGGATCACTCTCACCGGCCTTGCCGCGGATGGAGCACGTGCGGATTCATGGCCACGTGGTGCTCTATCAGTGCGTATCAAATACTTCAACGGTCTTTTCCGGCCAGGCTGACGGCGGGGCGTCGGACACGACCGCTCAGCCATCGAGCCTTACGACGCAGAGCAAGTGCTCGTCGGGCGGCAGGGCCGGCCGGTCCAGCGTGAGGTCGACCGCCATGCGTACGGCTCCGTGCAGCGGGTCGCCTCCGGCAGGCACCTGGCGCGCTTGCGGAGCCAGCCGGGCGAGTTGCGCACGCACGGGCGCGAGCAGTGGCTCACCCATCTTGAACAGGCCTCCGGTGAGGGCGACCGCGCACTTGCCGGAGGCCGGGAGGACCGCGGCTGCGGCCTCGGCGACATGGCGCGCCGCGTCCTGCAGGATGCCCGCCGCCACCGGATCGTCCGCCGCGCATGCGGCCACGTCCGGAGCGAACGACGCGAGTACCGCGGGCCGGTCGGCGCGGGGATAGAGCTTCCCGGGCAGCCCGGCCGGGGGCCCGAAGACCTTCTCGGCACGCGCCAGCAGGGCGGGCGAGCCGCCGCGCCGCCCGTCGTAGGCGCGCATGGCCGCCTCGAGGCCGGCCCGTCCGATCCACGCCCCGCCGCCGCAGTCGCCGAGCAGATGTCCCCAACCGTCGGCCCTGCGCCAGGTCTTGAGATCCGTGCCGAGCGCGATCATGCCGGTGCCGGCGGCCACGACCGCACCGGGACGCCCGCCCAGGGCCCCGGCGTACGCAGTGACGGCGTCGGCCGCGAGCGCGAGATGCCGTACCCCGAGGTCACGCGCCAGCGCGGCCGGCAGCTCGGCGCGCAGCCGGGCGCCGAGGGTCGCCATCCCGGCGGCGCCGATGGCCACGGCCCCGATGGCGGCGACACCTGCCTCCCGCATCAGGTTCCTGGCCATGGGCACCAGCTGCTCCAGCAGATGGTCCGGGTCGATGCCACCGGGGCCTGTGCGAACCGGTGCAGCCGACTCGCTGCCCGAAAGGGCGACCGCGCCGGTGCCGCTGCGGACCGCAAGGGCTGCCCGCAGTCCGGAGCCGCCGGAGTCGACGCCCAGCACGGCCGACGGCGTCGGCGACCCGGCGTCTGTCCTGGCATCTGCCGGACCGGCCTGCGTCACGGCTCTCCGCTCCTCTCCAGCAGCCGGCTGTGTGGCCTGCTCGACCGACTGGAGGAGCTCGCCGACGAAGAAGACTAGCCCTTGTCCGGTACGCAGGGAGGTGGGATGGCGGACGAACTCCCCATAGGTGTGTGGGCGGACCTGCTCATCCACCTGCGGCTCTGCGATGTCCGACCGTCTCAGTAGAGTGCAGGCCGTGGCACCGAAACCTCTGCATGAACTCGTTGAAGCGGGCTGGGCGAAGGCCCTGGACCCCGTGGCCGACCAGGTCGCACGGATGGGCGATTTTCTGCGCGCCGAGATCGCCGCCGGGCGGACCTACCTCCCGGCCGGGAATCACGTCCTCCGTGCGTTTCAGCAACCCTTCGACGACGTACGGGTGTTGATAGTCGGTCAGGACCCGTATCCGACGCCGGGCATGCCGATCGGACTCAGCTTCGCGGTCGCTCCCGAGGTTCGGCGGCTTCCGGGCAGCCTGATCAACATCTTCCGGGAGCTCCAGACCGACATCGGTGCACCTCCTCCGCGCAACGGCGATCTGACGCCTTGGACGGAGCAGGGCGTGCTCCTGCTCAACAGGGCGCTGACCACCGCCCCCGGTCGGCCCGCGGCGCACCGCGGCAAGGGCTGGGAAGCCGTCACGGAACAGGCGATCCGCGCCCTGGCGACCCGGGGCAAGCCGCTCGTGTCGATTCTGTGGGGGCGTGACGCACGTAATCTGCGACCGTTCCTCGACCAGTATCCGGCGATCGAATCGGCCCACCCTTCCCCGATGTCCGCCGACCGGGGCTTCTTCGGTTCGCGTCCGTTCAGCCGGGCCAACGAGCTGCTGGTTCGGCAGGGGGCTGAGCCGGTGGATTGGGCTCTGCCCACTGACGCCCGGTAGGAAGCAGACAGCCGACGTCGGCCGAGGACCACTGGCTCGGCGTCGGCCTCGGGCGGTGGGCACAACCCACGTCGTACGGCAGCGCCGGCGGTCTGGTGATCAACCGGCGGTCGCCGCTGATCACCCGATGAGCGCTGCTCGAACGCACAGCACATCCGGCAGATGTGCTGCCAACTGCCGCCAGCTCTCGCCGTCGTCGGCGGATGCGTACACCTCCCCGTTGCGATTGCCGAAGTAGATGCCCGCCGGGTCCGCACCGTCCGTGCACATGGCGTCCCGCAGCACCACGCCGTAGTGGTCGCCCTCCGGGAGGCCGGCGGAGAGCGGCTCCCAGTTCTTTCCGGCGTCGGCCGTGCGGTAGACCCGACAGCGGCGGCCGGCGGGCACGCGGTCCGCGTCGGCGTTGATCGGGAAGACGTATGCCGTGTCCGCGCGGTGCGGGTGGGCCACGGCGGCGAAGCCGAAGGTGGAGGGGAGGCCCTCGCCGATGTCGGACCAGTGCGCCCCGGCGTCGTCGCTGCGGTACACCCCCCAGTGGTTCTGCAGATACAGCCGGTCCGGATCCGCGGCGTCCTGCGCGACCTTGTGCACACACTGGCCGAACTCGGGGTTGGGGTCCGGAAGAAACACGGCGGACACACCGGAGTTGGACGGCGCCCAGCTCTCGCCGCCGTCCTGGGTACGGAAGACGCCGGCCGTGGAGACGGCGACCGTCACAGCGCGCGGGTCCCGAGGATCGGTGACCACGGTGTGCAGCCCCTCACCGCCCCCTCCCGGCACCCACTTCGACCGCGTGGGGTGCTCCCACAGCGGCCGGACCAGCTCGAACGTCTCGCCCCTGTCCTCCGAGCGCCACAGCGCGGCCGGTTCCGTACCCGCGTACACCACGTCCGGTTCGGCGACGGCCGGATGCAGCTGCCACACCCGCTCCAGCGAAGTGTCCGTGTCCGGGGGGAACTTGATGGCGGGGCGGATGGGCTCCGTCCAGGTCGCGCCCAGGTCGTCGGAGTGGAAGACGGACGGGCCCCAGTGGGAACTGTCCCCGCCGACCAGCAGGCGTGGCACCTGCCCGCGTGTGTCGATCGCGATCGAGTAGACGGCCTGCGCGTTGAAGTACGGACTGTCGTCGAACTCCCAGGCGCCACCGCGCCGCCGCCCGATGAAGAGACCCTTGCGTGTGCCTACGGTGAGCAGTACATCGGTCATGCCAGACCACCTCCGGGACGTCGTTGTCTCAGCTACGGGCCAGTCTGCACCTCACCACTGACAGTCCCCCTTGCACGCACTGTCTCCGCAGGTCAGACCGGGCATGCTGACTGCGCCCGCCCCGCCGGTCCGCGTCGGCCACCGCGCGGCCACGTCAGCATCCCTACGCGCTCACGCCCGCACCTGGACAAGCGCATGCGTACCGCTGGTGCGCCATGCGGCCCCGCTGCCGTCGAGCTCCGCCAGCGCGGCCTCGGTAAGCCCCGTGACGACGTCCGACTTCAGCGTGCGCAACGCGGCGGCGGGTCCAGGGAAGTAGGCGGTCACGTCGGCGAAGGGGGTGGTGGCCGGCCAGTGCCGGTCGCCGACCAGCCGGCGGTAGTTGAGATCGCCCTTCATCACGGTCAGCTTGGCCGAGGCGAAGTCCCGTCGCAGGTCCGGGGGCATCTCGGCGTACGGAAGGGGCGCGCACGAGAACGGATGCGCGAAGAGGGCGAGCCTGCCGTCGGCGACCGCCTCCCGCAGCCTGCGCCCGATCTCGGACGCGTATCCGGCTGCTGCCGTCATGCGTGCCAGGCACGCCAGCACGTCGGTCGTCGTCGCGTCGGACACGTAGTAGGGATACGGCTTGAGGTGGAGGCTCACGGACGAGACCCGGCCCGTGGTGATCAGGTGGTCCGCGAGCACCAGATCCGGGAGCAGTTCGGCTCCGGCGTTGTCGGCGACGAGGCAGATCTTGCCAGGTGGGCCGGACGCCGTCAGCGTCCAGAACGCCTGTGTGTCGTCCACGACGAGCCCGCTCACCCGGTCGCCGAGACCGCTCTCGCCCGCCGAGATCCGGAATCCGAGATCGGCGCGGTTGCCCCACAGCGCCGCATGCAGCAGTGTGACGTCCTGATCATGGGGTGTGAGCTGCGGAATCCGGTCGAGTGCGGACAGCTCCTCGTCCACCTTGGTGCTCGTGAGCTCGGCGTTCTTGAACGGCGCGAAGGGGTCGACGCCCTGCCAGGGACCCGGTACGAAGTAGCGCAGCGCGGCCAGCAGCTTGCGGTAGAAGAAGCTCTCGGCCCAGAGGAACGTCACATCTGCCCAGCGTCGGCCGACGTACCCCTCACCCCACTGCTTCCACTGTGCGGCGCCTGGTTCGGAGTCGTCCAGCGGCTCGATCACGCCGCCCTCCGCGGTCTCCCGCTGCAGCTCGTCCAGGGCCTTCTGCAGCGGGGGCGGGTAGGGCGTGGCCCGTCGGACGCGTTCGATCAGCGCCGGGTGCCGTTCGTGGAGAACACCCCACGGGAAGGAACCGGCGACATTGCTGACGATGACCGGGGCGACCCCGGGAGAGGGGTCGGGGACGGGGGCGGGCTGGGTCATACTCCGTGGACTCCCTCTGCGGGACGGGGGCGGGTACGGCTGACAGCAGTCTCCGCCATACGCCGCCCGCATTCCCGTCCCGCAGCCGCCGCCACTCCGGCGCTCGCCACACGAGTGCGGCGTGGAGCGAGTACCTATGCTTCCAGCGGCTCGCGCCCGGCCTCCGCGGAAGCGTCCCCCGCCGTGCTGACGGTGTCCGCGGACGACTTCCCCGGCGCGCTTGCGCCGATGTGGTTGAACAGCAGGTTCAGCACGATCGCCGTGATGCACCCGGCGCTGATACCGCTGTCCATCACCGTCTGGAACCAGTCGGGGAAGTGCGCGTAGATGTCCGGTACACCGACCGGCAGCATGCCGACCGCGACGGACACCGCCACGACGGTCAGGTTGTGGTTGCCGCGGAAATCGACCTGTGCCAGCGTGCGCAGACCGCTCGCCGCGACCGTCCCGAACATCACCAGACCCGCGCCGCCCAGCACCGGCGCCGGAATCGCCGCGACCACGGCACCCAGCTTGGGCAGGAGCCCGAGCAGGACCAGGATGCCGCCCGCGGTGGCGACCACCCAGCGACTGCGCACCCGGGTCATGCCGACGAGGCCCACGTTCTGGGCGAACGCCGTGTAGGGGAAGGTGTTGAAGACACCGCCGAGGACCGTGGACAGTCCGTCGGTACGCAGCCCGTCGGCGAGCGTCCGCGGCTGGACCTTCCGGCCGGTCATCTCACCGACCGCGATGAAGTCACCGGTGGTCTCGGTCATCGTCACGAGGCCCACGACCAGCATCGACACGATCGCCGACGCGTGGAAGGAGGGCGCGCCGAAGTGGAACGGCGTGCTGATCCCGACCCAGTCGGCGTCCCCGACGCCGCCGAAGTCCGTGAAGCCGAACGGCACGGCGACCGCCAGGCCGACGGCGATGCCGACCAGGACCGCGATGCGGCTCAGGAAGGCGGGCGCGAACCGCTGCACACCGAGGACCACGGCCAGTACGAAGGCCGCGAGCGCCAGGTTCTTCGGCTCGCCGAAGTCCTTCGCGCCCGCACCGCCCGCGGCCCAGTTGCCCGCCACGGGCAGCAGCGAGACTCCGATGATCAGGATCACCGTGCCCGTGACCAGGGGCGGGAAGAACCGCAGGAGCCTTCCGAAGACGGGCGCGAGCAGGATCATCGCGAGCCCGCAGATGATCACCGACCCGTAGATCGCGGGCAGTCCGCCGCCCGTGGTGCCGATGAGCACCATCGGCGACACAGCCGCGAACGTGCATCCCTGCATGATCGGCAGACGCACACCGAAGCGCCAGAAACCCACGCACTGGATGAGCGTGGCTATGCCGCACAGCAGCAGATCCGCGGTGATCAGATACGCCAGGTCCGCCGGCGGCAGCTTCATCGCACCGCCCACGATCAGCGGCACGGCGACCGCTCCCGCGTACATGGCGAGGACGTGCTGCAGCCCGAAGGCGGCGAGTTGGCGGACGGGTGGGACCTCGTCGACGGGATGCACGGGTGCGGTGGACGCCATGGGCACTCCAAAGGCCGGAGGATGCGGGTGACTTGAACAGCACGTGACCGTAAACGGCTTGAACAATTTGTTGATTACACACGTGTTGCCGAGATGTGTCACCACTACCGGGCATCGCGCGAGCCGATGCGGCCTTCAGACCGGCTGCACGCACGGAGTGCGGCGGCGGCCGCGCGCATTGCCGCGCGCGGCCGCCGGCCAGGCATCTCCTGCGCTACCGCACAACCGCCCGCGCGGCCTCCAGCAGTGACTCCCAGTCAGGGATCTTCACCGGTCCGCGCCCGAGCGAGGCCCCGAGTTCTGCCTCCGCCTGTTCGATGGCCCGCCAGCCCGACCACTCGACGGGCTCCAGGCCTTCTGCGCGCAGGACGTCGAGCGGATCCGGCAGCGCGCCGCGCCCGGCCAGCGTCGGCGCATCCTCGAGCAATGACGTCACCGTCTCCTTGGCGCATGGGCGGTTGGTGCCGATGACGCCGGTCGGTCCGCGCTTGATCCACCCGGCGACGTACTCGCCGGCCGACACCTGGCCGTCGCGCAGGACACGCCCGGCCGCGTTCGGCACGGTGCCGCGCGCGGGGTCGAACGGCAGTCCGTCCAGCGGCACTCCGCGGTAGCCGACGGAGCGCAGGACCAGCTGCGCCTCGATGTCCTCGTACCGGCCGGTGCCCGTCACCCCGCCCTGCCCGTCCGGCATGGTGCGTTCGAAGCGCACCGCGCCGACCCGGCCGGCCGACTCGAGGAGTTCGACGGGCCGCAGGAAGAAGCGGAGGTGGATCCGGCGGTGGCGCCCCTGCGGCGGCCGTTCGGCCCAGCCGCGCAGCACCTCGATGTTGCGCCGGTTGGCGGCGGGCAGCCCGGAGGGATCGGCGTACGCCGGATCGAGCGCCAGTTCCTCGGGGTCCACGACGACTTCGGCGTCCGGCAGCGCCCCGAGTTCGCGCAGTTCCTTGGTCGTGAACTTGGCCTGGGACGGGCCGCGCCGCCCCACCATGGTGATCTCCTGTACGCGGCTGGCGCCCAGTGCCCGCAGTGCGGCCTCGGGCATGTCGGTCGGCCGCAGCTCGTCGGCGCCGCGGGCCAGGATGCGTGTGACGTCCACGGCGACGTTCCCGACGCCGATGACGACGGCCGACTGCGCGCCCGCGACGAATCCGTCGGTCGTGGTGTCAGGGTGCGCGCTGTACCAGGACACGAACTCCGTCGCGGACCAGCTGCCGGGCAACTCCTCGCCGGGCACGCCGAGCCTGCGGTCCGTCGCGGCGCCCACGCAGTAGACGACCGCGTGGTAGAGCTCCCGCAGCCGCGCCGGGGTCACCCCGGCCGGGCCCACCTCGACGCCGCCGAGGAACCGCACACGGTCGTCCTCCAGAACGGTCCGCAGATTGTTCTGCAGGGACTTGATCTTCTCGTGGTCGGGGGCGACCCCATAGCGCACCAGGCCGTACGGGCACGGCAGGCGGTCCAGCACATCCACCTGGACCTCGGGGACCTGGCTCTGCTGGACGAGGCTCTGCGCGGTGTAGACCCCGCTCGGACCCGAGCCGACCACGGCGACCTGGAGCACGGCGGAGCTCCTTCCACGAGGGATGGCGGCACCTCAGGCGAGGTGACTGCGCGTACCTCAGGTGAGGTGACTGCGCGCACCTCCAGCATTGCACCGCGGCACGCCCGAAGGGAGGTGCGCCGCACACCGGGCAGCCCGGATCAGGACAGTTCACGCATCCGGTTGATCTCGCTGGTCTGCTGTGCGATCACATCATTGGCCATCTCTTCGATCTGGATGTTGTTGCCCTGTGCGAGGACGTCCGTGGCCATCGTGACCGCGCCGTCGTGGTGCGTGATCATCAGTTTGAGGAAGAGCTCGTCGAACGCCTTGCCCTTCGCCGAGCGCAACTCCTTCAGCTGCGCCTCGGTGGCCATGCCCGGCATGGCGGCATGGTCATGACCCTGCTCCTGCGGCTCCTCCGAGCCCCCATTGGTCTTCAGCCAGCCCTTCATGGCGTTGATCTCCGGCGCCTGACCGGCGGCGATCCGGCTCGCGAGGCCCTTGACCTTCGCCGATGCGGCGCGCGACGGCGCGAGGGCGGTCATCTCGAGGGCCTGTTCGTGATGTTTGATCATCATCTGGGCGTAGGTGAAGTCGGCCGAGTTGGGGGCGTCGTCCGATCCGTTCTTCTTCGCGGCGTCCGCGGCGGACAGCGTCTCGGCCGCCTCGCCGGGCTTTCCGGGAGCGATGACGGACGGGCCCGCCGAGGGCTTCCCCGCGCCCTTCGCCGAGCCGTCGCCGGACGATCCGGAGTCGCAGCCGCCGAGGGCGACGACGGCCACCGTCAAAGAGACCGCGACGACGGCAGTGCGCAAGGACGACATACGGCGGTAAAACACTGCAACCTCCTGTGGCACACCGTGAGTTGGGCAACCGAAGACCGTCCTAGCACGCTTCCGGGTACTAGTGATCAAAGAGTTTCGTTACGAGTTCATTGCCCTCTGTTGATCTGTGCATGATGAAGACGATACTGCGGGGGTGCCTGAACCGTTCACCCGTGAACGGCAACTAGGGAGGAAGCAGTGACCCTGTTGAACGATCCCCGAACGCGGCGCAGACGCCTGGGAGTTGCCGCAGCGGCAGCCGGCCTCTTCGCCGCGCTGCTCACAGCCGGTCCCGCGGCCGCGACGCCAGACCCCGGCGACGCTCCCGCCGCTGCCGAAAGTGTGTCGAAGAGCGAGGCCGCCGAGGCCGAGGCGGCCATCGAGAGCGGCGAGATACCCGGGCAGGACGAGATCGTCCACTCCGCCAACATCGAGCACCTGGCCAACGTCCCCAAGGAGGCCTTCACCGGCCTCAACTCCGACCTGGCCTTCCAGGGCAAGTACGCGTTCGCCGGCAACTACGACGGCTTCCGCATCTTCGACATCAGCAACCCGAAGGCCCCGAAGACGGTCTCCCAGGTGCTGTGCCCCGGTTCGCAGAACGACATCTCCGTCTCCGGGAACCTGCTGTTCCTGTCCACCGACTCCTCGCGCAGTGACAACTCCTGCAGCAGCACCACGCAGCCCGCGACCGAGAAGTCGTCGTGGGAGGGCATGAAGGTCTTCGACATCAGCGACAAGGCCAACCCGAAGTACGTCGCCGCCGTCGAGACCTCATGCGGCTCGCACACCCACACGCTGGTGCCCGACGGCAAGAACGTCTACATCTACGTCTCCTCGTACTCGCCGAGCGCGACGTTCCCCGACTGCCAGCCGCCGCACGACGGCATCTCCGTCATCAAGGTGCCGCGCAACGCACCCGAGAAGGCCGCGGTCGTGAACTTCCCCGTGCTCTTCCCGGGCGACGGCCCCGACGGCGGCGGCAACCCGGGCGCGCCCACCAACCCGGGCGTCTCCAAGACCACGGGCTGCCACGACATCACGGTCCTGCCCTCGAAGGACCTCGCGGCCGGTGCGTGCATGGGCGACGGCATCCTGTTCTCCATCAAGGACCCGGAGCACCCGAAGGTCATCGACCAGGTCCAGGACAACGTCAACTTCGCGTTCTGGCACTCGGCGACCTTCAACCAGACCGCCGACAAGGTCGTCTTCACGGACGAGCTGGGCGGCGGCGGCGGGGCCACCTGCAACGCGGCCATCGGCCCGAACCGCGGTGCCGACGGCATCTACGACATCGTCGGCAAGGGTGAGGACAGCAAGCTGGTCTTCCGCAGCTACTACAAGATCCCGCGCTACCAGGCCGACACCGAGAACTGCGTGGCCCACAACGGCTCGATCATCCCGGTCAAGGGCAAGGACCTGATGGTCCAGGCGTGGTACCAGGGCGGCGTCTCGGTCTGGGACTTCACCGACTCCTCGAACCCGAAGGAGATCGCCTACTTCGAGCGCGGGCCGCTCACCACGGACACGATCACCGTCGGCGGATCCTGGTCGGCGTACTACTACAACGGCTACATCTACTCGAACGACATCGCCAAGGGCTTCGACGTCCTGAAGATCAGCGACAGGAGGACCGACCCGGCCAAGCGTGTCCGTCTCGGCGAACTCAACGTCCAGACACAGCCGGACTACTTCGACTGATCGAGTTCGGCTGATCAGTCCGGCCGGTCAGGGCGTATCGGCCACCGGCTGATCGAACAACCGCATGGCACGCATCCCGCCGGGCGGCTCCTCGCCCGGCGGGACACCCATGTCCCAGTCCAGCCCGTACCGCGAGAAGAGTTCCGCCCGAAGCGTCGCCGTGGGCATCGGCGCCCCGGGCAGCAGCTCCGCGAAGACCGCACCCATCAGCAGGGCGCGCAGCAACGGATAGTCGTGATCCACGTCGGTCGTGCCGTACCGCTGGACGGTGTCGCGCAGCAGCTCGGCGAGCCGTTGCTGCTCCGGGCACTGGATGAACCCCTCCGCCTGGAGTATCCCCGCCATGTGGGACCGCATCAGCAACGGCCAGTCGTCGGCCAGCCCCAGAATGGCGTCGATGGCCCGCGCCAGCAGCTCACGGCCGTCCTCGGTCCGCGGCTCCCGCTCCAGCGCCTCCTGGAGGGTGCGGTGCATCAGCCTGTGCACGGCCGACTGCAGCAGCTGGCGCTTCCCGGGGAAGTAGTACGACACCAGACCCCGCGCCGACCCGGCCCGGTCCGCGATGTCGCCCAGCGTCGTCGCCTCGTATCCGCGCTCGCTGATCAGCTCGACCGTCGCCTGCAGCAGCCGCTCCCGGGATCGCCGGCGCAATTCTTCATTGACCGATGCGCTGCGCGGGGACATTCTGTACTCCTGCGTTGACTGGCTCCCAGCCAATATACTCAGAGGGTCCGAAAACACCTCTCAGCGGGGGCTTTCGGCTTTATGGCTGTCCGCATGGGCGACGCGGGGGATCGTCCATGCGGACAGCGACGCGTCCGGGCTGGTGGATACGGGCCTCGAGATCCGTCGGCGCCCGCGCTTCCAGTCTCGCGCGCGCCGCTGTGTGCGCGCCCCTGTGATGCGGCCGAGGTGCGCGCTCGCCACCGGAATCCCCCGGCCAAGCCGTCAGCCGACCATGTCCAGCACCGGCCGCAGCCCGTCGGGCCGCTCCGCCGCCGGCAGATGCTCCACGAAGTGCACCGCGCAGCCGATGGCGGCCGCCCCGCCGTCCGCGCGCCGGTCGTCGCCCACCATGACCGTCTCCTGCGGGGTCACGCCCAGCGCGTCGCAGGCGGTCGCGAACAGCCGCGGATCCGGTTTCTGGACGCCGTGCTCGTACGACAGGACGTACGCGCCGACATGCGGGTCCAGGCCGTGTGCACGGAAGACCGGCCGCAGATCCCAGCCGATGTTGCTGACCACTGCCACGGCGATCCCGCGGCTCCGCAGAGCCTCGAGAACCTCGGCGGCGTCCGGATAGGGCGCCCAGGCGGCGGGAGTCATGTGCCGGTCGTAGAGCGCGTCGTGCAAAGCCGGGTCCGGCAACGGCACCTGGCGGGAGAGTCCGGTGTAGACGGCTCGGTGCAGTTCGGCGGTCCTGTCGCGGGTGTCCCACGCCTCGGCGAGGTGGTCGGGCACGTGCTGCGGAGACGACCCGCCGGGCAGGGCGCCCGCGGTCTCCAGGGCCGCGGCGGTGCGGAGCAACTCCGGCTCCGGGAGCGTCATCCCCGCGTCGTCGAGCACGGCACGCAGCCACGATTCGCTGGACTCGATACGGAACAGAGTCCCGGAGAAATCGAAGAGCACGCCTTTGATCGTCATGGGGCTGATCATTCGTGCCCCTGCCTCATCCGGTCAAGGACGGCCGTCAGCCGCGCATCGCCCGGCCGCGTCCATCGCGCGCGTACGGCACGGCCTCTTCGTCCGCTGTGACGTTGCCGTACGCCATGCTGCTCCTGCCCGGCATGACCTTCCCGTAGGACGTGACCGCGAGCGTCACCAGCAGGGCCCCGAGCAGCCAGCCGCCCAGCACGTCCGACGGCCAGTGCACGCCCAGCCACACCCGGGTCAGTCCGACCCCGACGACGGACAGCACGGCGAGCACCACAGCCGCACGCCACAGGGCCCGCCCGGCGCCGTACAGCCTCAGCAGCCACAGCACGAGCCCGCACACGACCGTCGCGGTCAGCGCATGGCCCGAGGGGAAGGCCGCGTAGTGCGCGGAGTCCACCGGGTCGGGCCACACGGGCCGTTCGCGGCCGACAGCGGCCTTGAGCGACTGCTGCACCCCTGTGCCGAGCGCACATGTGGCCGCGACCCATAGGGCGAGCCACCATGCGCGGTGGAGCCAGACCAGCCACACAGTGGCGGCTACGCACAGCGCACGCATCGTCCAGGGATCCCACAGCCAGTCGGTCAGGATGCGGTTGACCTGTGTGAACTCCCGTTCGGAGACGGCCCAGCGGTGCGTGGTCCGGGAGATGCCGCCGTCCAGGTCCATGAGGGGTCCCCACCGCAGCGCGACCAGCACGACGAGCAGAACCGACGCAAGGGCCAGGGCCGGTGCGGCGCGCGTGGACCAGGTGCGGGGAGTGCGGGATGGGACCTGAGGTGGTGCGGGGCGCATGGAGTGATCTTCGCCGACGGCCGGGCCCGAGGGCCGACTTCGGGCTGTGGGCCGTGTCATCCCAGCGCGTGCAGGCCGGGCACGAACGCCACCAGCAGCGGCACGACGGGCACCAGCGCGGCGGCCGCGGTCAGCTGCAGCCGGCGTCCGGCGGTGAGTCGCGCCGGGGGAGCGAGCAACCGGTGCACCCGCTGCGGCACATGGGCCTGCGGAGTGGGACAGGGGCCGAAGACGCCCCGGTCCTCGTTCAGTTCGACCAGGGCAAGCGCGATCGTCAGGCGCCCGAAGCGGCGCGAGGCGACGTCGTCCGCCGCCAGCTCGACCAGCCGGTGCATCTCGTCCCGGAATGCCGCGAAGACCGGCACCTGCGGAAAGCCGTTGGCCAGCGCGGCCGAGCAGTGCAGCAGCCAGTCGTGCCGGGCCTGCGCGTGCCCCTGTTCGTGGGCGAGTACAGCATCCAGCTGGCGCCCCTTCAACCGGCGCAACGCCGCCGTGGTGATGACCAGCCGGGGCGCCGCACCGGGCAGCCACCATGCGTCGGGGCGCTCGCCCTCCAGCACCACGAGCCGGTCGCTGCCCGGCTCCTCGCCGGGCAGCAGCGGCGCACGGACGAGGAGTTCGGCCCGCCCCTTCCTCCGCCTGGTCCGGGCCCGGGCGATCTCGCGGGTCAGCATCGCCGCGGTCCACACACCGCCGCAGGCCAGCAACACGGCAGTCGCAGCGGGCCAGGGTCCGGTGGCGCCCAGGGTGTACGCAGCCACGACCGAGTGCGGCGCAGGGGCGAACACATGGCCGCGCACAGCCTGCCAGGCGGCAGCGGCGCTGAGCGTCATCGACAGGGCGCAACACAGAAGGACGGCTGCCACGACGCACTGCCACACCCACAGGGCGACCACCGGTTCGCGCTCCGCCCAGTCGGACCGGGCGAGCAGCCTCGGGGCGATGAGAGCGGTCAGGGTGCCGAGCAGCAGCAGTGCCGCGGGGACCATCATGTGCGCCAGCCTATTCAGGCGGGGGTTCCCGAGGGTATGGGCCGTCGCCGCAAGTGACGTACGCCACGGGCGGATACGGGTTTCGCCGGATCGTCAGAGTGTGAGCAGCATGGCCACCATGGCGATGCCCATCGACAGTCGGCACGCCCGGGCCAGCTCAGGCCGGTCGCCCCACGCGGCAGACGCGGAACCACGACCTGCGTGTCCTGCTGCCGCCACGGGTACGAGCCGCACGCCCGCCCACAGCACGTACACGGCGAAGTAGAGCAGCAGCGCGCCCGTGAGGAGGGGGACTCCCGCCCCGCCATGACCGGCGTGTTCCGCGGGCATGGCGGCCATCGCCGCCGCCATGTACGCCATGGCGAACGCGCCCACCAGGTGGTGCAGATGGTGCGGGCTCGTCCGGGCCGCCCACAGGGCGTGCAGCGCCGCGGCGCCGAACACCGCTGTGTAGAGGAGCCATGTCCAGGTCGGCGGTGTCACCACGGCGGCGGGCACGCTCATCACCGCCATGCCGAAGCCCATGAGCGCCTCGCCGCCCGCCGCGCGACGCTGATCCTCGGCGCCGCTGCGCATGCGGAGCAGGCAGTACGCCCCGGACGCCGCACACAGCGCGACGAGCAGCCAGCCGGACGATGCCGGTCCGTGCACGGCGTACCTCCCCGCTCGACGATGTCGGCGAGTAGATGCCCTGGGACAGCGGGGGCGCATACGAGCGCACAGGTGTATCCGGGGAGCACTCGGACATACACGAATCGTTTCTAAATGTTTTTCTAGTAAAACACCTGCTAAACTTGTTCCATGACCAGCGCAACAACCCCACCCTCACCCCGGCCCCGGCGCGTCCACCGGCTGCCACTCGCCGGTGTCCTGCGCCTCGGCAAGTCGCCCGACATCTGGTTCAAGCGGTCCTGGAGCGTCGCGATCTCGGCCGCGATACCTGTCCTGGCACTGCTGGCGCTCGACCGGCTCGACCTCGCCATGTACACGCTGGCCGGATCGTTCTGTGCCCTGTACGCGCACAATCGTCCCTACGCCGCACGCGCGCGTGCGCTCTTCTGGGTCATCGTCGGCATGGTCGGGGGGTTCGCCGTCGCCCTGGTCGCCGCCTCGCTCACGAGTTCAGCGGTGGTGCTGGTGACAGTCGGCGCGGTGCTCGCGGCGGTACAGAAGATCCTCTGCGACGCGACGCGACTCGGCCCGCCGGGCAACGTGATCTTCACGTTCATCAGCTCCGCGGCACTGTTCGCGCCGCAGACGCTCGGGCAGGTGCCCGGGCATGTCGCGCTGGCCCTCGGTGCCGGTGTCGTCTCCTGGCTCGTCGGTATGGCCCCCGCACTGGTCCGGCCGCACGGACCCGAGCGCCGCGCCACCGCCCACGCGCTGAACGCCGCGGCCGCCTATGTCGACGCCAAGGGCGCCGGACCCGACCATGAACGCGCGCGGAGCGCCGGTGCCGCCGCCGTCCACGCGGCCTGGGATTCACTGATGGCCACCGGCGAACGCACCGCGGCGCGGCGCGCCCTCGAACAGCTCGTCGTCCGCGCAGAGGTCGCCCTGGCGGCCCCCACGGCCACAGACGCCGAACAACTGCGCGCCTGGGCCACGGGCCTGCGCGGCAGCGGATCCGTACCCCGCCCGCCTGTCGTGGTCGGTGCCGCGGACGAACTGCTCGGCGTCGACGCCGAAACCGCAGGCGCGAAGCCCTCGCTGTGGCGCCGCATCGGCCCCGGCTCACCGCTGCTGCCCATCGCCCTGCGCTGCGCCATCGGCTGTGCGGTCGCCGGATACGTGTCCCTCGCTCTCGGCGTCGGCCGCCCGTACTGGGCCATCGTCACCGCGGCCTCCCTCTACCAGGCCAACGTCACGCTGACCTGGAAGCGGGGCGTGCAGCGCGTCGTCGGCAATGTCGTCGGAGTGCTGCTGTTCGCCGCGCTCGTGCCCGTCGCGCACGTCGGCCCCGTGGCACTCTCCATCTGCTTCCTGGTCGTCAGCTGGATCGTCGAGTGGCTGATGGGCCGCAACTACTGGCTGGGCAGTGCCTTCGTGACGCCCATGGCGCTGCTCATCACCGAGTTCGGGCACGCGCAGCAGACCGGCGAGCTGGTCTCCGACCGCGTCGTGGACACTCTGGTCGGTGCGCTGTTCGGCATGGTCGCCGCGATCGCCGTCACCAACCGGCGTGCCGGCGACCGTATCGAGCGGGCCCTGACGGCTGCCGACCGCGCCCGCGAGCACGCCGAGCGCACCCTGGCCGACCCGCACGCCGAGCCGGGCGCTCTGGAGACGGCCCACCGGGGCCTCACCGCCGCCGTCGTCGCCCTGCGCGACGCGGCCGACGCAGCCGCAGGAGAATGGTGGCAGCGCGCGCTGCCCATGGAACAGGTGGTCCTCGCCGAGCAGGCCGGACACCGCACGCTCGCCGCGTTGATACGACGGCAGGGGCTGCATGCATCGGAAGGTGCACGGACATGACGACAGCGAACGGCCGGACGGCGGCCGACGACACCGTCGCCGCGGTGGTGCGGCAGTGGCAGGCGGTCCACCCCGGCACGGACACCGCACCCATGGAGATCATCGGGCGGATCAACCGCTGTGCGGCCCTGCTGCAGCAGGCCGAGGACGCGCCGCTGCGCCGGGCCGGACTCACCCGCCCCGAGTTCGACCTCCTCGGCGCACTGCGCCGCACGGGCCACGACCTGACGCCGAGCGGGCTCGCACGCGAGACCTTCGCCTCCGGCGCCGCCGTCACCAAGCGCCTCAAGCAGCTGCAGGAGCGCGGTCTCGTGGAGCGGCACGGCGACGTCCGCGACCGCCGCGTCGCCCATGTGACGCTGACGGACGCGGGCCGGGACCTGGTCGACTCGGTCCTCCCCGTACAGCTCGGCTATGAGAGGGACGTCCTCTCCGGCCTCGGCCCCACCGACCAGCGGGAGCTGAGCGCCCGCCTCGGAGAGCTGCTGCGCCGCCTGGAGGGAACGCTGGGCGGGCCACGCGTCTGACCCGGCGCCGGGTGAAGCGGCTCGTACCGCCCAGGATCCGTACCGCCCACTCGGCGGTGCCGCCCTGAACCGAGTGGTCCCGAGCGGTCAGATGCCCGGACGGTAGCGGATCGGGTGATCGGCCGGTACCTCGACGATGCAGATCCTGATGCCGTCGGGATCGGCGATCCACATCTCGATCAGCCCCCAGGGCTCCTTCTGCGGCGGCCGCAGCACGTCCACACCGCGCTGCCTGAGCTGGTCGTGGGCGGCGGCCGCGTCCGCGACCTGGAGCCACAGCTCCATTTCCGGGCCTGGCGGGGTCTCGGAGCGGCCCGAGACCTCGAGGAATCCGCCGCCGAGAAAGTAGACCGTGCCGCGCTCGGGTCCCGTGCCGAACTCGCGATAGACACCCAGGCCCAGCTTCTCGCCGTAGAAGACCCGCGAACGCTCGGGGTCCGTCGGCCGCAGCAGGATCCTGCTGCTCAGTACATGCACCATGCAATCGCACCTTAGCCGCGCGTTAGGCTCTTCGGAGCCCGAGCCGCACCAGAGACCGGAGAACCGCCCCATGGAGACCGCCCCACGCCCCGACACCGGTGACCTCGCCTTCCGGGAGGCCACCGACGCCGACGTGGACGCGCTCGTCGCGCTTGTCGAGTCTGCGTACCGCGGGGACTCCAGCCGGGGCGGCTGGACCACCGAGGCGGACATCCTCGAAGGGCAGCGCACCGACCCGGAGGGCGTCCTGGCCATCATCAAGGCGCCCGACAGCGTGCTGCTGACCGCCGAGCGCGACGGCGCGATCATCGCGTGCTGCCAGCTGGAGCACCGGGGCGCGAGCGCCTACTTCGGGATGTTCGCCGTCCGGCCCGACCTGCAGGGCGGCGGCCTGGGCAAGGTGATCATCGCCGAGGCCGAGCGGACCGCCCGCGAGCAGTGGGGCGCGACCGAGATGCAGATGACGGTGATCTCGGTGCGCGAGGAACTCATCGCCTGGTACGAGCGGCGCGGTTACCGCCGTACGGGTGAGATGACGCCCTTCCCGTACGGCGATGAGCGGTTCGGTATCCCTCAGCGCACCGACCTGCAGTTCGAACTGCTGGTCAAGCCGCTCGCGTGAACCTCACGCGGTGAACCGGCCGGTGTTCACACGGTGAGCCGGCCGTCGCTCACGCGGTGAACCGGCCCGTGCGCTTGATCTCCGGGTAGTCGGTGGTCGCCCCGTCCAGCTCGAGCGCGCGCACCAGCCGCAGATGCTCCTGGGTGTTCACGACCCAGCCGATGATCCTCTGGTCCGCCTTACGGGCCCGTTCCACGATCTCCAGCGTGAGGCGGCGGATGTTCAGTACGAGGGTGGCGGCGCCGACCGCCCTGGCCCGGTCCACGACGTCGGTGCCGTAGCGGCTTGCGACGAGCGCTGTCCGTACGCCCGGGACGAGACGGGAGATCTCCGCGATCGCCTCGTCGTGGAACGACAGCACCTCGACCCGGGACACGAGATCGCGCCTGTGCATGACCTCGGCGAGTGCGCGCGCCGCCGCGATGTCCTTGATCTCCGCCTGCAGCGGCGACCTGACGGCGTCGAGGACCTCTTCGAAGACCGGGATGCGCTCGCCGCCGCCTGCGTCGAGGGCCCGCAGCTCGGCAAGGGTCTTCTCGGCGATCGGGCCCTTGCCGTCGGTCGTACGGTCCACGTCCGCGTCGTGCATCACGACGAGCGCGCCGTCCTTGCTGAGGTGCAGATCGAGTTCGATCAGATCGAGGCCGGCGTGTTCCGCGGCGACGAAGGAACGGAGGGTGTTCTCGGGCTCGATACCCATGACTCCGCGATGACCGATGGTGAGGAGGTTCAAGGTGGACTCCGCTTCCGTCGACGGCGGCTCGGCGCCCGCGCGACGCCGGGCCCCCGCTCCATCGCAGCCCGGAGTGGGGGAGTGCCGCGCGGCCAGACGGCAGCCTAATGGCCCATCTCCGTGATGGAACCGCTCCGACGCGGGTCGGTGGAAGCGTTCGCCCGGGTGCCGACGATCCCCAGGACAATGGCGGTGATGGCGGCGGCGACGAGGACGGTGCGGGTGCTCATGACTGCCGGGCTCCAAACGGTGTGAGGGGGAGGGATGCGGCCTGTCCTACCGGCCGCCGCCCCGCCACCGCGAGCCCCGTCACCCCTGGGTGGGCGCGTCCTGAACAGGGTTGACGGCCGCCGGAAGCGCTTGCGCCTGGGAGAGCCCCGCCCCGGCGACCGCCGCAGAGATCATTCCATGGAATAGGTCACAAATCGCCTCCCATGCCGGAGTGTGACAGAAAGAAAGTCGGCGACTGTGGCTGTTGACGGGAGGATTTCCGGCAAGATCACCTTGTGAGGCCAAGCGCTTCAACATAAGGTGTGCCTACGCAAGGTTCTCCCGCGGAGGATGGGTCATGACGGAAATTCTTGTGCAGGTGGTCGTGGAGGAGCAGGATCCTCCGTTGGGCAGGGTGGTCGAGCACCCGGCTTGGCCCGTGCTCAAGGATGCGGTGGAGGAGATACGTCCGTGGCAGGCCAAGGACGGCTCGATCGACTTCGGAGCCGACGGCGCGCCGTCGAAGGCCGTCGCCGAACTCGCCGTCGACCGCGTGGTGTCCGCCGTCGAGCAGATAGCCCCGCTCCTTCCGCATGACGCCGCGTATCACCACGCTCTGGTGAAGGACCTGCGGCGCTGGGCCGACGGCGGCTTCCAGGTCCCGGACTTCCTGGACTCGCTGCTCGCCTTCCAGCCGGCCGCGCACCGCGCGGACGGACTGCAGCACCTCGTGGTCTTTCCGATGTACACGCAGAACGGCAACCCGGACCGCAACCTCGAAGCGGTCGTGCTGCGCATGGTGTGGCCCGACTGGCTCGCCGAGCTGGAGCGCACGCGCTACGACAACCCGCTGTTCTGCGGCATCACCTTCGAGGACTTCACCTCCGGCTACGACACCAACTCCGCGGTGCTCTTCCCGGAGACCATCGCCGTGCGCGAGGCACCCGAGCGCTTCAGCTGGGGCGGCATCTTCTGCGACCGCGAGGCGGCCCGTTTCCGCCGTGTCACCGCCGCCGCGGTCGACATCCTGGGTCTCGACCTGCCCGACGACATCCGCGACATGGTCACCGACCAGGACCGCTGCCAGCAGGCGTTCGTGCTCTGGGACATGGTCCACGACCGCACCCACAGCCATGGCGACCTGCCCTTCGACCCGTTCATGATCAAGCAGCGCCAGCCGTTCTGGATGTACGGTCTGGAGGAGCTGCGCTGCGACCTCACCGCCTTCAAGGAGGCCGTGCACCTCGAGGCCGACGGCTTCCCGCAGGGCCGCGACGTGCAGTACGCGGTGCTGTTCGACCGCATGTTCCGCTTCCCGGTGACCGGTGAGCGCGTACGCAACTACGACGGGCTCGGCGGCCAGCTGCTCTTCGCGTATCTGCACAAGCACGATGTCGTGCGCTGGACCGACAACAAGCTGCACATCGACTGGGACCGCGCCCCGCAGGTCACCAACCAGCTGTGCGCCGAGATCGAGAAGCTCTACCGCGACGGCATCGACCGGCCGAAGCTGGTCCACTGGTTCGCCGGGTACGAGCTGGTCTCCGCCTACCTGGCCCCGCACCCGGGCTCGAAGTGGGCCAAGGGCCCGGACGCACTGGATCTGACGCAGCCGCCGCGCAAACTCGTCGATGACGTGCTTCCGGACGAGTTTCCGCTGAGCATGTTCTATGAGGCACTGTCCAAGAAGCTGAAGAGCGTGATCGTCTCAACCAAGGGCATCACGGCGGACAGCGCCGAGCGGGTCGCCGCGTGAGTGATCACGTCAGTGCGTCACCGATCGACCCAGCGCACACTGCTCAGGAGGCGAGGAACATGGGGAACGGGGCTCTCAGCGGTGCGGTGATCGCGGTGGCCGGTGCGGGCGGCCCCGCCGGGCGTGCGACGCTGCTGCGGCTCGCCGAGGCGGGCGCCACCGTCGTCGGCTCGGACAACGATCCGGAGCGACTCGCGGAGGCCGTGGACGCGGCACGCTACGCACACGGCGGCGCCACCGTCGTGGGGGACACGGTCGACCTGCTCGACCTCGGGGCCACCCGCGACTGGGCCACCCGCATCGAGAAGGACTTCGGCCGCGTCGACGGGCTCGTGCACCTCGTGGGCGGCTGGCGTGGCAGCGAGACGTTCACCAGGACGAGCCTCGACGACTGGGACTTCCTGGAGTTGCTGCTCATCCGCACCGTGCAGCACACTTCGCTGGCTTTTCACGAGGCGCTGCAGCACAGCGACCGCGGCCGGTACGTCCTGATCAGCGCCGCGGGCGCGAGCAAGCCCACCGCGGGCAACGCCGCCTACGCCGCGGCCAAGGCCGCCGCCGAGGCGTGGACACTGGCCATGGCGGACTTCTTCCGCAAGGCCGGGGGCGCCGAGGGGCCCACGTCGGCGGCTGCGATCCTGGTGGTGAAGGCGTTGGTGCACGACGCGATGCGCGCCGAGAAACCCAACGCGAAGTTCGCGGGCTTCACAGACGTCAAGGAGCTGGCCGAGGCCATCGCCGGAATCTGGGAGAGGCCCGCCCAGGAAGTGAACGGACAGCGTCTGTGGCTCACCGAGAAGCCGTGAACCCTCCGAAGACCGACGCCAGGCGTCACCACGACCCGGAGATCCGCGGTTTCGCCAGCGACAACTACGCGGGCGTCCACCCCGAGATCCTCGCGGCGCTCGCCCTGGCCAACGGCGGCCACCAGATCTCCTACGGCGAGGACGACTACACCGCGCACCTGCAGGAGGTCGTCCGCAGCCACTTCGGTGCGACCGCCGAAGCGTTCCCGGTCTTCAACGGCACCGGCGCGAACGTCGTGGCGCTCCAGGCGGTCACCGACCGCTGGGGCGCGGTGATCTGCGCCGAGAGCGCTCACATCAACGTCGACGAGTGCGGCGCGCCCGAGCGCGTCGGCGGCCTGAAGCTGCTCACGGTACCGACGCCCGACGGCAAGCTCACGCCCGAGCTGATCGACCGGCAGGCGTACGGCTGGGACGACGAGCACCGTGCCATGCCCCAGGTCGTCTCGATCACCCAGAGCACCGAGCTCGGCACCCTGTACACCCCTGACGAGATCCGCGCCATCTGCGACCACGCACACGCGCACGGCATGAAGGTGCACCTCGACGGCTCCCGGATAGCCAACGCCGCGGCGTCGCTCGACGTGCCCATGCGGACGTTCACCAACGCCGTCGGCGTCGACATCCTCTCCCTGGGCGGGACGAAGAACGGCGCCCTGTTCGGCGAGGCGGTCGTCGTCATCAACCAGGACGCCGTCAGCCACATGAAGCACCTGCGCAAGCTGTCCATGCAGCTCGCGTCCAAGATGCGGTTCGTCTCCGTGCAGTTGGAGGCGCTGCTCGCCAAGGACCTGTGGCTGCGCAACGCCCGCCATGCCAACGAGATGGCGCAGCGCCTCGCCGAGGGCGTCCGTGCCGTGCACGGCGTGGAGATCCTCTACCCGGTGCAGGCGAACGCGGTCTTCGCGCGCCTTCCGCACGATGTCAGCTCCCGGCTGCAGAAGCGCTACCGCTTCTACTTCTGGGACGAGGCGGCGGGCGACGTCCGCTGGATGTGCTCCTTCGACACGACCGAGGACGACGTCGACGGGTTCGTGGCGGCGCTCAAGGAGGAGATGGCGCGCTAGGCCACGACGGGAGTCAGTGCATAGATATACGGTCGACCGAAAAATCATTGACTCACGGTCGGCCGTATTCCTATGCTCTCCGGGCATGGAGCTGATCCAGAAGACCTCTGACCTGTCGGCCTATCTGGCCGCCGACGACGTCATCGACCATCACCATCCGCTGGTGCGGGACACGGCCGCGCGCATCGCCGCGGGGGCAGTCGACTCGTATGTCTATGCGCAGTCCGCGTACGAGTTCGTCCGTGACGAGATTCCGCACTCCGCCGACAGCGGCGACATGCGGGTGACCTGGCGTGCCTCCGACGTCCTGGAGCAGCGCACCGGCATCTGTCATGCCAAGGCCCATGCGCTGGCCGCGCTGCTGCGGGCCGAGGACATTCCGACGGCGCTGTGCTATCAGAAGTTCGACATGGTGCACGGGCTGATCGCCGTGCGGTTCCGCGGCGCATGGCACCGGCAGGATGCGCGCGGGAACAAGCCGGGGGTCGACGCCCGGTTCTCGCTCAACGGCGAGCGCCTCGCCTTCACTCCCGACCCGAAGTCCAATGAGATGGACTATCCAGTGCTGTACGCTGAACCTCACCCGGCCGTGCTGCGGGCTCTCCAGGACGCCACCGACCGGGAGCAACTCTGGAAGACGCTTCCCATCGCACTCTGAGGCAAGGCAGACGATGACCCTCACGCTCACCGTGTCGGACGAGGTCCGCGCCCTGGCGCCCGGCTTCACCCATGTCGCCGTCGAGGCGCACGGCCTCGTCAACGGACCCAGCACCGACGCCACGTCGGCGCTCCTGGACGACGCGGCCCGGCGTCTCGCGGTGCGGCTCGGCGGACGCGCTCCGCACGAGGATCCGCACATGGCCGCCTGGCGCGAGGCCTACACGGCCTTCGGCGCCAAGCCCTCACGGACCCGCAACTCCGCCGAGGCGCTCGCCAAGCGGGCGCTCTCGGACGCGGGCCTGCCGAGGATCAACGCCCTCGTCGACGTCTACAACGCGATCAGCGTGGCCCATCTGGTCCCGGTCGGCGGTGAGGACGCCGACCGCATCCAGGGCGGCATGCGGCTCGTACGGGCGACGGGTGAGGAGGACTTCGTGACCGTCGCGGCAGGGGAGGAGGTCGTCGAACACCCCGACGCGGGAGAAGTGGTGTGGCGGGACGACAGGGGAGTCACGTGCCGGCGCTGGAACTGGCGGCAGGGCACGCGCACCCGCCTCACCGAGGAGTCTGTGAACGCGGTCTTCCTGCTGGAGTGCATGGGGCCGCACTGCGACGGGGAGGCGGCGGGGGCTGAACTGGCCGAGCTGATCGAGAAGTGCAGCCCCGGGGCGCGGCTCACCCTGCACGCCCCGGAGTCCCGGGCGTGACCCGTCAGTGGACCTCGGCGGCCTTCACCTCGGCGGGCGTCGGAGCCGTACCGCCGAGGTGGGCCGGCATCCACCAGGTGTCGTCCGGGCCCTTCGGGCGCACCGGGTAGGCGCGCTGCGCGGCCTCGAGGAGCTCTTGCACCCGGTCGCGCAGCCGCCGCGTGATGGCGCCCGCGTACTGGTCACGCGGGGCCTCCACCGCCTCGCCGACCCGGATGGTGATCGGGATGTGGTCGCGCTTGAAGTTGCGCGGGCGGCCCTTCGTCCACAGGCGCTGCGTACCCCACACGGCCATCGGGATCAGCGGCACCCCGGCATCCTGGGCCAGGCGCGCGGCGCCGGACTTGAAGCTCTTCAGCGTGAACGACTGCGAGATGGTCGCCTCGGGGAACACCCCGATGATCTCACCGGACCGCAGCGAGTCGAGCGCGTGCGCGTACGCTTGCTCGCCCTGCTTGCGGTCCACCGGGATGTGCTTCATCCCGCGCATCAAGGGCCCGGAGATCTTGTGCCGGAAGACCGACTCCTTCGCCATGAAGCGCACCAGACGCTTCTGCGGCAGCGCGGCGAGACCGTTGAAGATGAAGTCCAGGTAGCCGATGTGGTTGCTCACCAGCACCGCTCCGCCCGAGCGCGGAATGAACTCCGACCCCTCGCAGTCGATCTTCAGGTCGAGTGCCCTGAACATCGTGCGGGCGGCACCGATGACCGGACGGTAGACAAGCTCTGCCATGCGTGGGGAGGACCCTTCGTCTCTGCCTGGGGCGGGGGCTCCCGGCGGTAAGTTACGCAGCCGTAGGTTTTCGGCTTTGCGCAGATCGTGCCCCAAGAACGAACGAGTGGCCAGTCCTGGCTCCTGTGAGGCGCGAGATCCTCGTCACGTTGGCGTAAGCGAGCGGACACGCAAACGCCGCCGAACCGGGAATCTTTGGCGCACGGCGGACGCTGACAAGGCGGGAGGGACAGGGCGTTGCTGCACCGACGCTGTGTACTGGGTGTGACCGACGACCGGAGCGGGAGAGTGAGAGTGCGCGGACGGGACGGAAGCCGGCGGCTCCAGGCGGCGGAGCTCGGCGGCGAGTTGGGTGAGCGGGCAACGCTCGTGCAGTTCTCCAGCGCTTTCTGCCAGCCCTGCCGGGCCACGCGCCGCGTGCTCTCCGACGTCGCCGGACTGGTCCCCGGCGTCAGACACCTCGACATCGACGCCGAGGACCATCTCGACCTCGTGCGGGAGTTGGACATCGTCAGAACGCCCACGGTGCTGGTCCTCGACGCGGACGGGCGCATCGTGCGCAGGGCGGCCGGTCAGCCGCGCAAGGCCGACGTGATCGCGGCGCTCGGGGAGGCTGTCTGACGCACGGCGAGCCGGCTCCCATATGCCGGAACAGTCTTGACTGCAACGGCCACCTATCATCAGCCTGACTCTCATGCCCCCGGAACTCCTCCTTCACGAGCGCGTCGATGTGGATCTCGTCCGCAACGCGAGCGCCCGCTGTCCCGGCTGCTGAACAGTCGCCGACTCGCTCGAACCCCCGACAGAAGGACAGCTCCATGACGGCCACGCCCGGTCTCGGCAACCCTCAGCTCGCCTCCCCGGATCTGCTGCGCTCCGTCTTCCGGCAGCACGCCGCCGGAGTGGCGGTGATCACCGCGCAGGGCGGCCGCCCCGTCGGCTTCACCGCCACCTCCCTCACCTCGGTATCCGCGGAGCCCCCGGTCATCTCGTTCGGCATAGGCCTGGGTGCCTCCAGCTGGCCGGTCATCGCCGAGTCCGGGCATGTCGGGGTGCACATACTCGGTGAGCACCAGCAGGAGTTGGCCGCCACGTTCGCCCGCAGCGGCGCCGACCGCTTCGGCGCGCCCACCCGCTGGTACGAAGGCCCGCACGGCGTACCCGTACTGGATGGCGTCCTCGCCTGGCTCGTCTGCCGGGTCGTCGCCCGGGTGCCGGCCGGGGATCACCGCATAGTCCTGGCCGAGGCGGTGGTCGGTGACCCCGCGGGCGCCGGGCGCCCGCTCCTTTACCACCAGGGCCGCTTCAACGCGCTGCGCGACTGAGAGATCCCGATTACACAGCGTTGCGAACGTCACAGTTCAAAGCGCTTGCTTAGTGGGCATCCACTGGATGTACTGGTGAGTAATATTTCGTTCGGAGCGCGAGCCGCCACGAGCGGAATCTGCCGCTTCAGGCGCCTATGCTGCCTGCAACAAGGCAGCCCGGAAATGACGATGCAGTAGGAGAGCCGGCGTGAGTCTGAGGATCGTTGTCACTGTGAAGTACGTGCCCGACGCCACTGGCGACCGGCATTTCGCCGATGACCTGACCGTCGACCGTGATGACGT
>NZ_JBSFWK010000058.1:0-53580 GCF_053594815.1 Streptomyces sp. NPDC002577 | reverse complement strand
GCCCGGCCAGGATCACGCGCTCCGGGCGCCCCAGATGCGTACGCGCCACGACGTTGTTGCCGTGGCGGTCGACGGTGAGGTGCGGAAGGGCGCGCCTCCTCCGGCATCCCGCACCGTCACCCGGCGAAGCACACCTGCCGCCAAGGCCGCCGCACCAAGCAAAAGCACGGTCGCCGCAACCGCCGCCGCCTGCATCCCGCTGGTGAACGCCTCCCGGGCCGCGGAGACCAGGGCGTCGGCGGCCCGGGAGGGCAGCTGCCCGGCGACGGCCAGGGCGCCGCCGAGTGTCTCGTGGGCCGCCCCGGGCGCGTCGTCGGGAATGCCGTGTCGGTAGACCGCGGTGCCGATGGAGCCCAGCAGGGCCATCCCCAGGGCACCGCCGAACTCCTGCCCGGTCTCGAGGAGCGAGGAGGCGGCGCCGGCCTTCTCGACGGGGGCGGCGCCCAGCGCCAGGTCCGTCAGCTGGGACATCACGGTGACGATGCCGCAGGCGAGGACGCCGGCCCCGGCGAGCACCAGCCACATCGAGTCCGGGCCGGCGAGGGCCAGCAGGCCGTATCCGGCCGCGGCCGTCACGAAGCCGGCGGCGACGACGTGGGCGCGGTGCACGCCGCGCTGCACCAGCTGTGCGGCCACGGGTGCGGCGAAGCCGATGAGGACCGAGGGAAGCAGCGCCCACAGCGCGGCCTCCAGCGCGCTCTTGCCGAGCACCGACTGCAGGTACTGCGTGGTGAAGTACGCCGAGCCCATCATCCCGAAGGCGGCGATCAGGTTGAGGACGATCGCGGAGCCGAAGCCCTGCCCGCCGAACAGCGAGGGGGAGATCATCGGCGACGCGGCGGTGCGCTGGCGGCGCACGAAGAGGGCGGCGAAGAGGAGTCCCACGGCGAGGGACGCGACGTAGAGGGGCTCGAAGCCCTCGGACGGGATCTCCTTCAGGCCATAGATCACCGGCAGTACGGCGGCCATCGACAGCGGCACGCTCAGCAGGTCGAAGCGGCCCGGTTCGGGGTTCTTGGACTCCGGGAGCAGGACGGGTCCGACGGCCAGCAGGAGCGCCATCGCGGGCAGGTTGACCAGGAAGACCGAGCCCCACCAGAAGTGCTCGACGAGGACGCCGCTCATCACCGAACCCAGCGCGACACCTCCGGTCATCACGCCGGACCAGATGCCGATCGCCTTCGTGCGCTGGGCCGGGTCGGTGAACATCGTGCGGACGAGGGCCATCGTGGACGGCATGAGCGTCGCGCCGCCGATGCCGAGGACCGCGCGGGCCGCGATCAGTGTCTCGGCGCTGTTCGCGTACGCGGCGACGAGTGAGGCCGCGCCGAAGGCGGCGGCGCCCAGCAGTAACAGCTTGCGCCGGCCGATGCGGTCGCCGAGCGAGCCCATCGTCATGAGCAGTCCGGCGAGCACGAAGCCGTAGATGTCGAAGATCCACAGCTGCTGGGTGCCGCTGGGTTCGAGGTCGGCGCTGATCGCCGGGATGGCGAAGTAGAGGACGGAGACGTCCATGGAGACCAGCAGCAGCGGAAGCATCAGGACGCCGAGAGCGGTCCATTCGCGGTGCCCTGCACGGGAGTTGGTGGTCGGGGCGGTGCCCGTCGTGTTCGTCATGAGCAGGACTGTACGCACGTCTTAAACGACTGTCTAGGACGCTCGTGTAAAACGCCGGTATGGGACGCTTGTATTGATCGGCGCTAGGGTGGACCGCATGGGACACCGCGAGGATCTGCTCGAAGGCGCGAAGCGATGCCTGCTGGAGAAGGGCTTCGCGCGCACGACTGCGCGCGACATCGTCAAGGAGTCGGGGACCAACCTGGGGTCGATCGGCTACCACTACGGTTCGAAGGACAAGCTGCTCGCGGAGGCGTACGTCGCGCTGGTCGAGGGCGTCTCCGATGCCTTCGATGCCGGTGAGCCGGCTACGACCGGCACCGAGCCGGGCTCTGTCGAGCGGTTCAGGGAGGTCTGGTCGAACATCATCGGCACGATGCAGGGGCCCGGCTCCATGTGGCGCCTCAGCATGGAGATCGTGGTGATGGGCGACCAGTTGCCCGAGGTGCGCGACCACCTCGCGCGGGCGCAGCGCGAGGGCGGCCGCGGAACCATCCCGATGTTCATGGGGGGCCGCGAGGAGGACGTCCCGGAGGAGGCCGTGGACACGCTCGGCAAGTTCTACATGACCCTGATGACGGGGCTTATCGCCCAGTGGAACTTCGACCCCGCGAGCGCGCCCACCGCCGACGAACTCACCGAGGGGCTGAGGCGCGTGATCAAGGCGGCGTCCAGGAAGCAGGGATTCTGAGGGGCGGGTGAGCGTCGCCCGTATCGATCCTTCTGCCTTTCGGGCTGCTCACAGCCGCGAAGCCTTCAGCGCCATGTGCAGCAGCAGCCGGTCCTCGCCGTCGTCCAGGTCGAGGCCGGTGAGCTGCTCGACCCGCGAGAGGCGGTAGTACAGCGTCTGCCGGTGGATGCCCAGCTCGGCCGCCGTGCGGCCGGCCTGGCCCGCGCAGTCCAGGAACACCTCGGCGGTGCGCGCCAGTTCCCGGTGGGACGGCTCCAGCAGAAGGCCCACGGCGGGGTCCTGCACCGCCTCCGGTGACAGCGCGGTCAACAGCCGGTACGGGCCGATGGACGCCCACGCGGCGACCGGCCCGAGCCGCGGCTCGGCCAGGGCGGCCCGCGCTGCCGCCGACGCCTCCCGCCAGGCGGCGCCCAACTCGCCGAGACCGCGCCGGGCACGGGCCACACCGGCCGCGGCACCGGCTCCCGCGCCGCCCCTGCTCAGCATTCCGGACGCGGCCGTCATCGCCGGGGTGAGCACGTCCGGCGAACGCAGGCGCATCAACAGGGCGAGGCACTGGCCGGCCGCACCCCACGGCACCGTGCACACGGCCGTCGCCCCCGGCACCGAGCGGACCGACGGCGCATCGGCCGGATCGGCGGAGGGCCAGGGTGCCACGCACACCACCGCGTGCAGGCCGCCGGCCCGTTCCCCCAGTGCCGTACGCAGCTCCGCCACCGCCATGTCGCGCTGCCAGCCGCGCTCGGCCGTCAGCACCGCACGGAACTCCCGGGTCAGATCCGCGCCGGCCTGCTCCTCGTCCGCGAGCAGCGTGCCGATCCGCGCCGCCACCTCCATCGCGGCGGCCAACTGCTCCTCACCGGGGCCCGGTTCGGCGTCCAGCAGCCATACGTATCCCAGTACGACCCCCCGATGGCGTACCGGAAGGCAGATGCGGCCCCGGTTCACGCCGGCGTCCGGGGCGGGCGGAATGCGCACCGGGCCCGTGGCCCGTGCGATCCCGAAGCCCTCGAACCAGGCGCGGACCGCCGGGGTGGAGCGGCGCGTGAGGATCGAGCGGGTCCGGACGGGGTCCAGCGTGGATTCGTCGAAGTCGCTGTCGCTGTCGTGGGCGCCGAAGGCGATCAGGGCGAAGTCGCGGTTCTCGAGGGTCGCGGGGGCGCCGAGCAGCGCGGAGATCTCGTCGACAAGTTCCTGGTAGTCGCCCTTCACCCGGGCATTCTCCCGCATATCGCGTGCCCTTCAGACATCTGTCTGAGATCTCGGCCACGGATGCGTGACAGCTGTCGATGGATCACGATCGGAGGGATCCTTAGGTTTCACGGTGGTTCTCCGTGCCGCACCTGGAACGTTGGGGTTTGTCGCCCCTCCCTCCGGTATGCGGCCTGTCTCAATACTTTCCGTGTGGAGGTGCCCCGTGCTGGGTCCCGTGATCCTCGCCGCCTCGCGCAGCGACAAGATGCGCCGCTTCGTATCGACGGCGCCGGGCACCAAACAGGTCGTCGACCGGTTCATCGCGGGCGAGAGCGTCGACGACGTACTCCCGATCGTCCAGGACGCCACCGCCAAGGGCCTCGAGGTCACGCTGGACGTCGTCGGCGAGGACATCACGACCCGCGAGCAGGCCGCCGCCGCCCGCGACGCCTACCTCGAGCTGATCGAGCGCCTCAAGGAGCTCGGCCTCGGCACCAAGGCCGAGATGTCGGTGAAGCTGTCCATGTTCGGCCAGTCCCTCCCGTCGCCCACCACCGCCCTCAAAGGTGGGCCCTCCGGGCCCGCCCCTACATTCCAGGGCGGGCACGAGCTGGCCCTCGCCAACGTCCGCCCGGTCGTCGAGGCCGCCGCAGCGATCGGCACCACCGTCACCCTGGACGCCGAGGACCACACCACCCTCGACTCGATGTTCGCCATCCACGAGGTGCTGCGCCAGGACTTCCCCGGCACGGGCTGCGTGATCCAGGCCTACCTGTTCCGCACCGAGGACGACGCCCGCCGCCTCGCCGCGTCCGGCAGCCGCGTCCGGCTGGTGAAGGGCGCGTACAAGGAGCCCGCCTCCGTCGCCTTCCAGAACAAGGCGGAGATCGACAAGGCGTACATCCGGATCCTGAAGATCCTCATGGAGGGCCAGGGCTATCCGATGATCGGGAGCCACGACCCGCGCATCATCTCCATCGCACAGGAGCTCGCCCGCCGCGCCGGGCGCAAGCTGGACGAGTACGAGTTCCAGATGCTGTACGGGATCCGCAGCGACGAGCACCTCCGGCTCGCCGCCGAGGGCCACCGGATGCGCGTCTACACCGCCTACGGCACCGACTGGTACGGCTACTTCATGCGCCGCCTCGCCGAGAAGCCGGCCAACCTGCTCTTCTTCGTCCGCTCGATGATCACCAAGAACTGATCCAGGGCAGATCCCACCCGCCACTCAAAAGGAGTCAAGGAACTCATGGACGCTGTGACCCAGGTCCCCGCTCCCGTCAACGAGCCGGTGCACGGCTACGCCCCCGGTTCACCCGAGCGCGCCCGGCTCGAGGCGAAGCTCAAGGAGCTCGCCGAGAACCCGATCGACCTGCCCTGCACCATCGGCGGCAAGCAGCGGATGGGCGGCGGCGAGCCGTTCCAGGTCGTGCAGCCGCACAACCACAAGGCCGTCATCGGCACCTACCGCAACGCCACGCAGGCGGACGCGCAGGACGCGATCGACGCCGCGCTGGCCGCGGCCCCGGCCTGGCGCGCGATGTCCTTCGACGACCGTGCCGCGATCATCCTGCGCGCCGCCGACCTGCTGTCCGGCCCCTGGCGCGAGACGCTGGCCGCCTCCACGATGCTCGGCCAGTCGAAGACCGCCCAGCAGGCCGAGATCGACACTCCGTGCGAGCTGATCGACTTCTGGCGCTTCAACGTCAAGTACGCCCGCGATCTGCTCGCCGAGCAGCCGCCGGCCAACTCGCCGGGCGTGTGGAACCGTCTGGACCACCGCCCGCTGGAGGGCTTCGTCTACGCGATCACGCCCTTCAACTTCTCGGCCATCGCGGGCAACCTGCCCACCGCCCCGGCCCTGATGGGCAACGTGGTGGTCTGGAAGCCGTCCCCGACGCAGACCCACGCCGCCGTGCTGCTGATGCAGCTCCTCGAGGAGGCGGGCCTGCCCAAGGGCGTGATCAACCTCGTCACCGGTGACGGCATCGAGGTGTCCAAGGTGGCGCTCGAGCACCGGGACCTCGCGGGCATCCACTTCACGGGTTCGACCAAGACGTTCCAGTACCTGTGGAAGACGGTCGGCAACAACATCGAGAAGTACCGTTCCTACCCGCGCATCGTCGGCGAGACCGGCGGCAAGGACTTCGTCGTCGCCCACCCGAGCGCCGACCGCGCGGTCCTGAAGACGGCCCTTACCCGGGGTGCCTTCGAGTACCAGGGGCAGAAGTGCTCCGCGACCTCGCGCGCGTACATCCCGGCCTCGATCTGGAACTCCGGCTTCAAGGAGGAGTTCGCGGCCGAGGTGGACGGCCTCACCATGGGCGACGTCACCGACCTGTCCCACTTCATCGGCGCCGTCATCGACGAGCGGGCCTTCGCCAAGAACAAGGCGGCGATCGACCGCGCCAAGGCCGACGACACCTGCACGATCGTGGCCGGCGGCACGTACGACGACTCGGTCGGCTACTTCGTCCGCCCGACCGTCGTGGAGTGCAGCGACCCGGAGAACGAGGTCTTCACGACCGAGTACTTCGGTCCGTTCCTCGCCGTCCACGTCTACGAGGACGACAAGTACGAGGAGATGCTGACCCAGATGGAGTCGGTGTCCGCCTACGCGCTCACGGGCTCGGTCATCGCAGGCGACCGCGCCGCCGTCGCGTACACGATGGACAAGCTCCGCTACGCCGCGGGCAACTTCTACATCAACGACAAGTCGACCGGCGCCGTCGTCGGCCAGCAGCCCTTCGGCGGTGGCCGCGCGTCCGGCACGAACGACAAGGCGGGCGCCCCGCAGAACCTGATGCGCTGGACGCTGACCCGCGCGATCAAGGAGACGCTGGTCCCGCCGACGGAGTACGGCTACCCGCACATGGGCTGACCGTCCTCTCGGCCGGCCGTCCTCCTGCGTTCCGCCCCGCCCCCGGCCGATCGGGGGCGGGGCGCGCGCGTTCAGCGGGCCTGTTCAGGGTGCGCGTCTCAGATAGTAGGAAGTCCGAGTAATTGTAGAGACAGGCGCTCCGTACTCCCGTAGTTTTGTAGGAGCCGAACGTCTCGCTCGATCCAGCGAATGGCGGTCGTGAGCCGGAGCACCGGGCAGGCAACCCCTGCCGCTTCTGGTTCCCCGCCCTTTCCGGCACCTCGAAATCCCCCCGCTCTCCAGAGCCGCGAAGCCCCTGACGCTGCTTCCGGAGCTGTGTGATCTCAAGGAGTCGATCACCATGGCCACTGCGACGCCCGTCCGCCGAGTCCGCCGTATCTCCCGTACCAGCGAAATCGAGCGCAAGAACGCCGCCGCCGCCCTGCAGCGAGCCCTCGACCGCAGGGACAACGGCGGCGAGACCGGTCACTGACCTTCGCGGTTACCGACCCTTGCCGCGCGCGACCTCGAAGTAGTCGATGCGCTTGCCGCTCTCGGCGAGCGCGGAGACCTTGAGCTTCGGGGCCGCACCGGCCTCCGCCTCCACCGCGAGGAACGAGAAGCCGGTGTACCGCACCCGGGACCACTCGACACTCTCCGCGTCGGGCAGCTGCGACTTCAGCCAGCGGAAGGTGAGGATCGACTCGTGGTCCTTCACCGCGCCCTCGTAGCTGTCCTCGACTCCGGCCGGGAATTCGTAGAGCTGCCTGCCGGCGCCGCCCGCGGTGACGTACACGATGCCGTCGCGCGTCGGATCGGTCGAGGCGCCGACGGGCACGTGCCGGCCGACCTTCCCGTTCTTGATCGCGTCGGTCCGCTCGTACACATGGTTGTGGCCATTGATCACCAGATCCACCTGGTGCTTGGTGAACAGCGGCAGCCACGCGTCCCGCACCCCGCCGTCCGAGGCGTGCGTGGACGTCGAGTACATGCAGTGGTGGAAGAACACGACGATGAAGTCGACGGACGAGGACGCGCGCAGCTCCCCGAGGCGCCGGTCCAGCCAGGTGGTCTGCTTTCCGTCCGTGTAGCCCCTGTTGGCGGGGATCTCGTACGAGACGTCGTTCGCGTCGAGGGCGACGACGCCGACGTTGCCGTAGATGAACGAGTACACGCCCGGCGCGTTCTTCGCGTCGAAGCCGTTCTCCGGGAGTGACCAGCGGGCGGACTGGCCGCCGTAGCCGTCCGGGGAGTACCAGGCCTCCATGTCGTGGTTGCCGGTGGTCACCATCCACGGCACCGACCTCGCGACCGACTCCGTCTGCGCGAGGAACTGGTCCCACACGCGCGCGTCGTACACGTCCGAGTGCTCGCCGTGCCCGGTGCCGTCCGCGTAGCAGATGTCGCCCGCGTGCAGATGGAACGACGGGTTCTGGCCCAGGATCAGCTGGTCGTTGGCGAGCGCGTCATAGCTCACGCCCTGGTCGCCGAAGGCCGTGAACACGAATGTCTCGGGCGTCGCGGGCGCGGTGCGAAAGGTGCCGACGGTGGACAGCCGATCGGTGCTCGCGGGGTCGAAGCCGTCGTGGCCGACACCGTAGAAGTACGTCGTGCCCGGCTTCAGGCCGTCCAGGGCGACGTGCAGGTAGTACTGGTCGACGGCGGGCAGCTGCGAGGTCAGCGCCGGGGTGTGCAGATCGCGTACCTCGGCCTCGATCTTCCGGTCGAGCTCCCACGGCCTCAACCCCACGCGTACGTACGGGTTCTTGACCGCGAACGGCACCTGCCAGGAGATCCGCATCTGCGTCTTCGGGTCCGCGCCGAACGCGAGATGCCGCCCGAACGGCGCCACCAGCGAGCCGTCCACCGTGGCCGTCGCGGACCGCGTCAGCGGCGCGGCCGAGGGGCCACTGCCGTGTGCCGTACCGGAGGAGCATCCGGTCAGCAGCCCGATCCCACCCGCCGCCCCGGCGGTGCCGACCGCCCCCGCCAGAACCCTGCGCCGCGTCAGTTTCGCCCGCAGATACTCGTGCTGCTCGGCCATGCTCATGCGCCGCACGAGCTGCTCGGGGATGCCGACGTTGGGAGTGTCCATGCCGGACAACTTCCCAGCAATGGCCAACAGGGGCCAGTCATCCGGGTGAACGGAAACCGACAGAAAAGCCCGCCCGGCGATTGAGGACGAGGCCGTCAAGGCCGATAAGGGGATCTGGGGGCCAAGCCCCCAGTGGCCGGTCCGGATGCTGGACGCTACGTGTCAAAGCATGGGACGAGGAGTACGGTACCGGCATGTCTCGAAGCATCAATCTCGCAGTGATTCCCGGTGACGGCATCGGCCAGGAGGTCGTGGCCCAGGGCCTGAAGGTCCTCAGCGCCGCGCTCCCGCAGGACGTGAAGCTCGAGACCAAGGAGTACGACTTCGGCGCCCGGCGCTACCACGCCACGGGCGAGACCCTCACGGACGCCGACCTCGAAGCCCTGAAGCAGCACGACGCGATCCTGCTCGGCGCGATCGGCGACCCCTCGGTCCCGTCCGGTGTCCTGGAGCGCGGCTTCCTGCTGAAGCTCCGCTTCGCCTTCGACCACCACGTCAACCTGCGCCCCTCGAAGCTCCTTCCGGGTGTCGCCACACCGCTGGCGGGTCAGCCGGAGATCGACTTCGTCGTGGTCCGCGAGGGCACCGAGGGCCCGTACACGGGCAACGGCGGAACCATCCGCAAGGGCACCCCGCACGCGGTCGCCACCGAGGTCTCCCTCAACACCGCCTTCGGCATCGAGCGCGTCGTCCGCGACGCCTACGCCCGTGCCCAGGCGCGCCCCCGCAAGAAGCTGGCCCTCGTCCACAAGAACAACGTGCTCGTGCACGCCGGTCACCTGTGGACGGACATCTTCAACAAGGTGGGCGAGGAGTTCCCTGACGTCACCACCGAGTACATGCACGTGGACGCGGCGACGATCTACCTCGTCACGCAGCCCGAGCGCTTCGACGTGATCGTCACCGACAACCTCTTCGGCGACATCATCACCGACCTCGCCGCGGCGATCTCCGGCGGCATCGGTGTCGCGGCGTCCGGCAACATCAACCCCTCCGGCGAGTTCCCGTCGATGTTCGAGCCCGTGCACGGCTCGGCGCCCGACATCGCGGGCCAGGGCAAGGCGGACCCGTCCGCCACGGTCCTGTCCGTCGCCCTCCTGCTGCGCCACCTCGGCTACGAGGCCGAGGCGGCGCGCATCGAGGAGGCCGTCTCCGTCGACCTCGCGGAGCGCGGCGACGCCGCTCGTACGACCGCAGAGATCGGCGACGCGCTCGCCGCACGAGTAGCCGGCTGATCCGGCGGACTCACCTCTCGAACACCGAGAAGCCGCCGGAGCCACAGGGCGCCCGGCGGCTTCTCGTATGCGGTCTCCGGGTGCCACCATCGACCCCTGGGCCGCATTCACGCCCGGCACGACCACCTTCCCCCTCGCGAGATAATCGAGACGGCGGGACCGCGGTGTGCAGGGAAGCTCGGACGTCCTAGTACTGCCAGTGCAGGCGTGAGCGCGGTCCGTCACAACCAACGGTGAAGGACAACCACTCATGACGACGCCCACGATCGAGCTCAAGCCCTCTGCCCACCCCCTCTCCGCTGCCGAGCGCGAGGCGATCCTGGCCAACCCCGGGTTCGGCCGCTACTTCACCGATCACATGGTGACGATCAAGTGGACGGAGGGCCGCGGCTGGCACGACGGGCAGCTCGTGCCGTACGCGCCGCTGTCGATCGATCCGGCGAACATGACCCTGCACTACGCCCAGGAGATCTTCGAGGGCCTCAAGGCGTACCGGCAGCCCGACGGCTCGGTCGCCACCTTCCGCCCGGAGATGAACGCCAAGCGCTTCCAGGCCTCCGCCCGCCGTCTCGCGATGCCCGAGCTGCCCGTCGAGACGTTCATCGAGGCGTGCGACGTCCTGGTCCAGCAGGACAAGGCGTGGGTGCCCGCGCACGGCGGCGAGGAGTCGCTCTACCTGCGCCCGTTCATGATCGCGACCGAGGTCGGCCTGGGTGTGCGGCCCGCCAACGAGTACCTGTTCCTCGTCATCGCCTCGCCCGCCGGCGCGTACTTCCCCGGCGGCGTCAAGCCGGTCTCCATCTGGCTGTCCGAGGACCGCGTGCGCGCCGTCCCCGGCGGCATGGGCGACGCCAAGACCGGCGGCAACTACGCCGCGTCGCTGCTCGCGCAGGCCGAGGCCGCCGAGAAGGGCTGCGACCAGGTCGCGTACCTGGACGCCGTGGAGCACAAGTGGGTCGAGGAACTCGGCGGCATGAACCTGTACTTCGTGTATGGGAACAAGATCATCACTCCCGCCCTCACCGGCTCCCTCCTGGCCGGCGTCACCCGTGACTCGCTCCTCTCCGTCGCCCGTGACCTCGGCTACGAGTCCGAGGAGGGCCGCGTCTCCATCGACCAGTGGCGCGAGGACACCGCGAACGGCACGCTGACCGAGGTCTTCGCCTGCGGCACCGCCGCCGTCATCACGCCGGTCGGCACGGTCAAGTCCACGGGCGGCGAGTGGACCCAGGGCAACGGCGAGCCGGGCGATGTCACCCTCAAGCTCCGCGGGGCCCTGCTGGACATCCAGCGGGGCGTCGCCGAGGACCAGCACGGCTGGATGCACCGCCTCGGCTGACCCCTCCGGGCCCCTCCGCCCGGGCCGCCCCGGACAACGCGTCCGTGGCGGCCCGGGCGCTGTGCCGTGGTTCTACGGCGGCCACCGAACGGCCGGGTCAGCCCCCCGCGCCCTGCCTCAGCTGCTCCATGAGTTGCAGCCCGTTTGCGGCCTGCTTGCGGATCTCCGTCGCCGAGTCGGGTGTCGCGTAGACCTTTGCGATCAGCACGGTCTCTCCGGCCCGTCCGGTCAGGATGATGTAGGGATCGTGCGCCTTGGTGCCGTCTGTGTGCGAGGCCACTGTGCCTTCCTCGGACACGACGTCGTCGAAGCCGGTCAGCTGAGGCGGGTTGCCCTCGTGAATGCCGGTCCAGCGCCCCTTTCCGCTGGTCTGCGTGGGACAGCGATGCAAGTCGGTCCGGGTGTCCGCGATGAACTTCTCGGCCGTCGGCTGGTCGGCGAACACCCACACCGCGGACTCCACGGCCAGGTGCCTGCTGGACGTTCGCGCGGCGCGGTTCACAGAGGCCAGTGTTCCGGTTCTCGGGGTACGAGCGTAGGCCTCACAGTCGGCCTTGAGCGCGAACTCGTCCGCGGGGTCGATCTCATACGGATCGTCCTTCTCGAAGCCGGGTCCCCAGTCCCCGGGGGTGAGGGCCGCACGTTTCGCGAGTTCCCGGGCTGCCGCCGTATCGGTACTCGTGGGCGAAGCAGAGGCTTTCGGGGGACCACCCCCTTCCCCGCCACCCCGCAGCAGGGTGATCAGCAGCACCACGAGCCCCAGCACCACGACCGCCCCGCCGACGACCAGGGTGAGCAGCCGGCGAGGCGGCCCGCCGGCCGGGGCCCCGCCGGGCTCGGGCCCCTTCTCCGGTCCTGGCGGTCCGGGCCGAGGAGGCAACGGACCCCGCGGCGGTCCGGACGGCGGCTGTGAACTCATGCTGCTTCCCCTACCACCGCCCGCTTACCGGACCCGCCCGCCGAACGTGTACACAAGCCGGGCGGGCGGCCGGATACCGCACGCCGCACACCGCCGGCCGAAGTGTTGTGCTCACGGCGGCGGGTAACCCGTGCAAAAAGGACGCCCACATCGTGAGATCCCGGGCCCCGCGGTGCAGCGTGTATGGCAGACTGCCGACCATGCTCGCTTTCGCCATGATTATTGGCATCAGCGCGCCGGTCCGCAGTGACCGCTGATCCCGTGACACACCCTCGCGGCAGCGGACACCGTGCCTCAGACCCGCGCGCAGACCTCTCGCACCCGCGAGAGGTTTTTTCGTTTCCCGGACCCCATCCCGGCCGGAGGCGAGCAGCGCGCGATGATGGGGGCAAGTGGATCCAGAAATACCGGAGCCACTCATCGACAGGAGTCAGTCAGCCATGACCAGTCAGGCCACCGACGACAGTTCGCACGCCGCGTCCGCCGCCACGTCGGCGCACGGCAGCGTGCCCCCGCAGGGCACCGCGTCCGCCGACGACAAGCCGTCCGCTTCCGCGCCCCGTCTCGACGACAGCTTCCACGTCTTCGACACGACGCTGCGCGACGGCGCCCAGCGCGAGGGCATCAACCTCACGGTCGCGGACAAGCTGGCCATCGCCCGGCACCTGGACAACTTCGGCGTCGGCTTCATCGAGGGCGGCTGGCCGGGGGCGAACCCCCGGGACACCGAGTTCTTCGCCCGCGCCCAGCAGGAGATCGGCTTCAAGAACGCCCAGCTCGTCGCGTTCGGCTCCACCCGCCGGGCAGGCGGTAAGGCGGCCGAGGACCCCCAGGTCAAGGCGCTCCTCGACTCCGGCGCCCCGGTGATCACGCTGGTCGCCAAGTCGCACGACCGGCATGTGGAGCTGGCCCTGCGCACCACCCTCGACGAGAACCTCGAGATGGTCCGCGACACCGTCTCCTACCTGCGCGAGCAGGGCCGCCGCGTCTTCGTCGACTGCGAGCACTTCTTCGACGGCTACAAGGCCAACCCCGAGTACGCGAAGGCCGTCGTCCGGGCCGCCTCCGAGGCCGGCGCCGACGTCGTCGTACTGTGCGACACCAACGGCGGCATGCTGCCTGCCCAGGTCCACGCCGTCGTCGCCACGGTGCTGGCCGACACCGGTGCCCGGCTCGGCATCCACGCCCAGGACGACACCGGCTGCGCGGTCGCCAACAGCCTGGCAGCCGTGGACGCCGGCGCCACGCACGTGCAGTGCACCGCCAACGGCTACGGCGAGCGGGTCGGCAACGCCAACCTCTTCCCGGTCGTCGCCGCCCTCGAGCTCAAGTACGGCAAAAAGGTTCTGCCCGAGGGCGCCCTCGCCGAGATGACCCGCGTCTCGCACGCCATCGCCGAGGTCGTCAACCTGACCCCCTCCACGCACCAGCCGTACGTCGGTGTCTCCGCCTTCGCCCACAAGGCCGGGCTCCACGCCTCCGCGATCAAGGTCGACCCGGACCTCTACCAGCACATCGACCCCGAGCTGGTCGGCAACACCATGAGGATGCTCGTCTCCGACATGGCAGGGCGCGCCTCCATCGAGCTCAAGGGCAAGGAGCTCGGCATCGACCTGGGCGGCGACCGCGAGCTCGTGGGCCGCGTCGTCGAGCGGGTCAAGGAACGTGAGCTGCAGGGCTACACGTACGAGGCGGCCGACGCCTCCTTCGAGCTGCTGCTGCGGGAGGAGGCCGAGGGCCGCGCCCGCCGCTACTTCCGCACCGAGTCCTGGCGCGCCATCGTCGAGGACCGCCCCGACGGCACCCACGCCAACGAGGCCACCGTGAAGCTGTGGGCCAAGGGCGAGCGCATCGTCGCCACGGCCGAGGGCAACGGCCCGGTCAACGCCCTCGACCGCGCCCTGCGCGTGGCCCTGGAGAGGATCCACCCGCAGCTCGCCAAGATGGAGCTCGTCGACTACAAGGTCCGCATCCTGGAGGGCAAGCACGGCACCCAGTCGACGACGCGCGTACTGATCTCGACGTCCGACGGCGAGAGCGAGTGGTCGACGGTCGGCGTCGCGGAGAACGTCATCGCGGCGTCCTGGCAGGCCCTGGAGGACGCGTACACGTACGGCCTGCTGCGGGCCGGCGTCGAGCCCTCGGAGTAGTAGGCCGCCTCCCGGGCTGCCGTGCGGTCCCCGCCCCGCCCCGCCGCGTTGCTCGCGGCGGGGGCCCAGGTCCGGTGAAATGTCCGTGATTACCGGATTTCCGGTAGCTTCGTAGGCATGAAGGCCGCACTGATACGAGGACTCCGGGCCCCGGCACTCGTCCTTGCGGCCGCTGTCCTGGCGGTGCTGTCCGTAGCCGCACCGTCCGCCCAGGCGGCCACGGACGTCAGCACGGTCGCGGAGGCCCTGCGCACCGATCCCGTCTACGTCGACCCGGACGTCGCCGACGTACTGCCGTCCGGTGCCGCGGACGATCTGGCGAAGAAGATCAAGGACGCCGACAAGCCCGTCTTCATCGCCGTGCTGCCCGAGGGCTTCCCCACGGCGAACCTCTTCCAGAACCTCCGTACCGACACGGGCATCACCGGCCTGTACGGGATCCGGCTCGGTGACCGGTTCGACGCCCGCGCGGACAGCAGGGTCCTGTCCCGCGATGCCGTCCAGAACCTCGTGACGAGCGTCCAGGGCGAGGACGCCACGACCCAGCTCAACCACTTCGTCGACCGCGCCGTGCGGAACATGGGCGGCACGGCGCCGGCCTCCTGGGGCGACACCGGTGAGGGTGTCTCGCCCGGTGCGCTGATCGGCGTCGGCGCCGCGATCGTCGCGGGCGGCACCGGTGCGTACGTGCTCGCGCGCCGCAACCGCCGCAGGCGCGAGGAGGAGCAGCGCGCGGCCCTCGACAAGCTCCGCGTCGTCGTCGACGAGGACATCACCGCCTTCGGCGAGGAGCTCGACCGGCTCGACTTCCACCCGGCCGAGGCCGGCGCGAACGACGCGATGCGCGCCGACTACGAACGCGCCCTCGACTCGTACGACAAGGCGAAGTCCCTGATGGCCGCCGCCCAGCAGCCCGAGGAGGTGCGCGGAGTCACCCAGGCGCTGGAGGACGGCCGCTTCGTGCTCGCCCAGCTGGCCGCCCGGCGCGAGGGCCGGCCGCTGCCGGAGCGGCGGGCGCCGTGCTTCTTCGACCCGCGCCACGGCCCGTCGGTGACGGAGATGCTGTGGGCTCCGCGGCAGGGTGCCGCGCGCGAGGTGCCGGTCTGCGCCGCGGACGCGGCGCGCCTGCAGGACGGCGCCGAGCCGATGGTCCGCACGGTCGAGACCGAGACCGGCCGCCGCCCGTACTGGGAGGCCGGACCGGCCTACGGCCCCTGGGCGGGCGGCTACTTCGGCGGCGGCCTGCTGCCGGGCCTGCTGGTCGGCACCCTCCTGGGCAGCCTGATGTCCAGCCCCGGGTACGCCTCCGACTACGGCTACGGCTACGGAGACTTCGGCGTGGGCGCCGGCTACGGCGGCGGCGACGTCTCGGGCGCCGACTTCGACCCCGGTGACTTCGGCGGGGGCTTCGGCGGCTTCGGAGACGGCGGAGGCTTCGGCGGAGGGGACTTCGGGGGCGGCTTCTAGGACCGCTGGGGCAGGCCCTAGGGCTCCCCTTCTTCCTCCTGTTCTTCCTGTCCTTCTTGTCCTTCCAGTCCCTCCCCCTGCTTCGGGACGCGGGAGAGCTTGTCCGGGTTGGTGACGAGATAGACGTCGGACACCTGGTCCCCCTCCGGAGTCAGATCCATGACCATCACGGCGTACGGGGACTCGCCGTCGAACACCACGGCCGAGGGGTCGCCGTTGACGCGCCGGTACTCGACGGCCATGCCCTCCGGGCGGCGGCGCGAGCTGTAGGCGGTCAGCAGGCGGGCCACCTTCTCGCGGCCGCGGACCGGACGCAGCGCGGAGGACCGCATCTTGCCCCCGCCGTCGGACCACAGCGTCACGTCCGGCGCCAGGATCTCCATGAGCGCCGCCATGTCACCCCCGAGCGCGGCCGCCACGAACCGCTCCGTGGCCTCCTGCTGAACCCGCGGGTGCGTCGCGAAGCGCGGACGGCGGGCGTGCACGTGCTCACGCGCGCGGTGAGCGAGCTGGCGTACGGCCGCGGGGGAGCGGTCGAGGATCGCGGCGATCTCGGTGTGGGCGTAGCCGAAGACCTCGTGCAGGACGAACACGGCCCGTTCCAGCGGGGTGAGCGTCTCCAGGACCACCAGCATCGCGATCGAGACGGTCTCGTTGCGCAGTGCCTGGTCCGCGGCATCGGCGCTCTCCGCCTGGGCGTCGGTAGTGACCGCGGCGCTGTCCCCGGCGACCAGGGGCTCAGGGAGCCAGGGCCCGACGTATGTCTCCCGGCGGCGGCGGATGACCGCCTGCCGGGCGAGGGCATGGTTCACCGCGATGCGTACGAGATACGCGCGCGGGTTCGCGATCTCCTCGAGCGGGGACGTGCGCCCTCTGACGGTCAGTGAAAGCCAGGTGTCCTGGAGGACGTCCTCCGTGTCGGCGACGCTGCCGAGCATGTTGTAGACGATCGAGAACAGCAGCTCGCGGTGGTCGACGAAGAGCTGCGTGGCGGTGTGCAGCGGGCCGCTCTCCGCCGCCGGCTGTGCCGGACCCGTCGCTCGTGCCGGACGACTCTTGGACATTCGCCCCTCCCTGGACGCTCATATCCCAGAGGGCGTCGGCCCCCGGGATGTGACATCCCAGCCGCAGTGTGACCCGCATCTCACGGACCCCCTCCGGTATGATTCACGAGTAAATTAACCGTTAAGTTGTTTCTCTGTCGCCGGGAGCCGGGGCAGGACGAGGAGGAGGCAGCCATTTCATCGGGCGCGCATGCATGGGTACGTCCACTTCCGTTGCGGGGCCTGGTGGGGCTGGGCCGGGGCAGTGACATCTGGCACAAGCCGGCACTCAGCGCGGTGGTCGCGATGGGCATCCCCAATCTGCTGCTGCTCGGCCTGGGGCGGCTGGACCTGGCCATGTACACCGCCGCCGGAGCGATGTGCGTGCTGTACGCCCATGGCCTGCCCTACGCGGCCCGTGCGCGCACCCTCATCTGGGTGATCCTCGGGATGACCGCCACCACCGGAGCCGGGCTGCTCACCGCCGCGGCCACCGACTCCACCGCCGTACGTGTGGCAGTGGCCGCGCTGCTCGCCGCCGTGCACAAGGTCGTGTGCGACGCCACCCGGATCGGCATGCCCGGCAACCTGATCTTCACCTTCATCGGCGCCAGCTGCCTGTTCTTCCCGCAGCAGTTCGTCGCCATCCCGCTCCACCTGGACCTCACCCTGGCCGGAGGCCTGCTCGCCTGGGTCGTCTGCATGGCGCCGGCACTGGTCCGGCCGCGGGGACCGGAGCGGACCGCCGTCGCGCGCGCCCTGGAAGCCGCGGCCCGCCTCGTCGGCACCGCCGAGGGCGAACCCGGCCACGCCCGCGCCCGGCACGCCGCCGCGGCGGCCGTCAACGCCGCGTGGCACACCGTTCTGCTGGTGCCCGTGCCCACACCGGAGCGCGCTGCCGACCGCTACCGCCTGGAACTGCTCCTGGCCCGCGCCGAGTCCGGGACCGCCGCCCCGCGGCAGCTCGCCGTCTGGGCCCGGGCGCTGCGGCGGAACATCCCTCTGCCCGACCTCTTCCCGCCCGGCCGGGAAGCCGACCAGGTGGCCGGTGTCGCCGTCGAGCAGGCCGCCGTCACCGCGATGCTGCGCCGGCACGCCCCGGACCGGCCGCACGTCTCGTTCCTGCACGCCCTGCGCCCCGGTTCGCCGCTGTTGCCGATCGGTGCCCGGGTCGCGATCGGCTGCGCCCTGGCCGGCTGGGCCTCGATGGCGCTCGGCGTCGGCCGCCCGTACTGGGCCGTCGTCACCGCGGCCGCGGTCTTCCAGGCCAACATGGCCCTGAGCTGGGGACGGGCCGTGCATCGCGCACTCGGCAACTTCCTCGGCCTGGCCGTCTTCGCGGCCCTGCTGCCGGTCACCCGGACCGGGGCGCTGGCCGTCGTCCTGGTCGCCCTGTTCTTCCAGTTCGGCGCGGAGGCGACGATCAGCCGCGGGTACTGGTTGGGCGCCATCAGCGTCACCAACCTCTCCCTGCTGATGACGGAGTTCGTCCAGCAGCAGCCGGCTCGCGAGCTGTTCACCGACCGTGCGCTGGACACCGTGGTCGGCGTGGTGATCGGACTGCTGTGCTGCGCCCTGGTCACCAACCGGCGTGCCGCCGGACGCACCGAGCAGGCGCTGGAATCCACCGCGGCCGCCCACGAGGCCGCCGAACGGCTCGTCGCCCAGGACAAGGCCGCGCCGCAGGCCCATGAACTGGCCTGGGCCCGTGACCGTTTGGCCGGCGCCCTTCTCGAGTTGCGGGAGGCAGCGGACACCGTGGCAGGCGAGTGGTGGCAACCCGCCCTCCCCGAGGAACAGATCGCAACCGCCGAACGCGAGGGGCATCAGCTCCTGGCCGAACTGGCGCGACGCCTCGACCCCGTTCACGTGCAGGTGGCCCACTCGCCGGGCACCGCCACCCACGCACTCCCGGCGTGAGCCCCCGGCCTGCGGCGATGGCGGCCGAGGGCCGGGCGGGAGGTTGGGACCCGGCGGCGTAGAGTCAGGCCGGGTGCCGACGCGTACAGCGCCGGAAACCGGCCCGGCAATGGAAGGAAAGACCGTTGGAAGACGTCGTGGCAACGGTGCTGCGGCAGTGGCAGCAGGTCCGCCCCGACCTCGACACCGCCCCGATGGCGCTCATCGGGCGGCTCAACCGCTGTTCCGCCCTGCTCCAGCAGGCCGCGGACGCCCCGCTGACCCGAGCGGGCCTCACCCGCCCCGAGTTCGACATCCTGGGGACGCTGCGCCGCGTGGACCGTTCGCTGACGCCGAAGCAGCTCGCGCGGGAGACGTTCGCCTCCGGGGCGGCGATCACCAAGCGGGTACGGACCCTCGAGGAGCGCGGCCTCGTCGGGCGCCGCCCTGACGAACGCGACCGCCGGGTCAGCCACCTCACGCTCACCGAGCAGGGCCGCGAACTCATCGACGAGCTGCTGCCGGAGCAGCTCGCCTACGAGGCGACGCTGCTGGCCGGCCTCAGCGAGGAGCGCCGCCACGGGCTCGCGTCGGAACTCGGCGAGCTGCTGCTGGTACTGGAGGGACGGCTCGGGGGAGCGCTGCGGCACTGACCCCGGCCGCATCGACGGCTACCGGCCGACTCCGGCCGGCCGGTCGCCGGGATCACTCGGCGTTCTTGATCGCCGAGATGTCGAAGTTCAGCTTGATCTTGTCGGAGACCAGCACGCCGCCCGTCTCCAGCGCGGCGTTCCACGTCAGGCCCCACTCCGAGCGCAGGATCTCCGCCTTGCCCTCGAAGCCGACGCGCTCGTTGCCGAACGGGTCCTTCGCGGAGCCGTTGAACTCCAGGTCGATGGCGAGCGGCTTGGTGGTGCCCAGGATCGTCAGGTCGCCGGTGATGCGGTAGTCGGCGCCGCCCAGCGCCTCGGCCTTGGTCGAGCGGAACGTCATCGTCGGGAACTCCTCCGTCTTGAAGAAGTCCGCGCTCTTCAGGTGGCCGTCCCGGTCCGCGGAGCCCGTGTCGATGCTGTCCATCGTGACGTCGAGGGAAGCGGTGGACCGGGCCGGGTCCGAGCCGTCCAGGTTCAGGGAGCCGGTGAAGTCGAGGAAGGAACCCTTGACGTTGGTGACCATGGCGTGGCGGGCGACGAAGCCCAGCGTGCTGTGCGACGGGTCGATCGTGTAGTCGCCGGTCAGAGCGGCGAGCTCCGGGTCGACCGCGGGCGCGGCGGTCGTGGCGGTGGCGGTGGTGCTGTTCTTGCGGCCGAAGAGACCCATGACTGGCTCCTTTGGGGACGAGCCTCGGCCTTGTGTCGAGGCTGTTGAACCTTCAATGAGATCGACCATAGACCTATTCCGTTCAACGTTCAACTTTTCCGTGCGGACGATTTCCGCCGGTTCCCGGGTCTTTCCGGCAACCTCGCGAGCTGTTTCGGAGGAGTACTGGCGGACGCGCGTAGACCTCGGGCAGGATCTCCCTGCTCTGCCTGCACATCCGCCGCACTGAACGCACGTCGGCAGTACGAAACGCACGTCACAGCACGCACGCGACACCCGTACGCACGTCATCAGAAACGGTCATCAGCAGGAAGGAACCCGATGAAACTCCGCTCGGTCATCAGCGCACTCGCTCTCGTCCTGGGAGCACTCTTCGCACCGGGCTTCGGCGTCCTCACCGGTGCCGGCGACGCCTTCGCCGTGACGAAGATCAGTCACGCCACCGCGACCTCGATGTTCAGCTCGTCCGGCATCACCTGGTCGTCGTCCGGCGGCTGCTCGGACCGCAACAACGCCACCTGTACGTCCTTCGAGCAGCTCAACCTCGCGACCGCGCAGGGCGCCCAGACCCTGAAGTCGGCCAGCGGCTGCGCGCTCAACATCACCGGCGGCACCGAGACCGGGCACGCGAGCGGCACGTACTCGCACTGGAACGGCTACAAGCTCGACTTCAGCAAGTACACCTGCATCGGCAGCTACATCAAGAACTCGTTCACGTACATAGGCCTGCGCAGTGACGGCGCCGCCCAGTACAAGTCCGGCGCCGGCAACATCTACGCGGACGAGGGCAGCCACTGGGACGTCACGTACTACAACTGCGGCGGCTGCTGACCCTCTACCGCGGGCTGGAGCCCGACGGCCGGAGCCGCGTCCGTCCAGGTGCCACGAACGGCGTAGGCTCCGGCCGAGAATCACCTGAGCGACGGCATGCGGCCCGCATAAATGTGAGGTGGCTCTCGGGTGACGGCTTTGTGTAGTCCCTACAACGGGACGGGGCTCTGAGCAGTCAGTTCGGCTGCATCCACCGTGCGTTCTGTTTAGGGGCACCAGGAAAACGGGTCGGAGACTGTACGGAGTCGACGGCCCGTTTTGCTCGGCGGGCTTCGTAAGGTCGCTACATGACCGTTTTGGACGAGACGCCGGGTGACACGACGAGTGCCACAGAGGGTGGCACGGCGAGTGACACGACGGGTGAGACGGCTGAGCCGACCGACTCCCGCGGCCGCGTGGCCGAGCTGCACGCGATCCGTGCGCAGGCACTGCGCGGACCGAGCGACAAGGCGACCGAGGCGCAGCGCGCCAAGGGCAAGCTGACGGCGCGTGAGCGGATCGAGCTGCTGCTCGACCCGGGTTCGTTCCGCGAGGTCGAGCAGTTGCGCCGGCACCGGGCGACCGGCTTCGGCCTGGAGGCCAAGAAGCCGCACACCGACGGTGTCATCACCGGTTGGGGCACGGTCGAGGGCCGGACGGTCTTCGTGTACGCGCACGACTTCCGGATCTTCGGCGGGGCGCTGGGCGAGGCCCACGCCACGAAGATCCACAAGATCATGGACATGGCCATCGCGGCCGGTGCGCCGCTGGTGTCGCTCAACGACGGCGCCGGCGCCCGCATCCAGGAGGGCGTCAGCGCGCTCGCGGGCTACGGCGGCATCTTCCAGCGCAACACCAAGGCCTCGGGTGTCATCCCGCAGATCTCGGTGATGCTCGGCCCGTGCGCGGGCGGCGCGGCCTACAGCCCCGCCCTCACGGACTTCGTGTTCATGGTCCGCGAGACCTCGCAGATGTTCATCACCGGTCCGGACGTGGTCAAGGCCGTCACCGGCGAGGAGATCACCCAGAACGGCCTCGGTGGCGCGGATGTGCACGCCGAGACCTCCGGCGTCTGCCACTTCGCGTACGACGACGAGGAGACCTGCATCGCCGAGGTGCGGTACCTGCTGTCGCTGCTGCCGTCCAACAACCGCGAGAACCCGCCGACCGTCGCGAGCGAGGACCCGGCCGACCGCCGCAGCGACGTGCTGCTCGACCTGGTCCCGGCTGACGGCAACCGCCCGTACGACATGGCGAAGGTCATCGAGGAGCTGGTCGACGACGGCGACTACCTCGAGGTCCACGAGCGCTGGGCCCGCAACATCATCTGCGCGCTGGCCCGTCTCGACGGCCAGGTGGTCGGCATCGTCGCCAACCAGCCGCAGACGCTGGCGGGTGTGCTGGACATCGAGGCGAGTGAAAAAGCTGCGCGCTTTGTCCAGATGTGTGACGCTTTCAATATTCCGATCGTCACGTTCCTGGACGTTCCGGGGTTCCTCCCCGGTGTCGACCAGGAGCACGGCGGGATCATCCGGCACGGCGCGAAGCTGCTGTACGCGTACTGCAACGCGACGGTGCCGAGGATCTCGCTGATCCTGCGCAAGGCGTACGGAGGTGCCTACATCGTCATGGACTCCCAGTCCATCGGTGCGGACCTCACCTACGCCTGGCCGACCAACGAGATCGCGGTGATGGGCGCCGAAGGTGCCGCCAACGTCATCTTCCGCCGGCAGATCGCCGCCGCGGCCGACCCCGAGGCGATGCGCGCGCGCATGGTCAAGGAGTACAAGGCCGAGCTGATGCATCCGTACTACGCAGCTGAGCGTGGTCTGGTCGACGACGTCATCGACCCGGCAGAGACCCGCGAGGTGCTCATCCGCTCCCTCGCGATGCTCCGCACCAAGCACGCCGACCTGCCCTCGCGCAAGCACGGCAACCCCCCGCAGTAACCCCGCGGATCCTCCGCGGTAACCCTGCGGAACCCTCTCTCACGGAGACTGAACCCATGACCGTTCCTGCTGCTGCACCTGTCGACCCGAGCAACTTCCTGCGCGTCGAGAAGGGGCACGCCGAGCCCGAGGAGCTCGCGGCCATCACGGCGATTCTCATGGCCCGTGCCGCCGCGCGGTCCGATGCGTCCTCTGTCCACCGGGGCCGTAGCAAGGCCGGGTGGCGGCGGCTGGAGCGGGAGCCCGGGTTTCGGGCGCCGCACAGCTGGCACTGAGGCCTCTGGCTTGGTTTAAGCGTCAAGGCCCGGCACCCCGATGGGGTGCCGGGCCTTGTGCTGTACGTGCGTCGTGGGCGCCGTAGCGAGTCAGGTTGCCCGCCGTCGGGGGTGCCGGTGTGCCACCCGCGCCGCCCCAGCGGCACGACTGCCCACAGCGGCAGCGTCCCGAAGGGGCGCGGGGAACTGCGCGACCAGCCACGACGGCGCCGCAGCGAACCGACGGGACATCCCGGCACTTCCAGCGGAGCGCTTAGCGCAGGCGGGCCATCAGGGCGTGTTCCACCAGCGTGATCAGGGCGCTCTTGGCGTCTGCGCGGTGGCGGGCGTCCGTCGTGATGATCGGGGTGTCGGGGCCGATCTGGAGCGCCTCGCGGACCTCGTCCGGGTTGTAGGGCTGGTGCCCGTCGAAGCCGTTGAGGGCGATGACGAAGGGCAGGCCGCTGTTCTCGAAGTAGTCGACGGCCGGGAAGCAGTCGGCGAGGCGGCGGGTGTCGACGAGGACGACCGCGCCGATGGCGCCGCGTACCAGGTCGTCCCACATGAACCAGAAGCGGTCCTGACCCGGCGTACCGAACAGGTACAGGATCAGGTCCTGGTCCAGGGTGATACGGCCGAAGTCCATGGCCACCGTGGTGGTGGTCTTGTCCCCGGTGTGCGTCAGGTCGTCGATGCCCGCGGAAGCCGAGGTCATCACGGCTTCGGTACGCAGCGGGTTGATCTCCGAGACCGCGCCGACGAACGTGGTCTTGCCCACGCCGAAGCCGCCCGCCACCACGATCTTCGCGGAGGTAGTGGAGCGGGCTACATCGCCGCTAGAGCTTGCGAAGTCCACTGAGCACCCTTTCGAGCAGTGTCACGTCAGGCTGGCCGCCGGCGTTCTCGTCGCCGCCGGGCTGATGGATGGCGACAAGTCCGGCCTCCGCCAGGTCGGCGACGAGGATCCGGGCAACGCCGAGGGGGATGGAGAGAAGTGCCGAGATCTCAGCGACTGACTTGATCTCCCGGCACAGGTTGCAGATCCGCTGATGCTCGGGCAGCTGGCCCTGCATCTGGTGCGGCTGCGCCGTGGTGTGCACCAGCGCCTCGATGGCGAGCTGGTACCGCGGCCTGGTGCGCCCGCCCGTCATGGCGTACGGGCGCACCAGAGGGTTGTTCGACGCCCCGGCGGGCGCCGGCTCGGGGGCGCGCCGCTGAGGCTGTACAGGCTGGATGCGGGGCGCCTGCGGCTGGCTGTAGGGGTCGTACGGAGACGGCCCAGGAGCCGGCTGCTGCGGCTGATGCGGGACGTACGGCAGACGCTGCTGACTCGGCGCAGAGGGGAAGTTGTACCGGTTCGCCGAACCGTCACCCTCGCCCTGGCCATGGCCGTAAGGCCAATTGGCCGAGGACGAACCGTCTGGGGGTGTTGCCACTTTCTCCTCCTCCGACTGCGCCGGGCACCCGTTACGGTGGGGTCGCGTCCCGAAACTTTAAAGCCACGGGGCGCGAATACGCACTGTCTGTCTGTTAGTTGAGAAGGCTGCCCTGGAGCTCGGCGCGCAGATCAGGCGTGAGGACCGAGCCCGCACGGTCGACGAGAAGTGCCATCTCATACCCGATGAGGCCGATGTCCGCTTCGGGGTGTGCAAGGACCGCGAGTGACGAGCCGTCGGAGATGGACATAAGGAAGAGGAATCCTCGCTCCATCTCCACAACTGTCTGGTTCACGCTGCCGCCCTCGAAGATGCGGGAGGCACCGGCCGTGAGGGAGGTGAGGCCGGAGGCGACGGCCGCCAGCTGGTCGGCGCGGTCGCGCGGGAAGCCTTCGGACATCGCCAGAAGGAGTCCGTCGGCGGAGACCACCACGGTGTGGGACACCCCGGGGGTGTTGTCCACGAAGTTGGTGATCAACCAGTTCAGGTTCTGTGCCGCCTGGCTCATCGGGCTCACACTAACGCTCCTGGTTGTAGGTGCTGTCAGGACCGAAGCCCTGGCCGTTCGTGTCACTACCTGCATTGCGTCCCCGTTCGACGCCCCGGCGCAGGTTGCTCAGCCTGCCCCGGACGTCCTCGGGAGCGCGGGAGACCTGGGGGCCGCCCTGCGGGGTCTGTTCGGCGGTGCCCTCGACCAGATTGGCCCGGGGGACCCGCCGCGGCAGGCCTGAGGGGGTGACCCCGCCCGCCTTCGGCTTGCGGAGCGACCCGGCGCGCTGCCACCGCTCGTCGTTGGCCGAGCGCCACTCGCTGCCGTCGTCGCCGCCGTTGCCCGCGGGCAGATCCTGATCCTGGTCCTGCTGCAGGCTGTCCTGACCGGTCCCCGGCTGCCAGTGCTGGGTGCCGATGGGGGAGCCTCCGTCGCTGCCCGCGGTGGAGCCGCGGCGCGGAAGGCCGGCGTCGGTCAGCCGATGGCCGCCGCCCGGAGTCGGTGCCGGTGCCGGACGGTCGAAGCCTACGCGGTCCTGCGGGTTTCCGTCAGCGGCCTGAGTAGATTCCGTTTCCGGAGCGTAATCGGCCCGGTACCCGCCCTGGTACACCGTCTGCTGCTGCCAGTCGCCCTGGCTGGGACGGGTGGCGAAGCCGTTGAAGGACTCCTGCCCCGGACCCTGCTGGTCCGGCTGGGCCGCCTCCGCATAGGACGGTTCCGGGTAGCCGCCGGTGCCCTGGAAGTACGAGTCGCGGTACGCATCCTGCGGCTGCTCGTCGTACGCGCTCTGCTGGTTGCCGTACGCCACCTGCGGGTCGTCGTACGGCTGCTGCTGGTCGTACGCGGGCTCGGCGTACGACGGCTGCTGCGGGCCGGTCTCGTCGTCGAACGCGGAGGGATCCGCGGCGCCCCGCTGGGGCCCCGACTGGGCCTCCAGGGCCGCGCGGCGCTCCTCGCGCATCAGCGAACGGCCGACGGGGTCCAACTCACGTATGTCGTCCGGCACTTCGTCGTAGCGGGTGTCGTCGAAGCCGAGCTCCGCCGCCGTGCGCAGCGGTGCGGGCTCGAAGGCATCCTGCCGCGGGATCATCGACGAGACCGTGAACTCCGAGTCGTCCACGTGGTGCTGGCCGCCGCCGCCGTGGGTGATCGCGTCCGGCAGCATGACCAGCGAGGTCGTACCGGCCTGCTCGCCCGAGGGGCGCAGCTGGACCCGGATGCCGTGCCGGTCGGACAGCCGGCCGACCACGAACAGGCCCATGCGCTGCGAGATCGCGGCGTCCACGGTCGGCGGGTTGGCCAGCTTGTGGTTGATGTCCGCGAAGTCCTCGGCGGTCAGGCCGATGCCCTTGTCGTGAATCTCGATCATGACGCGGCCGTCGGGGAGACGGGTCGCGGTGACGCGGACCTTGGTCTGCGGGGACGAGAACGTGGTGGCGTTCTCCAGCAGCTCGGCCAGCAGGTGCACGAGGTCGGTCACGGCGCGGCCGTGGATCTCGGCCTCCGGGACACCGGACAGCTCGACGCGCTCGTACTGCTCCACCTCGGAGGAGGCGGCGCGCAGCACGTCGACGAGCGGCACCGGCTGGTCCCAGCGGCGGCCCGGCTCCTCGCCGGCGAGGACGAGGAGGTTCTCGCCGTTGCGGCGCATACGGGTCGCGAGGTGGTCCAGGCGGAAGAGGTTCTCCAGCTGGTCCGGGTCGGCCTCGTTGTTCTCCAGGTCCGTGATCAGGGTCAGCTGGCCCTCGATCAGCGACTGGTTGCGGCGCGAGAGGTTGGTGAAGATCGCGTTGATGTTGCCCCGCAGCAGGGCCTGCTCGGAGGCGAGCCGGACGGCCTCGCGGTGCACCTGGTCGAAGGCGCGCGCGACCTCGCCGATCTCGTCCGTGCTGGTGATCGGGACGGGTTCGACGCGCGTGTCCACACGGCCCGGGTCCGTACGCGAGAGCTGGTCGACCAGCATCGGCAGGCGCTGCTCGGCGATGCCGAAGGCGGCGTTGCGCAGACGGCGCATGGAGCGGCTCATCTGGCGCGCGACCATGGCGGCGAGGATGAAGGCGGTGAGCAGGGCGACCACGACGACCGCACCGGTGATGATCGCGTCGCGCTTGGCGTTGTCCGCGATGTCCGAGGCCTCGTTCACGGCCTTGTCGGCGAGGTCCGACTCGATGGTGCGGTACGCGTTGAACTTGGCCGTGTTGACCGCCCACCAGTTCTGGGAGGTGATGCCCTGCAGGGCCAGGGCGTCCCGGGCGCTCTGCTGCGTGGTGGACAGCTGGGAGAGAGCCCCGACCGTCTGCTCGACGTCCGGCATCGGGACGTACCGCAGGCCCTTCGCCTTGGCGGCCGCGGCGGCCTCCTTGGCCTGCTTCTCGCCGTCCGCCTGCAGCTGCTTCTTCGCGTCTGCCAGCTTGGTGGCGTCGGCCTCGGTGCCACCGCCCTTGTACTCCTCGACGGCGATGCCCTCGAGGTAGGTGTACGAGGAGAGAGCGACGCGCTGCTTGGCCAGGCTCGTGGCGGTGGGGCCGGGCTTGACCAGCAGGTGCATGCCGATGGAGCGCTCGAGGGACAGCGCGGCCTTGGTCAGCGAGATGGCGTAGACCGTGCGGCCGTAGCTGGTGATGTTGCCGGTGCCCAGACCGAGTTCGTTGGCGAACTCCATCAGCGGGTGCTGGATCGCGACGTAGCCCTCTTCGGTCTGCACGCCGGGAAGCTTGCTCGTGTAGGCGTCGGTGCGCAGCTTGTCCAGGCCGGGTTCGACCTTCCGGAACGCGGCGAGGCGGCGCAGCAGGCCGGCCCGCTGCGGCATGTTCTCGGCGGCGGCGTCGAACTGGTCGGCCGCCTCGTCGGTCGCCGCCTGCGCCTTGGTGACGGCCTGGTTGTTGCGGTCGCCCAGCAGCATCGGTTGGGCGGAGATGTCGCGCTCTTCGATGAGGCGGTTCGAGTACGTCAGGGCGGCACGCACCAGGCGCGCGGTGTTCTCGGCGTCCTGGGCGTCCCGCCAGGTGTCGATCGAGCCCTTCACCTGGAAGCCGCCCATGACGAGGCCGACCAGCACGGGGATGAGCAGGATCGCGTTCAGCCGGGTCGGCACCCGCCAGTTGCGGGGCGAGAGCCGGCCGCCGCTCGGGGCCGGCGGCTCGACACCGGATGCATACGCAGGCGGCGCCGCTCCGCGCGGCGGCGGGGTGAAGTTGCCCCGTGCCGACGGCTCGGGACTGCTCTTGCTTCGCCTCACTCGACCAACAACCTCTCGGCGTCGGCACGTACGTTGTGCCGCTGTGTGTCCTCAGGCCCGTCTACTGGGCAGTTCAGCCGCATTCCAGCACGTCAGGGGCTGCTCAGCCAAACAGTGGGAAGCGGAAGTTCCAAGGGCGATGCGCCCCAGATAAAACGGTCATAAAGAGCGAGCCCCGCCAAAAGGCGGGGCCCACATGAGCACAGTGACACCAGGCGACCGCGACGCGTGTCGGTGCCACCGAAATTCTCTGTCGAAACGTTATGAACACCGAGGCTGACCGTGTCAAACGACACAAGCGGCTCCAGGGCGACTACGGCAACTACCGTATGGAGAGGCCCACTTGACGTGCTACTTCAAGCGTGCCATGAGCGCGTGCTCGACCAGCGTGATCAGCGCACTCTTTGCGTCCGCACGGTGGCGGGCGTCCGTCGTGATGATCGGGGCGTCGGGGCCGATCTGCAGCGCTTCCCGCACCTCGTCGGGCGCGTAGGGCTGGTGCCCGTCGAAACCGTTGAGCGCGACGACGAACGGCAGGCCGCTGTTCTCGAAGTAGTCGACGGCCGGGAAGCAGTCGGCGAGGCGGCGGGTGTCGACGAGGACGACCGCGCCGATGGCGCCGCGTACCAGGTCGTCCCACATGAACCAGAAGCGGTCCTGACCCGGCGTACCGAACAGGTACAGGATCAGGTCCTGGTCCAGGGTGATACGGCCGAAGTCCATGGCCACCGTGGTCGTCGTCTTGTCCCCGGTGTGCGTGAGGTCGTCGATGCCCGCGGACGCGGTCGTCATCATGGCCTCGGTGCGCAGCGGGTTGATCTCCGACACGGCGCCGACGAACGTGGTCTTGCCGACGCCGAAGCCGCCCGCCACCACGATCTTCGCGGAGGTCGTCGCCCGCGCTCCGTCAGAGCTTGCGAAGTCCACTGAGCACCCTCTCGAGCAGCGTCACGTCCGGGGCGCCGCCGTTGTTCTCGTCGCCGCCGGGCTGGTGGATGGCGACGAGTCCGGCCTCGGCCAGGTCGGCGACGAGGATACGGGCGACGCCGAGCGGCATCGAAAGGAGCGCCGACACCTCCGCCACCGACTTGACCTCGCGGCACAGGTGGCAGATCCGCTGGTGCTCGGGCAGCAGCCCCATCAGCTGGGCCGGGTCGGCCGTGGTGCTGATCAGCGCCTCGATGGCGAGCTGGTACCGCGGCCTGGTCCGCCCGCCGGTCATCGCGTAGGGGCGGACCAGCGGCTGTTCGCCTTCGTCGCCGTACGGCGCGTGCTGAGCTCCGTACGGGTCGTGAGAGGCGGTGGGCGGGGTCATGGATCCTCCGGGTGACAGCAAGGGGTTTGCGTGCCGTCTGACAGAGCCGGTGGGGGGAAATGCGGGTTTGGCGGCCGGACGGTGTGTTCGTACGTTCGTGGGGGTTTGATCGTACGTTCGATGGGGCCGAGCGGTGGGCTGAATCCGGTTGTTGGGGGAATCCGGGTGTCAGTGGAGCAGACTGCCCTGCAGTTCGGCGCGGAGGTCCGGCGTGAGCACGGCACCGGCGCGGTCGACCAGCAGAGCCATCTCGTAGCCGACGAGGCCGATGTCGCACTCGGGGTGCGCCAGGCACGCCAGCGACGAGCCGTCGGAGATGGACATGAGGAACAGGAAACCGCGCTCCATCTCCACCACCGTCTGGTTGACGGTGCCGCCCTCGAAGATGCGGGACGCGCCCGCGGTCAGCGAGGTGAGGCCGGAGGCGACGGCCGCCAGCTGGTCGGCGCGGTCGCGCGGGAAGCCTTCGGACATCGCCAGAAGGAGTCCGTCGGCGGATACGACGACGGTGTGGGACACCCCGGGGGTGTTGTCCACGAAGTTGGTGATCAACCAGTTCAGGTTCTGTGCCGCCTGGCTCATCTGACTCAACTAACGCTCCTGCTGGTGAGTGGGGCTGGGGAAGCTGCCGGTCTGGCCGCTGCCGGCCTGCCGACCCTGCTGGATGCCCCGGCGGAGATTGGTCAGCCGGCCGCGTACGTCATCGGGCGCACGCGACACCTGCGGACCGGTCTGGTGCTGTTGCTGCTGCGCCGTGCCCGCGACGAGGTTCGCGCGAGGCACGCGGCGAGGCAGTCCTGAGGTGGTGACACCGCCCGCGGAGGGCTTGCGGACCCGCTCGGCCTGGCGGACGAGCTCGTCGTTCGGCGAGCTGCGCCAGGCGGCGTTCGCGGGGCCGCCCGGGGTCGCCTGGGGAGCGGCGGTCGCGGGCGCCGGACGGGGCGGGACCGGAGCAGCGGGCGCCTGCGGCTGTGGCGGCCGCTGCTGCGGGTCGGGGGACCGGTCGCCGCCGCCCTGCTGGCCGCGGAACCAGTTGGTCTCGAGCGTGTCGTACAGCGGCGTCCGGCCGTCACCGGCGCCGGGCGCCGGCGGCAGGGCCTCGGGCTCGCGCACCGGGCCCTGGGGCTGCTGCGGGATGCGGTCCGCACGGGGGGCCGGCGGCCGCGGGGCGCTGCCCCGGTTGTCGTAGCCGTCCCGGTTGTCGTAGCCGTCCCGGTCGCGCGGCTGGAGGCCGCCCACGCCGGGACGCTCGAACTGCCCGGTGGAGGCGCTGTCCTGAGGCATCTGATGCGGGGTCGGGTAGCCCGGCGCCGGGAACTGACCGGTGTCGCCGGCCGGGTTCGGCCCGCCGAAGACGTCCGCACGGACGAACTGGCCCGTGTTTCCAGGCTCGTTGGCGCCAGGACGCGCGCCGGGGCCCTGAGGGGTCTGGCTGCCGGGGCGCGGGGCGTCGAAGTCCGGCCGCGGAGTGTCGAAGTCCGGGCGCGGGGCGTCGAAGTCGGGGCGCGCGAACTCCGCGGTGGAGCCGGGGCCGTGGCGGTCGTCGGGTACCGGGCTCGGGTAGCGCGCGCCGGGGCCGGGGCCCTGACGGCCGTCCAGGCGCGGCATCGGCGCCGTGGAATCCGGCTCCTCGTGCCCGCGGGGGGTGTCGAGCGAGGCGCGGGACACCGGCGGCTGACCGGTCTCGTTGCTCCAGCTCGGCACGCTCGGGACCCGGGGCTGGGGGTTGCCGCCGGGCAGCTCGGCGCGCGGGCCGCCGCGCGGCGGCAGCTGGGGCATGCGCCCGTCGTCGGCGGAGTCGCCGGTACGCGCCTGGGCCGCCCGAGAACCGCCGTGCGGCGGAGCCTGGCGCAGCGCGCCCGCACCGGCGGGGGTGGGCCTGCCCTGGCCCTGCTGGGGGGTCGACGGGCCGTCCTGCGGGCCGCCGAACAGTCCGCCGCCGGGGCCCGACTGCGGGCCGGGACGTCCCGGCTCCGAGTCACGCGACGGCAGCGCCGCCCGCGGACCCGCACCGGCGCCGACCTGCCCGCGCGGCGCAGGACCGGCACCCAGCCGGCCCGCGTTCGCACCAGCGGCGACTCCACGGCGCGCGGCCGCGACACCCGCGGCGGCCTGAGCCGCCGCCGGACCACCGGTTGCGCCGGGGCCCGGCTTGCCGGGAGCCTTCTTGCCGCCCTGGGCGACGTCGACGGGCAGCATGACCAGCGCGGTCGTACCACCGGAGTCGGAGGGGCGCAGCTGGATGCGGATACCGTGCCGCTGCGACAGACGGCCGACCACGAACAGACCCATGCGGCGGGAGACCGAGACGTCCACGGTGGGCGGCGAGGCGAGCCGCTCGTTGATCGCGGCGAGGTCCTCGGGGGAGAGGCCGATGCCGGTGTCGTGGATCTCGATCAGTACGCGGCCGTCGGGCAGCGCGTGACCGGTGACCTTGACCTTGGTCTGCGGCGAGGAGAACGACGTCGCGTTCTCGAGCAGCTCGGCGAGCAGGTGTACGAGGTCGTTGACGACGCGTCCGGCGACCTCGGTGGCCGGGACCGCGGCCAGCTCGATGCGCTCGTACTGCTCCACCTCGGAGGCCGCGGCGCGCAGCACGTCGACGAGCGGAACGGGGCGCGTCCAGCGGCGACCGGGCTCCTCACCGGCGAGAACGAGCAGGTTCTCACCGTTACGGCGCATACGGGTCGCGAGGTGGTCGAGCTTGAACAGCGAGGACAGCTGGTCCGGGTCGGCCTCGCGCGACTCCAGCTCGGATATGAGCGAGAGCTGACGCTGGATCAGACCCTGCGAGCGGCGCGAGAGGTTGGTGAACATCGCGTTGACGTTGCCCCGCAGCAGCGCCTGCTCGGCGGCGAGACGGACTGCTTCGCGGTGCACGTCGTCGAAGGCCGCGGCCACCTGGCCGATCTCGTCCCGCGAGTGCACACCGACCGACTCGACGGAGGTGTCGACGTCCTGCGGGTCGGACTCCGACAGCTGCTTGACCAGCTCGGGCAGGCGGTCCTGGGCGACCCTGGTCGCGGTGTCCTGCAGCCGCCGCAGCGAGCGGATCATGGACCGCGCCACGACGAAGGCGCCGACCAGCGAGATGCCCAGCACGAGCAGGATCAGCGCACCGCTGATGTAGGCCTCGCGCTCGGACGCCTGGCGCAGCTCACGAGCCTTCTGCTCCATCTCGTCGAGCAGGGTGGTCTCGATCTTCTGCATCTGGTCGATCTTGGTGGAGTCCGCGTCGACCCAGTCCTTGTAGGAGCGCTTCTCCTGCAGCCGCAGACCGCCCACGCGCAGCGCGCCCTCGGCGTAGTCGTCGGCGGCCGTGATGGTGGCGTTGCCCTTGTCGATGGGCTTCGTCAGCTCCGCGGCGTTGCCGCCGTAGCCGTTGTAGATGTTGGTGAAGGCCGTGAGCTCGGAGTCTTCCTTGTCGGCCGCGGAGGCCGCGTAACGCCGGTCGTTCTCGGAGAGCTCGCCCACCTGGCTGGCGTTCGCCGGCAGTGCCGCGGCGATGACGGCGCGCTGAACGGACGCGTACTCCTTGGCGGTGGAGAAGGCCGCCAGAGCGCGCGTGCGCTGGATCATCTCCGGGTTGCTGGTCGCCTGCGCCATGTCCGTGGACAGCGACAGCAACTCCTGGATGAGGCGGCTGTAGGCGTCGACCGTCTGGGAGGAGTTCTCCCGGTCGGAGTAGGCGTCCTTGCGGATGCTCTTGAGCGTGGCCAGCTCGCGCTGGATCTGCACGACGTGGTCGCGTACGCCGTCGAGGCTCTGACCGTCGTCGGCGTCCTGGATCTCGCGGGTGCCCTCGCGGAAGGCGATGATCCGGTCGTCCGTCGTCTCCCGCGGACCCTTGATCGTGAACTCGTTGGGGTCGCCATTGTGGCTGAGCGGGCCCGCCGACTGGTCGCGCTCCTCCTGGAGTGCGGCTGCCAGACTGGTCGCCTGCTTCGTCATCTCCGTCAGCAGCTTCATGTTGTCGAGCTGCTGGATGTCGTCCATGGACTCGCTGATGCGCAGCGCGCCCAGCGAGGTCGCGGCGACCACCGGAAGGGTCATGAGTGCGACCAGACGCGTGGAGATGCGCCAGTTGCGCAGGGCCAGGCGTGTGCCCGGGCCGGTCGGGGCCTTCGGCTTGGGCTGCGCCGGGGGCAGGCTCGCGCCCGGCGCAATGGTGCGGGCTCCGCGCTCACCACCGTCGCCGGACGCCCCTGGGCCGGGGCTCTGGGCGTGCTGGGGCGAGGAGCCGCGGTCGGTCCCGCCGTGCGGCTCCTGCTCAGCCGCAGCACTGCTGTCCCTCTTGAAACGTCCCTGCACTAGCGTCGCAACCTCTGGACCAGGCGTCCCCCCGGGCACGGTGGGACGGTGTCGGCGTCGTGGGGCGCTTGAGTCCCCGTGGCGGTCGTGAGTGACCGGCGCTGCTTCCCCTTTCCTCCGCCGCTCGGCGCTGCGTTGCGCCCCTGCGCGCCGGTTTGAGTCTGCGGCGGTCCCGCGAATTTCAGCACAGTGCCGGATCTCCAACAAGGCCCGAGGGTCGAGGGACGGCCCCTGTCACCTCCCGTGAGGGATGGGTTACGAGGCGTAGAAGGGGTTCCGGTACATAACGGACGTTTAGCTACGAGATCTCGGCCGTCATGGACTGTCCCAGTCGACATGATCGGGAGCGGAATGATGTCTTCAGTGGTGCAATGTCCGTTTTTTCGGGGTGAGTTGACGGCCTGAATTGACCCATTTGGGCGCTCGCTCGTGAGCAAACTCACATGCGCATCAAGGGGTGTTCCCGGCGTTGGTTGGGAATTGCACGTTTAACCTTGCGCTTTACAGGGATGGCGAATCCGACAACCGGCGCCGCCGGCGCCCGTATGGACAAGGTCACGATCGACAGATGAAGACGACGATGATGTTCCGCAACATAGCCAATCCGCGGCGGACGACTCTGGCGCACCTCGAGGACGCCGACGAGCTGACGAACGCGGTCGAGCTGCCGGAGCACCCCGTCGAGCTGCCGACACAGACCGCCAACCCGCGGCGCACGATTCTGATGGAGGTTCCGGGGCGGTCCTCCGCCGCGTAGCCGTCCAGGGGTGGGCCGGTTCCGAGGCGTACGGGTCTCACTGGGGGCGTGCCGTACGACGTGCTGTTGTGCCCACCCTCCCCCAGCTACCGCTGGGAGGTGCCCCCAGCCCTGCGGAACGCCTGCCCACAACCCGGCGCGCCGTATCGGCGCGAGCGGCGCGTCCCCGCCGCGTTAGCCTGGAGCGTCAGAAAACTCCAGCAAGCGGAAGCAGAGGGGCGTAAGGCATCCCGTGCGCATCGCCAGATTCTCCATCGACGGCAATGTCGCCTTCGGCGCGGTCGAGGGCAGCAGTGCCCCCGGCACGACTGATGGGCTTGTCCTCGACATCATCAAGGGCATCCCGTTCGCGGACTTCGAGCTGTCCGGTACGAAGGTCCCGCTGAGCAAGGTCCGCCTGCTGCCGCCTGTGCTCCCGAACAAGGTCGTGGCCTTCGGCCGCAACTACGCGGAACACGCCAGGGAGCTCGGCAACGAGGTCCCCGAGGCCCCGTTCGCCTTCTTCAAGCCGTCCACCTCGGTGATCGGCCCCGGCGACGAGATCGCCTACCCCTCCTTCTCGCAGGACCTGCACCACGAGGCCGAACTGGCCGTGGTCATCGGCCGGATGTGCCGCGAGGTCCCGCGGGAGCGCGTCAAGGACGTCATCCTCGGCTACACCTGCGCCAACGACGTCACCGCCCGCGACGTCCAGAAGCGCGAGAAGCAGTGGGCGCGGGCCAAGGGCTTCGACACCTCCTGCCCGCTCGGCCCCTGGGTGGAGACCGACCTGGACCCCTCCGATCTGACCATCCAGTGCACCGTCAACGGGCAGCAACGCCAGCTCGGGCGCACCAGCGAGATGATCCACCCCATCGAGGATCTGATCGTCAACATCTCCGAGGCCATGACGCTGCTCCCCGGCGACGTGATCCTCACGGGCACCCCCGCAGGGGTCGGCCCCCTCAGTGTCGGCGACGAGGTCGCCGTCACCATCGAAGGCATCGGCACTCTCACCAACAAGGTGATCAAGCGTGGCTAACGGATCCGTCCGCGTACGTTTCTGTCCCTCTCCGACCGGCAACCCCCATGTGGGCCTGGTCCGCACCGCCCTGTTCAACTGGGCGTACGCCCGGCACACCGGCGGCACCATGGTCTTCCGCATCGAGGACACCGACGCGGCCCGCGATTCCGAGGAGTCGTACGTCCAGCTGCTCGACTCGCTGCGCTGGCTCGGCCTCGACTGGGACGAGGGCCCCGAGGTGGGCGGCCCCCACGCGCCGTACCGCCAGTCGCAGCGCATGGACCTCTACAAGGACGTCGCGCAGAAGCTCCTGGACGGCGGACACGCGTACTACTGCTACTGCTCGACGGAGGAGCTCGACGCCCGCCGCGAGGCCGCCCGCGCCGCCGGGAAGCCGTCCGGCTACGACGGTCACTGCCGTGTGCTGAGCGCCGAGCAGGCCGAGGCGTACCGGGCCGAGGGCCGGGAGCCGATCGTGCGCTTCCGTATGCCCGACGAGCCGATCACCTTCACGGACCTGGTCCGCGGCGAGCTGACCTTCACCCCGGAGAACGTTCCGGACTACGGCATCGTCCGCGCCAACGGCGCACCGCTGTACACGCTGGTCAACCCGGTCGACGACGCCCTGATGGAGATCACCCACGTCCTGCGCGGCGAGGACCTGCTCTCCTCCACACCCCGCCAGATCGCCCTCTACAAGGCGCTGATCGAGCTGGGCATCGCCAAGGAGATCCCGTCCTTCGGCCACCTGCCGTACGTGATGGGCGAGGGCAACAAGAAGCTCTCCAAGCGCGACCCGCAGTCGTCCCTGAACCTCTACCGCGAGCGCGGTTTCCTGCCCGAGGGCCTGCTCAACTACCTGTCCCTGCTGGGCTGGTCCCTCGCCGCCGACCGCGACATCTTCTCGCTGGACGAGATGGTGGCGGCCTTCGACGTCGCGGACGTGAACCCGAACCCGGCCCGCTTCGACCTGAAGAAGGCCGAGTCGATCAACGCCGACCACATCCGGCTGCTGGACCCGAAGTCCTTCATCGAGGCCTGCGGCCCGTGGCTGAAGGCCCCGCACGCGCCCTGGGCGCCGGAGGACTTCGACCAGGCCAAGTGGGAGGCCATCGCGCCGCACGCCCAGACACGCCTGACCGTCCTGTCGGACATCACGCAGAACGTCGACTTCCTCTTCCTGCCGGAGCCGGCCCGGGACGAGGCGTCCTGGACCAAGGCGATGAAGGACGGCTCCGACGCGCTCCTGAAGACGGCCCGCGAGAAGCTGGCCGCCGCCGACTGGAACGCCGAGGCCCTCAAGGACGCCGTCCTCGCCGCCGGCGAGGAGCACGGCCTGAAGCTCGGCAAGGCCCAGGCCCCGGTGCGCGTCGCCGTCACGGGCCGCACGGTGGGCCTCCCCCTCTTCGAGTCGCTCGAGGTACTGGGCCGCGAGAAGACCCTGGCACGCGTGGACCGGGCTCTGGAGAAGCTCACCGCGTAGCGCAGCACCGTTGTAGGCGCTGAGGGCGCGCCGACAGGCGGGGGCCTGGGCCGGGCAGAGACCCGGCCCAGGCCCCCGCCAGCCCTCGCAGCCCGCTCCGCTGGGTGCCATTCTGATGGTGTGGGCGCCTTGCCTCGAGGCGGCGGGATTCAGGCATGGCTCCGTCCGAAGCCTGCATCACGCCCGTCTGCTTTCTTCCGGGCCTCTGCCTGCCAGTGCGCTGGGTGTGGAGGGGAGGTCGGGTGACGACATGCGCGATGACGGCGGTGCCGGTGCCGGGCTCCCCAGGCCGAGGGCGGACCTGGCCGGGGCGGTCCAGGACGGCCCGCGCCCTCCGGAGTCGCAGCCGGGCATGAAGGACCAGGTCCTGGTCTTCGCCGGGGTCCTGCTGAGCGCTGTCTACGCACTGGCCGGCAAGGACGACAGGCTGCGGCTGCTCGACCTCGCCGAAAGGAGCGGGGGCGGCGCGAGCACCCCGGGTCGGTACGGCCCGCCCGAGAGTTACGCCCTCTCCGGTCGCTCTCCCGCCGCCGAGGCCTTCCGCTCGGGCCGCCCCATGTGGTGGGACGCCGCCGAACTCGACACGTACCGCGAGCCGGAGAACGGCTCGGGGATCTCGGAGACGCAGGCGGCTCCGTCCGGCGCATCACTGGGCGTGCTGCCCCTGGCGACGAACGGCAGACGGCTCGGCTGTCTGCTCGTCGTCGGCGACGCGGCGGACGGCTTCGCCCCCGAGCAGCGCAACTTCCTGGAGCTGTACGCCGAGGAGATCGCCGCCGGTCTCGCCGCGGCCGTGGAATCGATCGATCGGGGCTCGGGCCGACAGGGCATGTCAGGGCAGGGCCCGGGTGGCCGGGCTCCTGGCGGCGAAGACCCCGAGGGCGGGGGCCCGGGCCGCGGAGGCCCGGAGCGAGCGGACCCGAGCGTCACGGACACCGGCGGGCAAGGCCCGGGCGGCACCCCGGCCGGCAGCCCTGTCACACGGCGGCCGCTGCTGGGCCCCGCCCTGGACCGACTGGGCGTCGGCTCGTTCACCCTGGTGCCGGCCTCGGGCCGCATCGACGCGGACGCACGCGTCCTGGAGTTGGTCGGCGTCGCCCCCGACGACTTCGACGGCAGGGTGGAGACCCTGCTCGAGCAGACCGTCCCGGAGGACCTGCCCGCGCTCATGTCCGTCGTCGAGCCGCGGCAGGCCGCCGGCGGCCGGGAACTGGACTTCCGCATCCGCCGCCCCAGCGGCGAACTGCGCTGGCTGCGGCTGAGCTGCCGGGTCCCGGCCGGCGGCGACCGGGGGCCGGGCCGGGTGCCGGAGCAGATCCTGGGCGTCGTGGCCGACGCCGCCTCGCTGCGTCCCGTCGCCGACGAGGTCTCCCGGGTGCAGCGCCTGGCCGCCTCGCTCGCCGACGCGATGTCCGTCCGGGACGTCAGTCGCGTGGTGACCGTCGCCCTGCGCGAGCCGCTGGGAGCCGACCGGGTGGCACTCGCCGGGCTCGAGGCCGACCGACTGGTGGTCACCGTCCTCGACCCGCCGGAGCCCCGCGCCTGGCCCGACATCTGGCGTTCCGAATGGCGTTCCGAGTGGCCCGACGCACCGCTGCAGGCCCTGCCCACGCTGCAGACCGCACTGCGAGACGGCCGTACCAGCCTCTGGCCCGCGGGCGCCGAAATCGAACCGGGCCTCGCGGGCGTCGGCCCCGGCGGACTCGCCGTACTGCCCCTCATGGCCGAGGGCCGGGTCGCCGGCGTCTGCCTGGTCGGCTGGGACGAGCCGCACGAGTTCGTCCCCGAGCAGCGGTCCCTGCTCACCGCCACCGCGGGGCTGGTCGGACAGGCTCTGATGCGCGCGCAGACGTACGACGCCGAGCAGGAGCTCGCCACGACGCTCCAGCGCAGCCTGCTGCCCCGCAGGCTCCCGGAGCTGCCCGGCGGGGTCGCCGTCGCCCGCTATCTGCCCGCCAGGAGGGGGCTGCAGGTGGGCGGCGACTGGTACGACGTCATATCGCTCTCCGACCGCCATGTGGCACTGGTCATCGGGGACGTGCAGGGACACAGCGCCGCCGCCGCGACGATCATGGGCCAGATCCGCACGGCGATCAGGGCCTACGCCGTCGAGGGCCACCCGCCCGACGTCGTCGTCTCGCACGCCAACCGGCTGCTCGTCGGCATGGAGACCGATCTGTTCGCCACCTGCTGCTACGTCGACCTGGACATCGAGGAGGGCAACGCCTGGTTCGTCCGGGCGGGCCATCTGCCGCCGCTGCTGCGCAACCCGGACGGCAGCACCGAGGAGATGGCCGTCGAGGGCGGACTCCCGCTGGGCGTGCTCGCCGACGCCGAGTACCCCATGACCGCGGCCGGACTGACCCCGGGCACGCTCCTCGTCCTGGCGACGGACGGCCTGGTCGAGTCCTCGAGCCTGCCGCTGGACGAGGGCCTGCTCCGGATGCACCAGGTGCTCTCCACCACCGACCCCTCCGACGTCGGGCGGGTGGCCGACGAACTCCTCGGCGACCGCAGCCGGCGAGAGGACGACGTGGCGCTGCTGCTGATGCGCTACGACGGCCTGAAGGTCCGCCCGATCCGGGTCGGCTGGACCGTATGGCGGCTCCCCGACGCCGTCATGCACGCACGGCGGTTCACCGCCCGCACCATGCGCTCCTGGCACCTCGCCGAGGAGGCCGACGTAGTGCTGCTGGTCGTCTCCGAACTGGTCACCAACGCGCTGGTGCACACCCACGGCGCGGTGCGTCTCGACCTCACGCTCGCCGGGGACCGGCTGCGGGTCGCCGTCAGCGACACGTCCCCGCGCGCGCCGGCCAAGCCGGTGATCGTGGACTGGGAGGCGACCGGCGGTCGCGGACTGCTCCTCGTCGAGGCGATGTCCGCGTGCTGGGGGTCGGTGCCGGTCAGCGGCGGCAAGCAGGTGTGGAGCGAGATCGTTCTGGCGCCGGGCGCGGACCCGTGCGCGGACGACGGACCGGCTGGGGAACCCCTCGGCCTGCGGCCGTCCCGAGGACCCTGAGCGCGCCGTCTACCGGAGGAGCCGTCTCCCGGAGGACAAGGAGGTCTCTTTCATGAAGACCTACGTGCGGGAAGCCGCCGCCGCCATCGCCTGCCTGTCGATGGCCGTGGCCCTTGCCGCCTGCGGAGACGGCGACGGCGGTTCCGCCGACGGGTCGCACCGGGCCCCGAAGATCGGCCTGCTGCTGCCGGACGCCACGACCGCCCGCTGGGAGACGGACGACAGACCGCTGCTGGAGAAGAAGATCAGGGAACTCTGCGCCGAGTGCACGGTGGAGCACGCCAACGCCAAGGGCGATGTGGCCACCCAGCAGCAGCAGGTCGACTCCATGATCATCAAGGATGTCGACGTGCTGGTCCTCGCCGCCGTCGACGCCAAGGCGCTGCACCCCGCCGTGCAGAAGGCGGACGCCGCGCACGTCAAGGTCGTCGCCTACGACCGCCTCGCCGAGGGCCCGATCTCGGGATACGTCTCCTTCGACGGCGCCGAGGTCGGCAGGCTCCAGGGCCGCGCACTCCTCGACGCGATGGGCGACAAGGCGAACGGCGGCCGGATCGTCATGATGAACGGCGACCCGACCGACCCCAACGCGGCCGCGTTCAAGAAGGGCGCGATGTCCGTGCTCCAGGGCCGGGTGGAGATCGCCAAGATGTACGACACTCCCGGTTGGCGGTCCGAGGACGCCAACACCAACATGGCCGGGGCCATTGCCAGCCTCGGTGCCGGCAACATCGACGGCGTCTACGCCGCCAACGACGGCCTCGCCGCCGGCGTCGTCTCCGCCCTGAAGGCCGACAAGATCAGCCCCCAGCCGCCGGTGACCGGTCAGGACGCGGAACTCGGGGGCGTGCAGCGCATCGTCGTCGGAGACCAGTACATGAGCGTCTACAAGCCGTTCGGGCCCGAGGCCGCCGCCGGTGCCGAGATGGCTGTCGCGCTGGCCCGTGGCGAAAGTCTCGACGGCATCGCCCGGCACACGGTCAGCAGCCCCAGCGCGCACGAGGTTCCAGCCGTCCTGCTCACCCCGGTCTCCCTGACCGTCGACAACATCAAGGACACCGTGGTCAAGGACGGTGTCTACACGATCGACCAGATCTGCACCCCGAAGTTCAAGGCCGCCTGCGACGGGGCCGGACTGACCGCATAGGACCGGCCTCCGCGGTGCCGGGCCCGGAAGAAGGAGATGGTTTCCGTGCCGGCTCCACCCCTGCTGGCATTGCGCGGCGTCACCAAGCGCTTCGGTGCCATCCAGGCGCTCAGCGACGTCGAACTGGAGATCCACGGCGGTGAGGTCATCGCCCTGGTGGGCGACAACGGCGCAGGCAAGTCGACGCTCGTCAAGGTCATCGCGGGCGTCAGCCCCGCCGACCAGGGCATCATCGAGTGGCAGGGCCGGGTGGTCCAGGTCAGGCGTCCCCACGACGCCCAGGAACTCGGCATCGCGACCGTGTACCAGGACCTCGCGCTGTGCGACAACCTCGACGTCGTCGGCAACCTCTTCCTCGGACGCGAGATCCACCGGGTCGGAGTGCTCGACGAGGTGGAGATGGAGCGCCGCGCCGGCGAGCTGCTGCACACCCTGTCGATCAGGATCCACAGTCTCCGGCTTCCCGTCGCCTCGCTCTCCGGAGGCCAGCGTCAGGCCGTCGCGATCTCCCGCTCGCTGCTCGGCGTACCCAAGCTCCTGCTCCTCGACGAGCCCACGGCCGCCCTCGGCATCGAACAGACATCGCAGGTCCTCGACCTCATCGACCAGCTGCGCGACCGCGGGCTCGGCGTCCTCCTCATCAGCCACAACATGGGCGACGTCAAGGCCGTCGCCGACCGGGTCGCGGTGCTGCGCCTCGGCCGCAACAACGGCTTCTTCGACGTGAACACCACATCCCAGGAACAGGTCATCTCCTCGATCACCGGTGCCACGGACAACGCCGGGAAGGTCCGTCCCGGGCGCGCGGGGGAGGCATGGCTGTGATGCGGAGAGAGACATTCCGGAACGCCGAGCCCGGCAGGGCGGTCGACGGCGCCGAGGCCCCGAAGCCCGCCGCCGGGGCCCGGCGCCCGCTCGTGCGCCGAGAGGACGTCCGGCGCGTCGTCGGCGACTTCAGGCGCAGGCTCCGCGACGGAGAACTGGGGTCGCTCCCCGTCGTGCTCGGACTCGTACTGATCTGGATCATCTTCCAGAGCCTGAACGAGAACTTCCTCTCACCCCGCAACCTGTCCAACCTCAGCGTGGACATCGTCGGCACCGGCCTGATCGCGGTCGGCATCGTGTTCGTGCTGCTGATCGGCGAGATCGACCTGTCGGTCGGCTCGGTCAGCGGTCTCGCCGCGGCCCTGTTCGCCGTACTCAACGTGCACCGTGGCATGCCCGAGTGGCTCGCCCTCATCGTCGCGGTGGCCTCCGGCGCGGCGGCCGGAGCCATCGCCGGGTTCTTCTTCGCCAAGATCGGTGTGCCCTCGTTCGTCGTCACCCTCGCGGGACTGCTGGGCTGGAACGGGCTGATGCTCTACGTCCTCGGCGAGAGCGGCACCATCAGCCTCGACGACGAGGGCCTGGTCGCCGAGCTGACCAGCTTCTACTTCGCCGACGCGGCCGTCGCATACGGCCTGGTGGTGCTCGGCACGGCCGCGTTCTTCCTCGCCTCCTACCGCGAAAACCGGCGCCGCAGGGCCGGCGGAATGGCGTCCCGCTCGCTCGGCCAGCTCGGCTTCCGCACCGGCGTCCTGGCGGTGATCGCCCTCGCCGCGGCCTACGTCCTCAACCAGTTCCAGGGCCTGCCGCTCGCCCTCCTGATCTTCCTCCTCGTCGTCGTCGGTCTGGACTACCTCCTGCGCCGGACGCGGTACGGGCGACAGGTGTTCGCGCTCGGCGGCGGCGTCGAGGCGGCCCGCCGAGCCGGCATCAGCGTCGTGGGCGTACGGATCTCGGTGTTCATGGTGTCGGGGACGATGGCCGCGATCGGCGGCCTGTTCCTGGCCTCCCGGATCACCTCGGCGAGCCAGACATCGGGTTCCGGCATCCTGCTGATGAACGCCATCGCTGCGGCCGTCATCGGTGGCACCAGCCTCTTCGGCGGACGCGGCACGACCTGGTCCGCGCTGCTCGGCATGCTGGTCATCCAGTCGATCGCCTCCGCCATGGCGCTCATGGGCGTCCCGGCCGCGGTCCAGTTCATGATCACGGGCGGCGTCCTGCTCGTGGCCGTGGTCATCGACTCGCTGTCCCGACGCTCTCAGGAGGCGCACGGCCGGGCGTGACGGGGGGCCTCGCATGGGTACGGTCGTCTCATGCCGATCAACGCCGGGTCGACCCCCGTCAAAGCCGTGCTCTGGGACATCGACGACACGATCTTCGACTACGCGGGCGCGGACACCGCCGGCATGCACGCACACCTGCTTGCCGAGGGCGCGCTGGCCCGGTACGGAACGGCGGAGCGCGCCCTCGGCCTGTGGAAGCAGATCACCGAACGCCACTGGGCGCGGTTCGGCGCGGGCGAGGTCGACTTCCCCACCCAGCGCCGCGACCGCGTCCGGGACTTCTTCGAGGCGGACCTGGACGACGCGGAGGCGGACGCCTGGTTCGAGCGCTACCTGGCCCACTACGAGGCCGCCTGGTCGCTCTTCCCCGACACCCTGCCCGCTCTGGACGCCCTCGCCGGCCGCTACCGGCACGCCGTGCTGTCCAACTCCGCCACCGCCCACCAGGAACGCAAGCTCCGCGTCCTCGGCGTGCGCGATCGCTTCGAGGCCCTGCTCTGCGCCGTGGAGCTCGGCGTCTCCAAGCCGGCCGCGGAGGCCTTCCACGCCGCGTGCGCGACACTCGCGCTGGAGCCGGAGGAGATCGCCTATGTCGGGGATCAGCCGGAGATCGACGCCCGGGGCGCCCGCGACGCCGGACTGCTCGGCATCTGGCTCGACCGGACCGGCGTCGACCTGCCGGTGCCCGCCGGAGTCCACCGGATCACGAGCCTGGCGGAGCTCCCCGCACTGCTGGCCGATACCCGTTTTGGAGCGCCGTCCACCTTCGGGTAATGTTCTTCCTGCGCCGCCCGAGCGGGCCGAGAGGCCGGCCGGGAAGCGCACACCGAATGAACCCCCCGGGCGGGGGTTGAATTTTGGTGGGGTATGGTGTAATTGGCAGCACGACTGATTCTGGTTCAGTTAGTCTAGGTTCGAGTCCTGGTACCCCAGCTCGCAGAGCCCGTCTCCGCACTCTCGCTGAGATTCCTTCTGCAAAGCCCCCGTTGTGTAGCGGCCTAGCACGCTGCCCTCTCAAGGCAGTAGCGCCGGTTCGAATCCGGTCGGGGGTACTGATCCATCCCGCTTGACCAGCCGGGTCGCTCCCGTTGGTCAAGTGGTGACATCACCCGGTGGGAGTCGGGTGGGATCGCCAAAAGCCCCCGTTGTGTAGCGGCCTAGCACGCCGCCCTCTCAAGGCGGTAGCGCCGGTTCGAATCCGGTCGGGGGTACTGACTGGTCTAAACCACATTGGTCTATGGTGTAATTGGCAGCACGACTGATTCTGGTTCAGTTAGTCTTGGTTCGAGTCCAGGTAGACCAGCTCGGGCCTGCGGAAACGCAGAGTCCACGCCCCCGTTGTGTAGCGGCCTAGCACGCCGCCCTCTCAAGGCGGTAGCGCCGGTTCGAATCCGGTCGGGGGTACACAGGGCGATGGGCCCTCCGCTTCGGCGGAGGGCCCATCGGCGTTCACGGCCTTCGGCATCCCGTACTGTCCCGCATCCCTTGGCGGCCGGGCGACTTGGTGGCGGCGGGCGAGGGGTGACGGGTTCCGGCGTGGTGATCGCGGGCTGCCGCGGCGCTGAGGCGGCCCGTCGATCTGTGCGGGTGAGACGGGTGTTACTGGTGTTGGTGCAGGGTCAGCCGGAGCGGCGCAGGGCCTCGGAAAGACGACCGGCCGCATCGATGACCGCCTGGGCGTGCATACGGCCCGGGTGGCGGGTCAGGCGCTCGATCGGTCCGGATACCGAGACGGCGGCGACCACGCGGTTGGACGGCCCGCGGACGGGCGCCGACACCGAGGCCACGCCCGGCTCGCGCTCGCCGATCGACTGGGCCCAGCCCCGGCGGCGTACGCCCGAGAGGGCCGTGGCCGTGAAGCGGGCGCCCTGGAGGCCGCGGTGCAGGCGCTCCGGCTCCTCCCAGGCCATCAGGATCTGGGCCGACGAGCCGGCCTTCATCGTCATGGTCGAGCCGACCGGGACCGTGTCCCTGAGGCCCGAGAGGCGCTCCGCGGCGGCGACGCAGATACGCATGTCGCCCTGGCGACGGTAGAGCTGCGCGCTCTCGCCCGTCACGTCACGGAGGTGTGTCAGTACCGGTCCCGCCGTCGCAAGGAGGCGGTCCTCGCCCGCCGCGGCGGCCAGCTCGGCCAGCCGCGGGCCGAGGATGAACCTGCCCTGCATGTCCCTCGCCACCATCCGGTGGTGTTCCAGTGCCACGGCCAGCCGGTGGGCCGTGGGTCGTGCGAGCCCTGTCGCCGCGACCAGCCCGGCGAGGGTGGCCGGACCGGACTCCAGGGCGCTCAAAACAAGAGCAGCCTTGTCGAGAACGCCGACGCCGCTAGAGTTGTCCATGCAACGATATTCGCGTCTCACTCTGTGAAACGCAAGTTCAATTTTCCGAGGAACTTGCGACTCTGGAGGGGCAGCGGCCCGGTCACCGACGGGCCCCATGGCCGACGTCAGCCCGAGCGGTAAGGGCGGAGGCGCTCACATCTCTAGTTGGGCCGGGCAGAAACGCCGGCCGGAGGGAAAGCGATGGGTAGGACACTCGCGGAGAAGGTCTGGGACGACCATGTCGTCCGGCGCGCCGAGGGCGAGCCCGACCTCCTCTTCATCGATCTGCACCTGCTGCACGAGGTGACCAGCCCCCAGGCCTTCGACGGCCTGCGCAAGAGCGGTCGCCAGGTGCGCAGGCTCGACCTGACCATCGCCACCGAGGATCACAACACCCCGACCCTCGACATCGACAAGCCGATCGCGGACCCGGTCTCGCGCGCTCAGCTGGAGACGCTGCGCAAGAACTGCGCCGAGTTCGGCGTCCGGCTGCACCCGCTCGGCGACGTCGAGCAGGGCGTCGTCCACGTGGTCGGCCCGCAGCTGGGTCTGACCCAGCCCGGCATGACCGTCGTCTGTGGCGACTCGCACACCTCGACGCACGGCGCCTTCGGCGGTCTGGCGTTCGGTATCGGCACCTCGCAGGTCGAGCACGTGCTGGCCACCCAGACGCTGCCGCTGGCCCGCCCGAAGACCATGGCGATCACGGTCGAGGGCGAGCTGCCCGAGGGCGTGACCGCCAAGGACCTGATCCTGGCGATCATCGCCAAGATCGGTACGGGCGGCGGCCAGGGCTACATCCTGGAGTACCGCGGCTCCGCCATCGAGAAGCTCTCGATGGAGGCCCGGATGACCATCTGCAACATGTCGATCGAGGCCGGCGCCCGCGCGGGCATGATCGCGCCCGACGAGACCACCTTCGAGTACCTCAAGGGCCGCGTCCACGCCCCGCAGGGCGAGGACTGGGACGCCGCCGTGGCGTACTGGAAGACGCTGAAGACGGACGACGACGCGGTCTTCGATGCCGAGGTCTTCATCGACGCCGACTCTCTGTCGCCGTTCGTCACCTGGGGTACCAATCCCGGTCAGGGTGCGCCCCTGTCGGCGAGCGTCCCCGACCCTGCTTCGTACGAGGATGCTTCGGAGCGCCTGGCGGCCGAAAAGGCCCTGGAGTACATGGGGTTGACCGCCGGACAGGCGCTGCGCGACATCAAGGTGGACACCGTCTTCGTAGGCTCGTGCACCAACGGCCGTATCGAGGACCTGCGCTCGGCCGCCGACATCCTGCGGGGCCGCAAAGTCGCCGACGGCGTACGGATGCTGGTCGTCCCGGGCTCCGCGCGGGTCGGTCTGCAGGCCGTCTCCGAGGGCCTGGACGTGGTCTTCAAGGAGGCCGGCGCCGAATGGCGGCACGCGGGCTGCTCGATGTGCCTGGGCATGAACCCCGACCAACTCGCGCCGGGTGAGCGCTCCGCGTCCACCTCCAACCGCAACTTCGAGGGCCGGCAGGGCAAGGGCGGGCGTACGCACCTGGTCTCGCCCCAGGTCGCCGCCGCCACCGCGGTCACCGGCCACCTGGCCTCGCCCGCCGACCTGTCCGACGCCCCCGCCACCGCCGGAGTCTGATCTGTCATGGAAGCTTTCACCACGCACACCGGCCGGGCCGTCCCGCTGCGCCGCAGCAACGTCGACACCGACCAGATCATCCCCGCCCACTGGCTGAAGAAGGTCACCCGGGACGGGTTCGAGGACGGGCTCTTCGAGGCCTGGCGCAAGGACTCCGAGTTCGTGCTGAACCGCCCCGAGCGGCAGGGCGCCACGGTGCTGGTCGCCGGCCCCGACTTCGGTACCGGATCCTCGCGCGAGCACGCCGTCTGGGCCCTGCAGAACTACGGCTTCAAGGCCGTCATCTCCTCGCGTTTCGCCGACATCTTCCGCGGCAATTCGCTCAAGAACGGCCTGCTCACGGTGGTTCTGGAGCAGAAGATCGTGGACGCCCTGTGGGAGCTGACCGAGCAGGACCCGCAGGCGGAGATCACTGTCGACCTCGAGGCCCGCGAGGTGCGCGCCGAGGGCATCACCGCCGCCTTCGAGCTGGACGAGAATTCCCGCTGGCGGCTGCTGAACGGCCTCGACGACATCAGCATCACGCTGCAGAACGAGGACGACATCGCGGCGTACGAGGCGAAGCGTCCCTCTTACAAGCCGCGGACCCTCCAGGTCTGAGACCCACCCGGGCCGAGGCCCGTACCGGCCGGTTACCCCCGGCCGGGACCCCTTCCGGCCCCCCCGCAGGCCCCCCGATGTACCCCCGACCGTTCACGGTTGGGGGTACATCTGTATGCGCGTTTCGCGGGTTCTGCGGAGTCCGCCGGGGCCTGCGGGGGACCGTGCGGATGGCGTCAACTCCCGTGGAGAAAGGGGGAGTAGGGACCGCTTCCACGGGAAAGGCGGTGCTTGTGAGGAGGTGCCGGAAAGGGGGCTCGGCAGGGTAGTTGCCCCCTGCGGAGGCGACAACTCGCCCCAGATGGCACAATCGGTGCATGGATCGTGACAGCCAACTCGAGCTCTACGAGGCGGTCGCGACCCGGCTGAAGGAAGCGCACGCAAGGGTGCGCGCACTGCAAGTCCCGGAGGGCGTACGGATGGCGCTGACCCGGAAGCTGCTGGTCATTACGGCCGCGGCCAAGCACGATCTCGCCGATGCGGCAAGGCGTCTGGAGCGATTGACGGCGGACCTCGACGCGGGTCGATTCCCCGAAGACGGCTGAGCATCAAGCCCCAACTCCACGACGCCGAGTTCGTTGCGGCACAAGGGTGATTAGCCCGTTTCGTGTTTGATTTGCGGTATATATCTGCCTAACGTGCGAAAAAGCTTGAACACTTTCGTTCCGGCGATGTCTCCGAAGGGGAAGACGTGAACAAGGCGCAGCTCGTAGAAGCGATTGCCGACAAGGTCGGCGGGCGTCAGCAGGCCGCCGACGCCGTCGACGCGGTACTCGACGCCATCGTCCGTGCTGTCGTCGGCGGTGAGCGGATTTCTGTCACCGGCTTCGGCTCGTTCGAGAAGGTCGACCGGCCGGCCCGGTACGCCCGCAACCCGCAGACCGGTGAGCGGGTGCGGGTCAAGAAGACCTCCGTTCCGCGCTTCCGTGCGGGGCAGGGGTTCAAGGACCTGGTGAGCGGCACGAAGAAGCTGCCCCGCGGTGGCGAGGTGGCCGTCAAGAAGGCTCCCAAGGGCAGCCTCCAGGTCGGAGCGGCCGCGAAGAAGGCCGCGACCAAGAAGGCCGCCGCCAAGAAGACGACGGCGCGCAAGGTCACGGCGAAGAAGGTCACGCCTGCGAAGAAGGCCGCGCCGGCCAAGGCCGCGGCGAAGAAGACCACCGCGAAGAAGGCCGCGCCCGCCAAGGCCGCGGCGAAGAAGACCACCGCGAAGAAGACCACCGCCAAGAAGGCGGCGGCCAAGAAGACCGCGCCTGCCAAGAAGGCGCCGGCCAAGAAGTCCACGGCGCGCAAGACCACCGCCAAGAAGGCGACTGCTCGCTGACGGGACTTGAGTATTCACGCACCACGCACCGGGCCGAGCTCCCCGAGGGAGCCCGGCCCGCGGTGTGTTCTGGTCAGAGTGTGGCCAGTGTGATCAGTGTGATGCGGCGGGCCTCGCCCTCTCCGTCCACCTCGATCCGTACGCGCTGTCCCGGCCGCAGCAGCCGGAGGCCGCCCGCGTCGAACGCCGGTGCGTCGAAGGGCACCGGGGTGCCGTCGTCCAGCAGCACACTGCCGCTGCGCGTTTCGGGGTCGTACGTGTACGAGGTCGCCTGCATGAAAGAAGCGTAGGCGACTTGGGACAGGGCGATCGCGGGCCGGCTCAGTCCGCGATCAGCAGCCGGGCTGCGGCCGCGGCTGTGCGCGGGCCCACGCCGAGCGCCAGCGCGGCCCGCAGATCATCGCCGGTGTCCACGTCCCGGCGCACCGAATCGACGCCGCCGAGACCCAGTTCCACGGCCCCGGACGCCGCATGCCGGGCGCGGGATTCGCCGCCGAATGCGGGGTGCAATTCGGTGCCGGGAAGTGCCGACAGCAATGTGGTGCCGATGCCTGCCGCATCCGGGAGAAAAGCCCGGGGAAACAGTGCGGCGGCCGCCAGGACCCGGGTCAGTTCCGTGCTGCGCAGCGCGGGGAGGTCCGCGTTGAGAGCGGCGACGGGGGCGCATGCGCGGGCGGCGCGCGCCGCCGCGGCTCCGTGTGCCAGGGCTGCGTTGAGGCCTGCACCGGGAGCGTCCGGCACGATGCGGGCGCCGAGCTCCGCGAGCTCCTGCCCGGCGAGGCCGTCGTCCGTGACGACCACCACATCCAGCACCGCGGGAGAGGTGACTGCCGCGGCCACGGTGTCCTGGGCGAAGGCGAGGGCGAGGGACGGCCGCAGGCCCTCGCCGGCCGCGCCCGAGAGCCTGCTCTTGGCCAGCGCCAGGGGTTTCAGCGGTATCACCAGGGTCCACTGCACCAGCGTTCCGTCCCTTCGTTCCGGGCTCATTGTGGCCTGTGGCGCGGTGACGGCCGCGCCGAGGGATGAGGGTGGTGCACCGGTCCGGCAGGAGGAGAACAGCGGATCGGTATCCGGCGAGAGGGTGGGCGGACGGGAACGGCGCGCGACGGCGGCGGAACGGAGGCGACGGCGGCACGGAGATGACGTATGCCATACCCCGGCGGACGCGGGCGATGCTGGGCGTACGGTGTTCTCGACAGACCGGCGGCCTGGAGCGACACTTGTGCGGCCGACCAGGTCCGAGAGGAAGGTGTCCGAGTGTCCCGCCGCAGAATCGGCTTCTGGTACCGCCTGGCAGCGGTAATCTGCAAACCGCCACTGGTGGTTCTGATCAAGCGGGACTGGCGCGGAATGGAGAATATTCCGGCCGAGGGCGGATTTATCACGGCGGTGAACCACAATTCCCATGTGGACCCGTTCGCGTATGCCCATTTCCAGTACAACACGGGTCGTGTTCCGCGATTCCTGGCCAAGCACGGCCTTTTCAAAAAGGGCTTCGTGGGCGCCATGATGCGCGGCACCGGGCAGATCCCCGTCTACCGCGAGAGCACGGACGCGCTCAGCGCCTTCCGGGCCGCCATCGACGCCGTCGAACGGGGCGAGTGCGTCGCCTTCTACCCCGAGGGCACCCTCACCCGGGACCCCGACCTGTGGCCGATGACCGGCAAGACCGGTGCCGCCCGCGTCGCCCTGAAGACGAAGTGCCCCGTCGTCCCCGTCGCCCAGTGGGGCGCCAATCTGGTGCTTCCGCCGTACGCCAAGAAGCCGGACCTGCTGCCCCGCAAGACCCACCAGGTGCTCGCCGGACCGCCGGTCGACCTCTCGCGCTTCTACGACAAGGAGATGACCCCCGAGGTCCTCAAGGAGGCCACCGAGGTCATCATGGCCGCGATCACCGCCCAGCTCGAGGAGCTGCGCGGCGAGAAGGCCCCCGCGACGCCCTACGACCCGCGCAGCGTACGGATCGAGCAGCGGCGCAGGGCCGCGGCCGCCGCACGAGGCGAGGTCCCGAGCCAGGCCACCGGCGAATCCGCCGACGAGGGCGGCGAGAGCAGGACCGCGAGCGCGAGCGGCAACGGCGATGCGGAGGACGGCAAGTGACGAACCCCCTCAAGGCAGCCGTCTTCGGGACCGGCTCCTGGGGCACGGCCTTCGGCATGGTGCTCGCCGACGCCGGGTGCGACGTCACCCTGTGGGGGCGGCGCCCCGAACTCGCGGACGCGGTCAACTCCACACGCACCAACCCGGACTATCTGCCCGGTGTCGAACTCCCCGGCAACCTCCGGGCCACCACCGACCCGGCCGAGGCCGCGGCCGGCGCCGACTTCACGGTGCTCGCCGTGCCCTCGCAGACTCTCCGCGGGAACCTCGCCGAATGGGCGCCCCTGCTGGCCCCCGGCACCGTCCTCGTCTCCCTGATGAAGGGGGTGGAACTGGGCTCCGCGATGCGGATGAGCGAGGTCGTCGAGGACGTCACGAAGGTGGGCGCCGAGCGGATCGCCGTCGTCACCGGGCCCAACCTCGCCCGTGAGATAGCCGCCCGCCAGCCCGCCGCCGCCGTGGTCGCCTGCAGCGACGAATCGGTCGCCCAGCGCCTGCAGGCCGCCTGCCACACGCCGTACTTCCGGCCGTACACCAACACCGACGTCATCGGCTGCGAACTCGGCGGTGCCGTCAAGAACGTGATCGGACTCGCCGTCGGCATCGCCGACGGCATGGGCCTCGGCGACAACGCCAAGGGCTCGCTCATCACCCGCGGACTCGCCGAGACCACCCGACTCGGCCTCGCGATGGGCGCCGACCCCATGACCTTCTCCGGACTCGCGGGCCTGGGCGACCTGGTGGCGACCTGCTCGTCGCCGCTCTCCCGCAACCACACCTTCGGCACCAACCTCGGCAAGGGCATGACCCTGGAGGAGACCATCGCGGTCACCAGGCAGACCGCCGAGGGCGTCAAGTCCTGCGAGTCCGTGCTGGATCTGGCACGCCGGCACGGCGTCGACATGCCCATCACGGAGACGGTGGTCGGCATCGTCCACGAGGGAAAGCCGCCCAAGGTGGCCGTCAAGGAGCTGATGTCGCGCAGCCCCAAGCCCGAGCGGCGCTGAAACACGGTGCTGCGCGAGGCGGTGGCGACGCCCTGACCGCGCGCAGCGCAAGGCTCCGCCGACGGCCGTACCTAGCGCTGCGCCAGGCGGCGGCAACGCTGAGCGACAGCGGTCGGCGGACGCTGACTCGCCGACTACCAACAGGTACGCTCATCGCGATATGAGCAGCGAGTACTCCACCCAGAGCCCGGTTCCCTCCACGCCCGGAGGGGAGTCCCGCAAGCCGCGCGTGGCCGTCGTGTTCGGCGGCCGCAGCTCCGAACACGGCATCTCGGTCGTCACCGCGGGTGCCGTACTGCGCGCCATCGACCGTGCGAAGTACGACGTCCTGCCCATCGGCATCACGCAGGACGGCCGCTGGGCGCTCACCGCCGACGAACCGGAGCGCATGGCGATCACCGACCGCCGTACGCCCAGCGTCGAGGAGCTCGCCGAGTCGCACGAGGGCGGCGTGGTGCTCCCCGTCGACCCCTCGAACCGCGAAGTGGTCTACAGCGAGCCCGGTTCGGTACCCAAGGCGCTCGGCGAGGTCGATGTCGTCTTCCCGGTGCTGCACGGCCCGTACGGCGAGGACGGCACACTCCAGGGCCTCCTCGAGCTCTCCGGCGTCCCGTACGTGGGTTCGGGCGTGCTCGCCTCGGCCGTCGGCCAGGACAAGGAGTACATGAAGCGGGTGTTCGCCTCGTTCGGGCTCAAGGTCGGTCCGTACGTGGTGATCCGGCCGCGCGAGTGGGAGCGCGACGAGTCCGCGGCCCGCAAGAAGATCGTCGACTTCGCCGGCGAGCACGGATGGCCGCTGTTCGTGAAGCCCGCGCGCGCGGGCTCGTCGATCGGCATCACCAAGGTCGACGACATCTCAGGCCTCGGCGACGCGATCGCGGAGGCCCAGCGACACGACCCGAAGATCCTCGTGGAGGCCGCCGTGCGCGGCCGCGAGATCGAGTGCGGGGTGCTGGAGTTCGAGGACGGCCCGCGGGCCTCCGTCCCCGCCGAGATCCCGCCGCCCGACGCGCACGCGTACTACGACTTCGAGGCGAAGTACATCGACTCCACGCCCGGCATCGTGCCCGCCCCGCTGACGCCCGAGGAGACCGCCACGGTGCAGCGGCTCGCGGTCGAGGCGTTCGAGGCGGCCTCCTGCGAGGGGCTCGTCCGCGCGGACTTCTTCCTCGCCGAGGACGGGGAGTTCGTCATCAACGAGATCAACACCATGCCCGGCTTCACGCCCATCTCGATGTACCCGCAGATGTGGCAGGCCAGCGGCATCAGCTACCCGGAGCTCGTGGACCGGCTGGTGCAGGCGGCGCTGCGGCGGTCCACCGGACTGCGCTGACAAGCCGCGCGCTCCCGCGGGAGCCCCTAGGCCCTGTCGTCAAATTCCCGCCTGCCTCGCGGCGCCTGGCACGCACGCTCGCCGCGTTGCCGAAACGCCCACGTGGCTCCGCCACGAGGG
>NZ_JBSFWK010000057.1:0-54642 GCF_053594815.1 Streptomyces sp. NPDC002577 | reverse complement strand
AACGGGCCGAGCATCGCAACGGGACACCACCCGCACCGGACACCGTCACCGTCACCATCACCCGGCAGGACAGAACCTAAGTCACCGCCATTGGGGCTAGGCCGGCCTAGGCCGTGGCGGAGAAGGCGAGAACGGCCGTACCGTCATGGACCGACTTCACCCTGATGGTGAGCCCGTTGAGGATGCAGATGCCGCCGGCACCGCTCGTGGTCTGCAACGAGTTGCCGTTTCCGGTCGCCCGCATGGACACGGTGTCGGGGGTGACCAGGGTGACGGAGACCAGGTCGATCCCGAAGCGGCTGTCGACGGGGATCTCCGTGGGCTCGGACACCGCGATCTCGCATCTCCCGTCGAAGCACGCCTTCACATCGGAGTCGCGGGCGACCAACGGCGCAGAGTCCAGGTCCCGTGAGTTCGTCGAGTCCGTCGAGTTCCTCGAGTTCCTCGACGAGGACGAAGAGGACCCGCCCGAGGCGGAGTTCGACGCCCCCGCCGTCAGTCGCTCGCCGATCCGGCCGTCCGAACCGGAGGCCTGCCATCCACAGCCGACCACCCCCGCGAGGCCCAACACGGCCACCGCCGTCGCCGCCGTCACGGTGCGCCTGCGGCCGGCAGTCCTGTGCTCCGGTCCGGCCCCGGCTGCGGCCCGCACTTCGACTGCTCCTGCGTTCATGGTTTCCGTTCTCAACGATCAACCCGCCATCTCGTCCACGATTCTGTACATTCCGTGCGTCACCGGGCGGCATCGGCCCAGCCCGGCCCGCACTTGTGTAACGGGTGAACCGAGGAACGGTCCCGGAGCGGATGGAGCACCTTGACCCGGATGGAGCACCACGGCACCCTCGGCAGAGCCCGATGTCCTCAGCCGACGCGCGCGGCGGGACACCGACCCATGACCATCGAGGAGCACGATCCCGAATGGCTGTGCCCACTCGCGGCGAGCGGCGCCCGGCGATGACGCTCGACGACCTCGTCACCCGTGCCGCGTCCCTCGTACGGCCGGACCGGCGCGCGCTCCTCGGCATCACGGGCAGCCCTGGGGCCGGGAAGACCACGCTCGCCGAACAGCTGGTCCAGCGGCTCAACGCCGACGGACCGCCCTGGGCCGCCCATGTACCGATGGACGGCTTCCATCTCGCCGACGTCGAACTGGACCGCCTGGGCCGCCGCGACCGCAAGGGCGCGCCCGACACCTTCGACTCCGCGGGCTACGCCGCGCTGCTGCGCCGCCTGGGCGACGAGGAGGACGACATCGTCTACGCGCCGGGTTTCGAGCGCGTTCTGGAACAGCCGATCGCGGGCGCCATCCCCGTGCCGCGCACCGCCCGGCTGATCGTTACCGAGGGCAACTACCTTCTGCTGACCGAGGGCTCGTGGGCGCGTGTCCGGTCCCTGTTGGACGAGGTCTGGTACTGCGAGCTCGACGAGGACGAGCGCGTACGGCGCCTGGTCGCCCGGCATGAGCAGTTCGGCAAGGGCCACGAGGAAGCGGTGGCGTGGGTGCTGGGCTCCGACCAGCGCAATGCCGACCTGATCGCCGGAAGCCGTCATCGCGCCGACCTGATCGTCACCGCGGCCGCCCTGCCGGGCCGGCGCGGCGGTGACCCGGACTGATCGCCGCCGCCCCAGCAGTCACCGCCCTCGCCGTCACCGCCCATGCCGGTGCCGAGCGGTCAGCCGATGCGGGCGCCTTCATCCCAGCTTGCGCAACTCGTCCACCCATCCGTCCAGGGCCCCTCGGCAAAAGGCCAGGTGCTCGGCGTCGTAGCCGCGCGGTCCGCACTCGACGACGAGGATCAGGCCCAGGTACAGCCGGTAGAGGGCAAGGCGGTGCTCGAAAGCCGGGCCGGAGCCGAACCGGCCGCCTGCCTCGGTGTAGCCCGCGACGAGTTCGCTGTCGGGGCCCGTTTCGCCGCCGAAGGCGAGCGAGACAAGCTCGGCGGCCGGGTCGCCCCAGAAGGCACGTTCGTGGTCGATGATGCCGGTGACACGGGGTGCCGAGCCGTCGACGAAGACGTTGCCGGGCCACAGGTCGAAGTGGACCAGACGGGGCTCGGTGATCTCGTCCAGCGCGTCCCCTCCCTCCGCGACCAGAACCCGTACGTCCGCCGCGCTGATCCCCAGCGGGGACTGCCAGCGCGCGGCGTCGTCCAGGATGGCCTCGACCATGGCGGTGAACGCGCTGCGCCAGTCGGGCGCGGAGAGCCCTGCCTCAGGTGCCGGGTAGCCGAAGCGGCCGTCCTCGGACGTGAGTGAGTGCAGACGTGCGGTGAGCCGGCCCAGCTGGTGTCGCATGGTGGAGTGTGCGGAGGCCGGCAGAGCGTCGGACAGCTTGTCCCAAGGGGTGCCGTCCAGCACGGACACGGCCAGGAAGTCGGCGCCGTCGAAGAGGAGTTCCGGCATGGGTATGCCGGCCGGGTCCCCGCCGGCCCGGCGGTAGACCATGGCCTCGGTGGCCATGATGCCGCGCTCGTAGCGCAGTACGGGGACTTCGGGGGGCGGTGCCAGTTTGACGATGGCGGAGCGGCCGTCGTCGAGCAGGACCCGGTACGCCGTGTTGAACCAGCCGTCCGTCAACTCGGCTTCGAGCCGGCATCCGGTCCCGGCGGATTCCCTCAGGAGGGCGTCGAGTTGAGCGGCGGTGAGACGGCGCTTGGTCTGACTCTGCATCGCGGGAACACTTTCGGTGGCTGTGGCTGTGGCTGCGGGGGTTCGGGAGCGCTCCCATGATGGTTGCCGTCTTGGGCTGACGCTAGCCGTTTGTCACGCTGCTCAACTCCGCGACGAAGGCGGCATCAGGTTCGTACACGCCTCCGCCGTGCCGCAGCATGGCGGAATGCAGTGCGGCCAGCTGCACGGCCGTCACCCGTCCTTCGGGGAGGTTCAGGTGGAGGAGCAACCTGCGCCCGTCGGTTTTCGGGACGGCGAAGGCCTTCGGAGTGTTCTGGGCGGCACCACCGAGAACAGTGACTTTGAGCCCCAGGCTGGTCAGGCTCTTCCTGCTTGTCACCGCCAGGGTGACGCTGATCAGGTCGCTCCACGACTTGTGCCAGGTCGTTCGTCCGGATGTGAGGTGCAGCCCGTCGCGCTCTGCTCTGACGGACACTTTCCGGGTACGTCTGAAGGCCGCATCCGCGCCTATGGACAGCAGCGTGCAGAGCACAGCCGTCACCGTGATTGCTGCCGTCACTGGGAGCCGGAACCCGACGAGGAGCGCCAGAACGGTCATCGGCCCGAGAAACAGCAGGGCCATGAACAGCGTGAAACCGCCGCTCACCTTGGTCGCGTTCGCGGACCGGGTCTCGAGGCGGTAGCCGTCGTCCGTGGCCGACGATGCGAAGGCTCGCGACTCGTTCCGCCGACCCTCTTCGTGCGCCCTCGCGTCCTCGCCTCCGCCCGGTCCCGGCTGAGGGCCCTCCGCCTCCGGCTCCACCACCGCCGGCTCGGGGTCCGCCACCGTGACACGACCCGTCGGTCCAGGTGGCGGTACGGGGCCGGTGCGGCTGCCGTCCGCTGCCCATGACGCCCCGCTCGGCTGGGCGGCACCGTCGTGTCCGGCGTTCCCGCCGGCCAGCACATCGAGCAACTGCGAGGCCGACGGCCGCAGTTCCGGGTGCTTGTCCAGGCACATGCTCAGTACCTGCCGCAGCCGCTCCGGCACCGCGGTCAGGTCCGGTTCGTCGTGCACGACGCGATAGAGGAGCGCGGGGACCGTGCCCTCGCCGAAAGGGCCCCGGCCCGTGGCGGCGAATACCAGTACCGAGCCGAGCGAGAAGACGTCGCTCGCCGTGCCGACCGGGGCGCCGGAAGCCTGTTCCGGGGACATGAAGCGGGGCGTCCCGATGACCATGCCGGTGCCGGTCAGGCCCGTGGTGGTGCCTTCCAGCGCCTTGGAGATGCCGAAGTCGATGACGCGCGGGCCGTCGTCGGTGACCAGGACGTTCGACGGCTTCAGATCCCGGTGCACCAGCCCTGCCCGGTGAATGGACTGCAGGGCTTCCGCGAGCCCCGTCCCCAGCTCCTGCACCTCGTGCTCCGCCAGCGCCCCGCTGCCGGTGACGAGGGCGCCGAGGTCGGGAGCGGGTACGTACTGGCTGGCGACCCAGGGCATGGCGGCGTCCGGGTCGGCGTCGACCACCGGTGCGGTCCAGAAGCCGCCCACCCTGCGTGCGGCATCGACCTCTTGCCGGAAGCGGCTGCGGAACCCCGGGTCGGCGGCGATCGCGGCGCGCACGATCTTGATCGCCACGGCCCTGCCGCTGCGCGAACGACCGAGGAAGACCTCGCCCATGCCGCCGGAGCCGAGCCTTCCGGTGACCGTGTACGGCCCGACCTGCCGCGGGTCGTCCGGCCTCAACTCCTGCACGCCTGCCCCCCGATGCCCGCCTTCCGGACAGCGAGCAGGCTAGCCGAGAAAGGGCGGGCCGTCAGGGCTTCTGCAGGTGAGAGGAGGGGCCGAAGGCGCAGGTGACGAGGGACCGAAGGAGGCGGCCTGTGCACAGCACCTGAGCGCGACGGGGCCGGGCTCCCGATGCGGTCCGGTGCCGCCCCACGGCGGCGCCTACGGGACGGGCGCAGACCGCGCCCCCACCATGGGCGTATGCAAGGCAGGCCCGTATGAGAGCGCTTCTGCTCCGTGTTTCCGACCGCATGTTCCCGCACGGCATGAACCGCTTCGGCGCCGTGCCGGCTCTGCTCGTTCTGCTCACCGTCGTGACCGGCATCGTCGACGCGGTGAGCTACCTGGGCCTCGGCCATGTCTTCGTCGCCAACATGACGGGGAACGTGGTCTTCCTCGGCTTCGCCATGGCGGGCGCGGGCGGTCTCTCGGCCTGGGCGTCCACGCTGGCCCTCGGCGCGTTCGTGCTGGGGGCCTGGTCGGCCGGACGGCTGCACCTGCGCACTGATGACCCGCAGCACGTGTTCGTCCGGGCCACCGCGGGACACGCCGTTCTCGTGGCAGCCGCGGTGGCCGTCGCCGGATTGGCGGGTCAGAACGGCACGGTGGCCCGTGCCGTTCTCATCGCACTCCTCGCGGGCGGGATGGGCCTTCAGAACGCCGCCGTGCGCAAGCTGGCCGTACCCGAACTGAGCACCACCGTCGTCGTGACCTCCACCCTCACCGGGCTGGCCGCGGACACCCCCGGTTTCGCGCTCCTGCGGCGCCTGTGCTCGGTCGCCGCGATGATCGTGGGTGCTGTGTTCGGGGGGCTGCTCCACCTCCACGCGGGACCCGCGTCGGCACTCGGGCTGGCGCTGGTGCCGTTGGTCGTCGTGGCGGCCACCGCCACCCGTCCGCGGGCCGAGACCCCGTAGCCCGGCAGGCCGCACCTACCGCTGCTCCCCCGAAGCGCTCTGCCGCAACCCGTCCCGGTAGGCGCCGGGCGGAGCTCCGTACCGCTGCCGGAACACCCTGCTGAAGTGGAACGGGCTTGTGAAGCCGGACAGCGCGGCAACCCGTTCCGCCGGCAGTTCTGTGACCTCCAGCAGCCGGGCCGCATGGCGCAACCGTGCCTGTTGCAGCGCTCGCATCGGCGACTGGCCGACCTGCTGCGTGAACAGGTGGGCGAACCGGGAGGGCGACAGCGCGACTTCGGCGGCGAGCGACCGGACCGTGTGCGGCGCTCCGGGATCGGCGTCCATCAGTTCCTCGGCCTGCCGCACTCGGGGGTCGATGCCGGACTCGTACCGATCCGCACGGGCGGTGGCCGTGGCGAGCAGCACGACCTCCTCCAGGGAGCAGAGCGCGAGTTCCCGCGCGGCGGTGCCGTGGGCGACGGCGACCTGCCCGGTCGCCGGCTCGGTCTCGGGCCGGGGCGTGCCGTGCCCCGTCCAGCGGGCGTCGGCGAGCATCCGGCGGAACGCCGTGTCGACGCGTCCCCGTATGCCGGTTGCGGGCGTGACGGCGTACGTCCGGTCGCCCCGGGCGTACGGGCGCAGCCATGTGGACCACGACGCCCTGGCCTGGCAGTGCACCCACCAGAACGCCCAGTGGCGTGCCCCGGGAGCGACCGCGTACCGGTGCGGTGTGCCGGGGCCCAGCACCACCAGGTCCCCCGCTGCCGCATCCACCGGCACCGCACCCTGGACGAGCTGTCCACACCCGCCCGTGGTCCAGGTGAACAGCCAGCTGTCCGCGCCGTGCGGCCGGTTCACGGCGTATCCCGGCGGCTGGTCGAAGCAGCCGATGGTCACCAGGCCGGACGGTGGGGACGGCGCGGTACGCGGCAGTGCACCCGCCGCAGCGGACGCCCCGGGAGACGAGACGTCAGCAGTCTCAGGCAATCCATCAGCATGCACAGGCATCCTCCCGGCTCCGGTCACGACCTAGCGTGACCTGCATACTCCCCCGACCGGAAGGGTCCAGCGCATGGCAGTCACAGATATGGACGTCGACAGCGACAGCGCCGCACTCCTCGATGCCGCCCGCCGGCAGTTCGACGAAGAGGGCTTCACGGTAGTGCGCGCTCTGTTCGCCCCCGCCGAAATCGAGGCACTGAACGCCGAGTTCACCGCGCTCCACGCCGCCGGTCCCATACCGGGGCACTTCGAGCCGCGCGCGACCGGGACCGGCACTCCCGCCGACCCTCTGCACCTCTACCCCCGGGTGATGCACCCGCATCGGATCAACGACCTGGCCCTGCGTTTCCTCCTCGAGCCGCGGCTGCGCGACGTCCTGGAGGCCATCCTCGGCGAGGAAGTCCTGGCCGCCCAGAGCATGTTCTACTTCAAGCCGCCCGGCGCACGCGGCCAGGCGCTGCACCAGGACAACTTCTATCTGCGGGTGGAGCCGGGCACCTGTGTCGCCGCCTGGATCGCCTGCGACGTCATCGACCGGGACAACGGCGGCCTGGAAGTGGTGCCGGGCACGCACCGGATGGACCTGTTCTGCCCGGAGGAGGCGGACCCAGGTGTGTCGTTCGCGCGCGAGTATGTGCCTCCGCCGCCCGGCCTGACCGCCGTGCCCGTCGACATGGCCCCCGGCGACGTCCTGTTCTTCAACGGCAGCCTGGTCCACGGCTCCCAACCGAACCGCACCACCGACCGCTTCCGCCGCTCGTTCATCTGCCACTACGCCGGTCGCTCCGCTGAGCGGATCGGGCACTGGTACGACGCCCTGACGATGGACGGCCGGCGTCTCGCCCTCCCGGAGAGCGAGGGTGCGGGCCCCTGCGGCACGGAGTTCGCTCCGAACGGCCCGCACTGACCGGCATCGACCTGATCCGCCGCGGATCACGGTTCGTCCCGGACACAAAGGTGCCCCCGTGCGCCGTACGAGCACGGGGGCACCCTCACATGCCGGCCGGGGCCGGGAGGGGTCAGTCCTGCGCGGTCGCGGACCTGCGGCGCCGGAACACCAGGTAGCCGCCCGCCGCGACGAGGGCTGCCGCCGCCGTCGACAGGACGCCGACCGGTGCGCCGTTGCCGGTCTCGGCCAGGTCACCCTCGGCACCCTGCGCCGAGGGAGAGGACGAGGCCCCCGAGGCCGCCTCGGCCGAGGAGGAGGATGACGACGTCGGGCCCGCGGTGCCTGACGGCGTTGCGGACGCGGACGCGGACGCGGACGGCGTGGTGGCTCCGGCTTCGGTGTCGTCCTCGCAGTCGGTCCAGAAGACCTTGTGCTTGGCCCGGCCGTTCTCACCGTCGAAGTTCCAGAACAGCTTGTAGTGGCCGTCCGGGAGGGACAGGTCATCCGAGCGGCCGTGGCCATCGTCGTCGAGCGTCAGCGAACCGGTCTTGACCGTCTCGCCCTTGACGTCGGCCGTCGGGGCCCACGCCTCGATGTGCCAGTCGACCTCCTGGCCGGCGTCGAATCCGAAGGCGTCGAGGTAGAAGGTGCAGACGTGCGGTTCGTTCTTGCGGAGTTCCTCACCCGTGGTGGCGTCGTGAATCTTCACGGTGCCGTTGTCGCCGGGAACGGTGGCGAAGGCGGAGGGGGACATGACCAGCGAGACCGCGACGGCGGCCACGGTCGCGCTGGCGGAAGCGAGCGTGCGCATGGGCAATCCAACGTGGGAAGGGAGGGATGCCGTGGGGGGCGGCTCAGCTTCCTGTGTTACTGATCAACACGTCAAGACGCAGGGCTGCGTATACGCACCAGAAGGTGCCACTCGCCCCATTGGTCCGCGTAACGATCGGGTCAATGCGGTCAACGCGCTGTTCAACGCCGCTCCTTGACGGCTCTGCGGTAGACCTGTGGTCATGCGTCCACGACCTGGTGAAGTCCTGCATTTCTCGGAAGACCCCGCCATCACCGTGTTCCGTCCGCACGTCGCGGCCACGGCCCGGCAGCCGGAGGCGTACGTGTGGGCCGTCGACGATGTCCGGGCGCCGGACTACTGGTTTCCCCGCCAGTGCCCGCGGGCCATGGCCTGGACCGTGCCGGGCACATCGGAGAGCGACCGGGAGCGCATTCTCGGGCCGGGCGGCGGTGAGCGGGTGCATGCGGTCGAGTACGGCTGGGTGAAGCAGTTCCTGAGTGTCGAACTGTTCGCGTACAGGTTGCCGGCCACCTCTTTCCGGCCGTTCGGCGAGCCCGTACCGCACGCCCATGTGGCCGTCGAGCCGGTCGAACCGCTCGGTCCCGCGGAGCCGGTCGGCGATCTTCTCGAGCTCCACCGGGAGGCGGGCATCCAGGTGCGCGTGCTCGACAACCTCTGGGAGTTCTGGGATGCGGTGATCGGCAGCACGCTGGGGTTCAGCGGCATCCGGCTACGGAACGCCGCGCCGAGGCCCGTACGGAGCTGAGGGGGGCGTCCGGACTACGGTCACCCTGTTCGCCGCCGAAGATGCGACACGCCTGCGCACCTGGGCTTGACTGGTGGACATGATCCGCCTCGACCGGGTGCCCATGGCATCACGCCGTACCGTCGCGGCACTGGTCCTGGTGACGATCGCGGTCGCGGCCGGCTGTACCGGTCCGCGGGCGCTCAACGTGGACCTGCCGAACGGCACCGTGCCGCCGTCCGCCCTGGCCAGTGCTCCGCCGCCGCAACCCCCGCCGCAGCTCACGCAGGCCAGGGTGGAGGAGGCGGTGGACCGGCTCGACGACGTGGTCCGCGGCGCCATGCGGCGGACAGGCGTGCCCGGTGTGGCCGTGGGAGTCGTTCACCGCGACCGTGTGCTCTATCTGAAGGGATTCGGAAAACGCAAGATCGGAGAGCCGGGCACGGTCGACGCGGACACCGTGTTCCAACTCGCCTCGGTGTCCAAACCGCTCGCCTCCACCGTCGTCGCCGCAGCCGTCGGCCAGAAGGCGGTCGGCTGGAACGACCCGGTGGTGAAGTACAGCCCCGGCTTCGCGCTGAAGGATCCGTGGGTCACCCGCCATGCGACCGTCGCCGACCTGTTCTCCCACCGCAGCGGTCTGCCCGACCACGCGGGCGATCTCCTCGAGGACCTGGGTTATGACCGCGCGTACATCCTGAGCCGTCTGAAATACGAGCCGCTCGCGCCGTTCCGCGCCTCGTACGCGTACACGAATTTCGGCGTCACCGCGGCCGCGGATGCGGTGGCCGCGGCGGAGGAGACGAGTTGGGAGGAGCTGTCCGAGCGGGAGTTGTACAAGCCGCTGGGCATGACATCCACCAGCTCCCGCTTCGCCGACTACGAGCGGGCGTCGAACAAGGCCGTCACGCATGTGAGGGTCGACGGCTCCTGGCAGGCGAGGTACGTACGGAACGCCGACACGCAGAGCCCGGCGGGCGGCGCCAGCTCCACGGTCCGGGACATGACCAAGTGGCTGCGGCTGCAGCTCGCCGACGGCAGGTACGACGGGCGGCAGATCATCGACTCCGCGGCCCTGGACGAGACGTATGTCCCGCACATCCTCTCCCAGCCACCGCCGGCCGCGGCCGGCCGATCCGGGTTCTACGGCCTGGGCTGGAACGTCGGCTACGACGACCAGGGGCGCGTGCGCCTCAGCCACTCCGGCGCCTTCGACCTCGGCGCGGCCACCAATGTCACAATGCTGCCGTCGGAACAGCTCGGCATCGTCGTCCTCACCAACGGCCAGCCCGTGGGCGTCGCCGAGGCGATCGCCTCCGACTTCTTCGACATCGCGCAGACCGGCCGGCCCACGGTGGACTGGCTGACGCTCGTCGGCCGGGTCTTCCAACGGCAGGCGGAGGCCGCACACTCCCGGACCGACTATTCCAGGCCCCCGGCAGAGCCGAGGCCCGCTCGGGCGAACAGCGCCTACACGGCTACCTACGCCAACGACTTCTACGGCCCGATGACGGTGAGCACCGAGGACGACGCCCTGTTCATGCAACTGGGCCCGAAGAACATGAAGTTCCGGCTCCGGCACTACGACGGCGACACCTTCAGCTACGAGACCACGGGCGAGAACGCCTCCGGCCTGTCGGGTGTCGAGTTCACCGCCGACCCCGACGGTGAGATCACGAAGGTCCGCGTGGAGGCGCTCGACGCGAACGGGCTCGGTACCTTCACACGGAGTTGAGTTCCTGCATCCGCGACGCGGGGTCGATCGCCTGACGGGGACAGTTCGAAGGCCCTCGGCCCGCGCCCCGCCTGTCGCGAGGTGCGGGCCGACCGGTTTTGTCCTGCACGGAGTCTTGTGGAGAGTGCCGCTCCTTCCTTACTTTCCAGTAAGCCGGGCCGAACGCGAGCATTGTTCAGGTTCCGCCACCCTGCCGTCCGAGCGAACCGCACCCCCACCCCCACCGGCTTGTCATGCCCCGGCAATAAGGAGACCGACGATGCCCGTCCCCGGAACCAGGCACGTCTGCACCATGGCCGCCGCCCTCGCGCTGGCTCTCGCCGGGCCCTCGACGGCGACCGCCGCCCCCGCCGCGTCCGTGCAGCAGAGCGCCGGCGATCTGCGCGAGGTCATGTTCGTCGGCAACAACTGGGACGGCACCGCCGACGTCATCGAGTCCCGGGGCGACTTCGCCAGGATCGGCCGTGTCGACGTCGTCCCGGACAAGGACGAGCGCCTCAAGGAGATCTACCTCGACCCGATCAAGCTGATCTACTTCCTCGGGGTCCGGAACGGGCCCGGCGAGGGACACGACCAGTTCGTCGACGACATGTACTCCACGCCCGACGGGTCGGCCGTCGTCGTGTCCCGCCCGAGCTTCGCCGACGTGGTGTCCATCGACCTCGCCACCGGCCGGATCAACTGGCGCTTCCCGGTGTCGGGTTACCGCGCGGACCACATGGCGGTGTCCCCCGACGGCACCCGTGTCGCCGTCTCGGCCTCCACGGCGAACACCGTGCACGTCCTCGACATCGACACCGGCAAGCAGCTCGGGTCGTTCGCGACCGGCGACAAGCCCCACGAGAACGTCTTCACGGACGGCGGGAAGTATCTGTGGAACATGTCGATCGGCGAGGTGACCACGGCCCTCGACGACCCGTTGCTGGACTGGACGAAGGGCGACCGCCGTATCACCGTCGTCGACGCGAACACCTTCGAGCAGGTCAAGGTCATCGACATGCGGGAGCAGCTCGACGCCTTCGGCCGCAAGGACCTCTCCGACGCGGTCCGGCCGGTCGCGTTCACGCCCGACGAGTCGAAGCTCTACTTCCAGGTCTCGTTCTTCAACGGCTTCGTCGAGTACGACGTCGCCTCGGACAGGATCACCCGCGTCAAGACCCTTCCGAAGAACCCCGCGACCAGCGAGGACCGCACCACCTGGGTCAACGACTCCCGCCACCACGGTATGTCGATGAATCCACAGGGCACCAAGCTGTGTATCGCCGGGACGATGGACGACTACGCGACGGTCGTCGACCGGGAGACGCTCCAGGAGGGGCCGCTGGTGGCCGCGTCGAAGCCGTACTGGGCGACGGTGAGCGGCGACGGGAAGTCCTGCGTCATCTCCGAGAGCGGCGCCGACCAGGTCACCGCCATCGACTTCGCGACCGGCCGGAAGGTCGTGTCCGTGCCGGTCGGCGACCATCCTCAGCGCGTGCGCCTCGGCCATGTGGCCGCGGGCTGGACGGGCCCCGCCGAGGGCTGAACAAGCCCTTCACGCGTACGTTGTGCCGTGGCCGGGCTCAGAACTCGACGGGGTCGCGGACGATCGGGCAGGTCATGCAGTGCCCGCCGCCGCGCCCCCGGCCGAGTTCGGCGCCGACGATGGTGATGACCTCGATGCCCGCCTTGCGCAGCAGGGTGTTCGTCTGGGTGTTGCGGTCGTAGGTGACGACGACTCCCGGCTCGAGGGCGACGGCGTTGTTGCCGCTGTCCCACTGCTGCCGTTCGGAGGCGTAGACGTCGCCGCCCGTCTCCACGACTCTCAGCTCGGGAAGTCCGAGGGCCTTGGCGACCACGTCGACGAACGGGCGGGACCCTTCGTCGGCGATCTCGATGCCGGGGGCCTTGTCGCTCGGCCGCAGGGAGAAGGTGTGCACGCCGTCCATGATCGTCGGGTACAGCGTCACCAGATCGCGGTCGGCGAAGGTGAAGACGGTGTCCAGGTGCATGGCGGACCGCAGTTTCGGCATGCCTGCGACGATCACGTGCTGGGCAGCCCCCTGTTCGAACAGTGCGGCGGCGACCTGCGTGATCGCCTGGCGCGAGGTGCGTTCGCTCATGCCCATCAGGACGACGCCCTTGCCGACCGGCATGATGTCGCCGCCCTCGAACGTCGCCTGGCCCCAGTCGCGTTCGGGGTCTCCCCACCACACCGTGGAGCCGGCGAAGTCGGGGTGGAAGGTGTAGATCGCCTTCATCAGGAGGGTCTCGTCGTGCCGGGCGGGCCAGTACAGCGGGTTGAGGGTGAGGCCGCCGTACAGCCAGCAGGTCGTGTCGCGTGTGTAGAGGGTGTTGGGCAGCGGTGGCATGAGGTATTCGCGCCCGCCCGTCGACTCGCGGGCCAGGGCGAGGTAGCCGGAGCGGAACTCGTCCGGCAGGTCGACCGTGGCGAGCCCGCCGATCAGGAACTCCGTGAGCGCCCCGGGGTCGAGCGTCTCGAGAAAGGCACGCGTGTCGTCGACGAGCCCGAGCCCCACCTCGTTGGCGGTGATCTTGCGGTCGAGCAGCCAGGTCTTCGCCTCGGGGATCGCCATCGTCCGGGCGAGCAGGTCGTGCAGCTCGACGACGTCGACGCCGCGCCCGCGCAGCTTGTTGACGAAGTCGGCGTGGTCCCGCTGGGCGTTCTCCACCCACATCACGTCGTCGAACAGCAGGTCGCCGGCGTTGGTGGGGGTGAGCCTGCGGTGCGCGAGTCCGGGCGCGCACACCAGGACCTTGCGCAGCTTGCCGACCTCGGAGTGGACGCCGTAGGCGGGCGGGGTCGTCGGGGTGGAGTCTTGGCTAGTCACGGGGTGCCCTTTCTGGACGTACGTGGGTGGGTCCCGGGGACGCGATCGGGCGACCGGTCAGAGGCTGATCCATCCCATGGCCAGCGCGATGACGCCCATCACCGCACCGGCGACGGAGACGGCGAGGATGACCAGCTCACCCGGTGAGAAAAGCCGTCTGCCCTGCTCGCGGCGGGCCATCACGAACAGCACCGTCGCGGGCGCGTAGATGATGAACGACACCAGGAGGTACTTCAGACCGGCGGCGTAGAGCAGGAAGACCGTGTAGACGGTGGCGAGCAGGGCCACGACGATGTTGCCGGCCGAGCCCTCCCGCCGTCCCGCCGAGCCCTGTCCGCCGCCGGACCGTCGTGCCGCGACGACCTTGACGGCGAAGGCCGCCGCGAGCAGGAACGGGATCAGGGTCAGCGCGCTGGTCAGATCGAGGGCGAAGTTGAACGCGTCCGCGGAGAACAGGGTGACGATGAGGACGATCTGGACGAGGACGGTCGTCATCAGCAGGGCCGGCACGGGCACGTCGGCGTCGGTGGCGCGCCGCAGGAACCGGGGCATGTCGTGGTCCATCGCGGCCACGTACAGCACCTCGGCCGCCATCAGCGTCCAGGCGAGGTAGGCACCGAGCACCGAGATGATCAGCCCCACGCTGACGAAGACCTTGCCCCAGGTGCCCACCGCGCTCTCCAGCACCCCGGCCATGGAGGGCTGGCGCAGATCGGCGATCTCGCCCATCGGCAGCAGGCCGTACGACACGATCGTGACCGACGCGAAGATGGCGAAGACGCTCAGGAATCCCAGCACCGTGGCGCGCCCGACGTCCTCGCGCCGCTTGGCGTGGCGGGAGTAGACACTGGCGCCCTCCACGCCGAGGAACACGAAGACCGTGGCCAGCATGGTGCCTTTGACCTGCTGGAACAGTGGACCGGCGTAGTCCGCGCCGCGGAAGTTCTCGGCGAATACGTGGGGGTCGAGATAGAACAGCGCGATGACGACGAAGACCAGGATCGGGACGACCTTGGCCACGGTGACGATCCGGTTGATGGCCGCCGCTTCCTTGACGCCCCGTTTGATCAGGAAGAAGAACGACCACAGGCACACCGAGGAGATCACCACCGCGAGGACGGTGTCGCCCTCACCGAGGGCGGGCGCGACGGCACCGATCGTCGACATGATGAGCACCCAGTACGTCACGTTGCCGACGCAGGCGCTCGCCCAGTAGCCGAACGCCGAGAAGAAGCCCAGGTACTCGCCGAAGCCCGCCTTGGCGTAGGCGTAGACCCCTGAGTCGAGGTCGGGTCTGCGGATCGCGAGCATCTGGAAGACGAAGGCGAGCATGAGCATGCCGGTGCCGGCGACCGCCCACGCGATCAGCGCACCCGCTACCCCGGTCTCCTCGGCGAAACGGGCCGGAAGCGAGAAGACACCCGCGCCGACCATCGAGCCGACGACCATCATGGCGAGTGTCAGCAGCGACAGCTTCGCCGGATGCGCCGGCGCCTCGGTGCCGGTGTCCGATTCGGTGTGGGTCATGTCCGTCCTACTGGTGCAGCCGGATTCCCGGGTCGCTGCTCGGTGTGTTGACGGGCCTGCCGGCACCTCCCCGCACGCAGAGATATTAGCCAGCAACATGGTGAAATGTCGCGATAGTCCGTTTGGCGCGCGGCGGCCCGTACGGGAGCAGCCGACCGAACGTGGGCGGCGACCGCCTGGCAGCCCGACCAACTCCCCTTCCCCCTCGCCCTCTTGACGCCCAGAAGGAACCCTCCTACCGTCTGGTCGACTTCCCGGACCATGTCCGATATTTCGAACTACGAGCCGTTCGACCTTCGCCCATTCCCATGTCGTCGAAGGGACACGACACGACATGAGCCGCATCAGCCGCGCCCGTTCCAGATCCGGTGATCCCGACCCCGTGACCAGTTCCGCAGCGACAGCCAGGACCCTCGCCCCACCCCTCCCCCGCGCCCGCCTGCTGGCGGCCGCCGTGGTCGCGTGCCTGCTCGCCGCGCTGCTCGCCGCCCTGCCGACGCGAGCGGCGGCAGCGGCGGCGGACGGCCTCGTCGTCCACTACCCGCTCGACCAGACGAGTGGCACGACCGCCACCGACGCCTCGGGCAATGGCCGGAACGCGACCGTGAACGGCGGCGCCACCTGGCTGGGCAGTGAAGGCCTGAGCCTGGACGGCACGGACGACTACGTCCGGCTGCCCGACGACCTGATGCGCGACCTCACCTCGATCACCGTGTCGGTGCAGGTCCGCATCGCCGAGGCCCAGGGCACGCCGTACTTCGTATGGGGCCTCGGAAACAGCTCCGGCAGCAGCGGCAACGGGTACCTGTTCACCACCGGGGACACGTACCGGACCTCGATCGCCACGGGCAACTGGTCGACCGAGCAGACGGTGTCGGCCGGGCGCAACCTGGCACGCGACGTCTGGAAGACGCTCACCTACACGCTCAGCGGCGGCACCGCTGTGCTCTACGAGGACGGCGTCGAAGTGGCCCGCAAGACCGGCGTGACCATCACGCCCGCCCAGATCGGCGGCGGCACGACGGCGGCGAACTACCTGGGCCGCTCCCTCTACAGCGGCGACCGCTATCTCATGGGCCAGGTGCGTGACTTCCGGCTCTACGACAGGGCGCTCACGGCGTCCGAGGTCGCCGGGATAGGCGCGGTCTCCGACACGGAACGCGTATCGCGCGACATCGCGGCGCTGGACCTCGGCGACACCTCGTCGGTGACGCAGGACCTCACACTCCCGGCGACCGGGCCGAACGGATCCTCCGTCACCTGGTCGTCCAGTGACGAGAGCGTCGTGAGCGCGAGCGGAGCCGTCATCCGGCCCGCGCCCGGCAGCGGTCCGGCGACCGTCGTGCTCACGGCGACCGTCGCGAGCGGAGAAGCAATCGCGCAGAAGCAGTTCACCGTCGTGGTTCCCGCCGACCTCACGGACGAGGAGAAGGTGGCCGAGGCCGCCGACGCCCTGAAGGTCTGGGGCGCCGATGACATCCGCGGCAACATCACCCTCCCGACGACCGGCCTGCACGGGACGCGCGTCTCGTGGAAGTCGACGGACAAGAAGACCGTCACGGAGACCGGCGAGGTGAACCGCCCCGCGTACGGGGAGCCCGAGGCCGCGGTCAAGCTCACCGCGACGGTGCGGCTCGGCGACGAACAGGCCAAGCGGCGGTTCCACCTGACCGTCCGTCCGCTGCCGAAGAAGGAACCGCTGGAGGGCTACTTCTTCAGTTTCTTCGCCGGTGAGAAGTACACCGACGGAGAGCAGATCCATTTCGCCGCGAGCCGCGGCAACGACCCGCTGCACTGGGACGACCTCAACGGCGACAAGCCGGTGCTCACCTCGTCCCTCGGCGAGAAGGGCGTACGCGACCCGTTCGTCATCCGCTCGCCCGAGGGCGACAAGTTCTACCTCATCGCCACCGATCTCAAGATCAACGGCGGCAAGGGCTGGGACTACGAGATGCGGCACGGCAGCACGTACGTGGAGGTCTGGGAGTCGACGGACCTGGTCCACTGGTCCGAGCAGCGCCACGTCCGGGTTTCCAGCGACGCGGCGGGCATGACGTGGGCGCCCGAGGCGACGTACGACGAGAAGCTCGGCGCGTACGTCGTGTACTGGGCGTCCAACCTCTACGGCGCCGACGACCCCGACCACACGGGCAGCTCGTACCCGCGCATGGTGTACGCGACCACCCGCGACTTCCGCACCTTCACCGAACCGAAGGTGTGGAACGACCCGGGCGCCGGGGTCATCGACGCGACGGTGGTCAAGGACGGGGACTACTACTACCGGTTCACGACGGACGACAAGGTCATCGGCTCCTGCACGCGCGACATCGTCCTGGAACGCTCCACGTCCCTGACCGCCGTCGACCTGCCCGGCACCGAGCCGCGCAACTGGCAGCTGGTGGACGACTGCATCAGGACCGGCGTCGGCACGGACTGGGTCGAGGGCCCGACCGCCTTCAAGTCCAACACCGACGACACCTGGTACGTCTTCATGGACGAGACGCCCCGGCGCGGCTACGTACCGTTCACGACGCCGAGCCTCGAGAACCCCACATGGAGCATCCCCGCCGAGTACGAACTGCCGAGCCGCCCCCGGCACGGCACGGTCCTGCCGGTCACCAAGGCGGAACTCGACCGGGTCCGGGCGGCCTTCACACCGGTCTCGTAAGCCCTGATGCCGTGTCAGTCCGTGTCGGCCCTCGTCATACGGAGGCAGCTCCGACGACCAGGTCGTCGGAGCTGACCGAGCCCGGCCCGGTGTGCCCGGACAGGGCCAGCGTCAGGTCGAACTCCGCGAGCAGGCAGCGGATGACGTGGTCGACGCCCGCCTGCCCGTCGAGGCCGAGACCGTACGCGTAAGGGCGTCCCACCAGCACCGCGCGGGCGCCCAGTGCGAGGGCCTTGAAGACGTCGTCGCCGGTGCGCACTCCGCTGTCGAAGAGCACGGTGAGCCGGTCACCGGCCGCCTCGACGACACACGGCAGGGCATCGGCGGCGGCCACGGAGCCGGCCACCTGACGGCCGCCGTGGTTGGACACGACGACGCCGTCCATACCCGCGTCCGCGGCGCGGCGGGCGTCGTCCGGGTGCAGGATGCCCTTGAGCACGATCGGGCCGTCCCAGTGCGCACGCAGGAAGTCCAGGTCGGGCCAGGTCTTGGCGGGATCCGAGAACATGCCGACGAAGTGCATCACGGCCGCGTTCGGGTCCTCGTGCACGGGCTTGGCGAGCCCGGCCTGGAACGCGGGGTCGGTGAAGTAGTTCGCGGTGCCCACGCCGTGCAGGAAGGGGAGGTACGCCTGGTCCAGATCGCGCGGGCGCCAGGCCAGGATCGGCGTGTCGAGGGTGACGAACAACGCGCTGTACCCGGCCGCCTTGGCCCTGTCGAGGAAACTCCTCGCCACCTCGCGGTCCCTCGGCCAGTACAGCTGGAACCAGCGCTCCCCCTCCCCCATCGCCTCGGCGACCTGCTCCATCGGCGTGCTGGAGGCCGAGGACAGGATGTACGGAACGCCGCGGGCCGCGGCCGCACAGGCGGCGGCGGGCTCGGCGTCCGGGTGCATGATCGACAGGACGCCCACGGGTGCGAGGGCGATCGGCGCAGGGATCCGCCGCCCCAGCAACTCCACGGACAGATCGCGCTGGTGCACGTCTCGCAGCATGCGCGGCACTATCCGCCACCGGTCGAGTGCGGCGCGGTTGGCGCGCGCCGTGCTGCCGTTGCCCGCGCTGCCTGCCACGTAGCCGACCGGGCCGGGGCCGAGCCGCTGCTCCGCCAAAGTCTCCAGCCGCGTCAGGTCCGTGGGCAACCGGGGCACCGCGCCCGTCATACCGTTCAGATAGATCTCGTACTGGAAGTCCGCCCAGTGCGGCGTCGTCGCCATCCGCAGGTCCCGCCTCTCGTCTCCGACTGCGCTTGCCATGCCCGCGCATCCCAGCACGTAACTGTGCTGTACATCTGGCGATCTTGACCAGAGTCGCACCCGGGGATACAGCCCGGTTCCAAGGAGTCCTCGCGACACTGCGGGTCTTCGGATGTCCGCGGCTCCAGGTCGTATCGTCCTGGGCATGGAGCCAGTACGCGCGGTCTTGATCGACATCGACGGTGTGCTCACGGTCTCGTGGAAGGCGCTGCCCGGCGCGGTCGAGGCGCTGCGGCGGATCCGCGCATCCGGGGCCGAGGTCGGCCTGATCACCAACACGACGTCCCGTACCCGTGCCTCGATCGCGGACGCCCTCGCCGCTGAGGGCTTTCCCGTCGGGCCCGAGGACATCCTCACCGCACCCGCCGTCACCGCCGCGTATCTCGCGGAACACTGTCCCGGCGCGCGGTGCTCGCTGCTGAACAGCGGTGACATCCGCGAGGACCTCGCGGGCGTGACGATCGTCGACGATGAGGACGCGGACACCGTCCCGGACGTCGTCGTGGTGGGCGGTGCCGGGCCCGAGTTCGACCACGCATCCCTCAACCGGGTCTTCGGCCACCTCCAGCGGGGAGCCCGGCTCGTGGCCATGCACCGCAATCTGTACTGGCGTACCGACCAGGGACTGCAGCTGGACACAGGGGCGTATCTGCTCGGCCTGGAGCGGGCCGCGCGTACGGAGGCCGAGATCACCGGCAAGCCGGCGCCCGCCTTCTTCGAGACGGCGCTGGCACGTCTCGGTGCACGCCCCGGCGAGGCGCTGATGGTCGGGGACGACATCGAGTCCGACGTCCTCGCGGCGCAGCGCACCGGGATCACCGGCGTCCTGGTCAAGACGGGCAAGTACCTGCCCGAGACCCGTCGCGCGGCGAGCGGCACGCCCGATCACGTCCTGGATTCGTTCGCGGACATGCCCGAGCTGCTGGACCGGCTCTCCTCGGGTTGTGCCCGGTGATCACGCTGGTCACCGGCGCGAACCGGGGCATCGGCCGGGAGGTCTGCCGGCAGCTCGCCGGGCTCGGGCACACGGTGCTGCTCACGGCCCGTTCGGAGCGGGCCGCAGAGGCCGCCGCGGACGAACTCGGCCCGCACGTGCACCCTTTGACGCTGGACGTCACCTCGCCCGAGGACGCCGCACGGGCGGCGGCCGAGATCCGCGAGCGGTTCGGCCGGCTGGACGTCCTGGTCAACAATGCCGCGATCACGTACGACACGTGGCAGCGCGCGATCACCGCGGATCTGGACGTCGTGCGCGAGGCGGTCGAGACGAACGTGTACGGGCCCTGGCGGCTGATCCAGGCGCTGCTGCCGCTGCTGCGGGCGGGTGAGCACCCGAGGATCGTCAACGTGTCGAGCGGCGCCGCGTCGCTGTCCATGATGGGCGCCGGGACACCCGCGTACACGGTGTCGAAGACCTCCCTCAACGCCCTGACCCGGATGTGCGCCGCCGAACTGCGGGGCGACGGCGTACTCGTCAACGCGGTGTGCCCCGGGTGGGTCGCCACCGACATGGGCGGTGCGGGCGGCCGGCCCGTCGCCGAGGGCGCGGCAGGTGTCGTCTGGGCGGCGACACTGCCGGACGACGGGCCTACCGGGGGCTTCTTCCGGGACGGGCGGCCCCTGCCCTGGTAAGGGCCGTTTCGGACCGTTCCGGGGTCAGGCAGGCAGGCGCCGGACCTTGACGGTGTTGTCGGTCCGGACGGTCGGCTGTCCGTCGGGGCCGTTCCGGATGCGTTCGTGCTCCTCGCTGAGCAGTACCTCCCACGGGCCGTCCGCGAGGCCGAGAGCGTCGATGACCTCGTCCGGCGTCGGGAAGTGCACGTCGGGGTGGGGATGGTGCTCCCAGGCGGGGAAACCGGCGTGCCCTTCGATGAGGAGGACCCCGCCGGGCGCGACGGCCGATGCGGCGTTCCGCAGGATCTTCTCGCGCGGCATCTCGACGGGCGAGTGCAGGAACTGCGCGGAGACGAGGTCGAAGGTGCCCGCCGGGAACGACGTGCCCAGGTCGTGCTGCTGCCAGTCGATCCGGTCGCCGACGCCCTCGGCTGCCGCATGCTCGACGCCGCGGTCGAGGGCGAGGCGGGAGATGTCGACGGCCGTGACCTGCCAGCCCTGCCCGGCCAGCCAGATCGCGTCGGCGCCCTCGCCGCAGCCCAGGTCGAGGGCCCTGCCCGGCTCGAGCCCGGCGGCCTCCCGGACCAGTACGGGGTTGGGCTTCCCGCTCCAGATGCGGTCGCTCTGGGCGTACCGGGCCTGCCAGAACTCCTCGGCCGAGACGTTTTCGTCGGTCATCCGCGTGTCGCCCTTCGTGTCGTGCGTGTCATGCATGCCGTGTTCGCGAACCTGGTGCACCTGGCTTCGCTCTCATCGCTGACCCGACCATGCGCCCGCCATCGCCCACGGCACAAGAAATGTTGCCGGTCCGGCAAAGCCACCCCCCTTGCGCGGCCCGGACCGTGCCGCGCACGCGGCGCCCTCGACTTGACAAAGCACCTTGCCGAGTCGGCAAATGAAGAAATGGCGGACGACAACGACCTCGCGAGTGTGCTGACCGCTGTGGGCCCGCGTCTGCGCGCACTGCGCCGGGAACGAGGCACCACGCTGGCCCAGCTGAGCGAGACCACCGGGATCTCACTGAGCACGCTGTCGCGTCTGGAGTCGGGGCAGCGCAGACCCACCCTCGAACTACTGCTTCCGCTGGCGCGGGCGCACGGTGTCCAACTGGACGAGCTGGTCGGCGCCCCGCCCACCGGGGATCCGCGCGTGCATCCGCGGCCCTTCACCCGCAACGGCAGGACCTTCGTGCCGCTGACCCGCCACACCGGCGGCGCGCAGGCCTACAAACTGATCATCCCTCCCGGGAACCCCGACGACCCGCTGCCCGAGCAGCGCGTGCACGAGGGCTACGACTGGCTGTACGTGCTCTCCGGCCGGCTGCGGCTGGCCCTGGGCGAGCACGATCTCGTCCTCACCGCCGGTGAGGCCGCCGAGTTCGACACGCACACGCCGCACGTGTTCACCAACGCCGGTCGCCAGCCCGTCGAGTTGCTGTGCCTGTTCGGCCCCCAGGGCGAGCGCATGCATGTGCGCGCCCGCCCCAAGGGCAGGTGAGCCCGGCGGTCCGAGGGCCGTGGCCGGGAGTGCGGTCAGCTGCCGGGGCGCTCGGCCGCGGCCAGAGCCGCTCGCAGCGTCGCGGTGTCGGCGCTGGCCCCCGGGTCGTCCAACGAGATCCCGAGTCCTTGCGGGTTCTTCGCGTACGGAACGACATACGCGGGCGTGTCGCGCTGGAAGCGCCAACTGTCGGCCAGCGTCCCCGCGTCGACGGCGTCGTAGCCGAGGAGGTCGAGCAGCCGCGCCGCCGAGGCCCGTGCCTCGGGGTCGTCGCCCGCGATCGGCAGGGCCGAGCGGTCGGGGGCACCGGCGGGCCGGGCAAGCGAGGCCAGATGCCTGAAGAAGATGTTGTTGAAGGCCTTGACCACCTTGGCGTCCGGCAGATGCCGTTGGAGCAGCTCGCTCGTGGTGGTCTCCTCCGCGTCGAGTTCGGGGATCCGCCCGTCGCGCTCCGGGTAGTAGTTGTCGGTGTCCAGCACGATCTTGCCGGTCGTCGGTTCCACCGGGACCTGGCGGTAGTTCTTCAGGGGGACGGTGACCACCACCCAGTCCCCCGCGGCCGCGGCCTCGGCGGGCGTCGCGGCGCGCGCCCGCGGCCCGAGCTCCGCCACGAGGTCCGCCAGGGTCTCGGGTCCACGTGAGTTGCTGAGTACCACGTCGAGGCCGGCGTCGACCGCGAGCCTGGCCAGGGTTGAGCCGATGTTTCCACTGCCGATCAGTCCGAGAGTAGCCATACGGGCGGCAACGGGAGGCACGGCGGTCGTATTCCTGCCCGGGACGCGACGTTCGATGCCGACACGTTGCGGCACGGACCCTCGTCCGGGGAACCTCGCCGTGACGTTTCGCCCAAGGCTGCCGTGCCGGAGGTGTAGCGCGCTAAGCCTTGCGGACAAAGGCCGTGCCCCGCAGGGGAGGGCCTGCGGGGCACGTGTTCGATGTCAGCGCGACAACAGCGCTTCCGGCCCCGCGCCGGTGCCCGCGACCCGTTCGGGGCTCAGGAGCTCCGCCAGCCGGTCGGCGGGCAGCAGGCCCTTCTCCAGGACGAGTTCGGCGACACCGCGCCCGGAGGAGAGCGCCTCCTTCGCGATGTCGGTGGCTGCCTCGTAGCCGATGTGCGGGTTGAGCGCGGTGACCAGGCCGATGGAGTTCTCGACCGAGGCGCGCAGCACGTCGGTGTTGGCCGTGATGCCCTCGACACAGCGGTCGGCGAGCGTCAGGCAGGCGGCGCGGAGGTGGGTGATGCTCTCGGACAGGGAGTGCAGGATGATCGGCTCGAAGGCGTTGAGCTGGAGCTGTCCGGCCTCGGCGGCCATGGTGATGGCCACGTCGTTGCCGATCACCTCGAAGGCGACCTGGTTGACGACCTCGGGGATGACCGGGTTGACCTTGCCGGGCATGATGCTCGAACCGGCCTGCACCGGCGGCAGGTTGATCTCGTTCAGCCCGGCGCGCGGGCCGGAGGAGAGCAACCTGAGGTCGTTGCAGCTCTTGGAGAGCTTGACCGCGATCCGCTTGAGGACGCCCGACATCTGGACGAAGGCGCCGCAGTCCTGCGTCGCCTCGACCAGGTTGGCCGCGGTGACGAGCGGCAGGCCGGTGATCTCGGCGAGATGGCGGCGCGCCGACTCGGCGTATCCGGCGGGGGCGTTGAGCCCGGTGCCGATCGCGGTGGCGCCGAGGTTGATCTCGTGGATCAGCTCGACGGCCTCGGCGAGGCGGCTGCGGTCCTCGTCCAGCATCACCGCGTACGCGGAGAACTCCTGCCCGAGCGTCATGGGCACCGCGTCCTGCAGCTGCGTACGGCCCATCTTCAGCACGTCGTGGAACTCGACGGCCTTGCGGGCGAAGGCGTCCTGCAGCACCGCCATGGCCTTCAGCAGACCGCGCACCGCGAAGACCGTGGCGATCTTGACGGCGGTCGGGTAGACGTCGTTGGTCGACTGGCCGAGGTTGACGTCCTCGTTGGGGTGGAGGTGCTCGTACTCGCCCTTGGCGTGGCCGAGCAGCTCCAGCGCCCGGTTGGCGACCACCTCGTTGGCGTTCATGTTCGTCGAGGTGCCGGCGCCGCCCTGGATGACGTCGACGACGAACTGGTCGTGCAGCTTGCCGTCCCGGATCTCCCGGCAGGCCTCGACTATGGCGGCCGCCTTCTTGGGAGCCAGCAGGCCGAGCTCCTCGTTGGCGCGTGCGGTGGCCTCCTTGACGGCGGCGAGCGCGTCGATCAGGTGCGGATAGGCGGAGATCGGCGTGCCCGTGATGGGGAAGTTCTCCGTGGCGCGCAGGGTGTGGACGCCCCAGTACGCGTCGGCGGGGACGTCGCGGTCTCCGAGCAGGTCGTGTTCGCTGCGGTGGGCTGCGGCGGTCATGTCGGTGAGGGTCTTCCTTCAGGAGGTACGGGAGGTGGGTGGACGTACGCCTGCGCCCTGCTGCTCAGGCGTACGTGACGTGCGGGGTCGTGACCGCGAGCGCGTCGGTGGCGAGCGCGGGCGCCGGCCGGATGTCGCCCACCACCGCGCCGCCACCGAGCAGCGGCACGGTGGCGAACTCTGCGAGCGCCGCGGGGTCGACGCCGCAGCGGGCGAGGGCTGCCGAGGCCACCGGTACGCGTGCCCGGTCCGCGCCGTCGGCGATCTTCACCGCGGCGGCCCGGCCGTCCGGCAGCGCCGCGACCTGCACACCTTCGAAGCCGTCCTTGGTGAGCAACCCCGGCACGGCCCGCATCAGCGAGGCCACGTCGCGCCCGGATCCCGAGGCCATCTCGGCGTGCTCGCGCATCGCGTCGGCCACGCGCGCCTCGGGGGTACCCGGTGCGGCCGTCGTGATCCGGGCCGCGGCCCGTGCGAGCCCGTGCAGCGAGACAGCGAACAAGGGCGCACCGCAGCCGTCGACGGTCACCCGGGCGATGCGCTGCCCCGTGAGGTCCTCGACAGTTTCCGCGATCGCCTGCTGCAGCGGATGGCCCGGGTCGAGGTAGTCCTCGAGCGACCAGCCGTTGAGCTTCGCCGTGTACAGCATCGCCGCATGCTTGCCCGAGCAGTTCTGCGCGAGCCGGGACGGCAGCCGCCCCTCGCGCACCCAGGCGTCGCGCACGACCGGGTCGTACGGCAGGTCCGGCACGTTGCGCAGGTCGTCCTCGCCGAGGCCGGCCAGCTCCAGGATCCGCCGGGTCCCGGCGAGGTGGCGTTCCTCGCCGGAGTGGCTGGCCGCGGTCAGTGACAGCAGGTCGCCGTCGAGCGGCAGTCCGGCCCGCGACATCGCCACGGCCTGAAGCGGCTTGAGTGCCGAGCGCGGGAAGAAGGCGGCCTCGGTGTCACCGAGCTGGAACTCCACGGCTCCGTCGGCGCCGAGGACGACGACCGAGCCGTAGTGGATGCCTTCGACGACGCCCCCGCGGATGAGGTGGGCGACAGGGGCGTGGCGGGGCTCCCGGATCACAGGAGCCTCGGCCACCGGATTTCCGTACAACACTGCGTGGTTCACACATTCACCTTGGGGACTTAACTCGGGCGACCCGTCCGCGTATGCCGTACCAGCCGGCCACCAGGGCCGCCACGATCAGCGGCAGGCACAGCACGGTCGTGCGGCCGGCGCCGCCGTCGGCGTACATCAGGACGAATACGGAGGCGAGGAAGGCCAGCGTGACGATCTCGGTGAACGGAGAGCCGGGCAGGCGGTAGCTCGGGCGGGTCAGCTCGCCGTTCTGCGTCTTCCGCCAGAACAACAGGTGGCAGATCATGATCATGCCCCAGGTGGAGATGATGCCGATCGCCGCGAAGTTCAGCACGATCTCGAACGCGTCGGCGGGCACCACGAAGTTGAGGCCGACACCGAGGACGCAGATTCCGCTGGTGAGCAGGATGCCGCCGTAGGGGACCTGGCTGCGGCTCATGACACTGGTGAACTTCGGCGCGGAGCCGGACATCGCCATGGAGCGCAGAATGCGGCCGGTGGAGTACAGACCGGAGTTGAGCGAGGACATGGCCGCGGTGAGCACGACGAGGTTCATCACGCCGCCCGCCGCCGGGACGCCGATGTGGGACAGCACGGTCACGAAGGGACTCTGACCGGCCGTGTACTTGTTCCAGGGCAGCAGCATCGACAGCAGGACCACGGAGCCGACGTAGAAGAGGCCGACGCGCCACATGATGGAGTTGATGGCCTTCGGCATGATCTTCTCGGGGTTCTCCGTCTCGCCCGCCGCGACGCCGACCAGCTCGACGGAGGCGTAGGCGAAGACGACGCCCTGGATGATCAGCAGCATGGGCAGCAGGCCGTTGGGGAAGACGCCGCCGTGGTCGGTGATCAGGGACGGGCCGGGGGTGGCGCCGTCGACGGGGTGCTGGGTGACCAGCAGGAAGATGCCGATACACATGAAGATCACGAGGGCGCTGACCTTCACGATGGCGAACCAGAACTCCAGTTCGCCGAAGATCTTCACCGAGATGAGGTTCACGGTCAGCACGATGGCGAGCGCGATGAGGGCGATCACCCACTGCGGGATGTCGGAGAACATGCCCCAGTAGTGCGTGTAGGTGGCCACCGCGGTGATGTCGGCGATGCCGGTGGTCGCCCAGTTGAGGAAGTACATCCAGCCGGCCGTGTACGCGCCCTTCTCGCCGAGGAACTCCCGGGCGTACGACACGAAGGCGCCGGACGAGGGCCGGTACAGGACGAGTTCGCCGAGCGCCCGCACGACGAGGAAGGCGAAGACGCCGCAGACGGCGTACGCGATGAAGAGGGAGGGGCCTGCGTCGGCGAGGCGGCCGCCCGCGCCGAGGAAGAGCCCGGTGCCGATGGCGCCGCCGATGGCGATCATGTTGACGTGCCGGGACTTCAGCGACTTGCTGTAGCCCGCGTCTCCGGCGTCGACGTGCCCGGATCCGGCGCCGGTGTGCGCGGCCGATCGCTCGGCCCGTATGGCGTCTTCCTGAAGGGACTTCTCGCTCACGCCTCGGGTCCACCTTCCGTGGGTGCGTCCGTGCGCGGGGCGCGCACGATGTCGGTGAGGGTCGTCTCGACCCGGTCGAGGTGGTGGGACATGGCCTCCACCGCGTCGTGCTCGGATCCGTCGATCAGCGCCTCGACAATCGCACGGTGCTCGCGGTTGGATTGTTCACGCCGTCCGCCGAGTTCGTTGAGGAATGTCGACTGCCGGGCCAGCGCGTCCCGGATCTCCTCGATCACCTTGCGGAAGACGGGGTTCCCGGCCGCCTGGGCGACGGCGAGGTGGAAGAGCGTGTCCATCGCCACCCATGCGGTGGTGTCGGTCTCGTGCTCCATCCGCTCCAGCAGGTGGGCGAGCTGGTCGAGGTCCTCGGGCGTACGGCGCGCCGCCGCATAACCCGCCACCGGGATCTCGACGTGGCGGCGGACCTCCAGGAGGTCGCTCGCCGCGTAGTCGCCGAAGGTGGGGTCCTCGACGGGGCCGTTGGAGATGACGAAGGTGCCCTTGCCGGTGCGCGAGGCGGTCAGGCCCATGGTCTGCAGGGCGCGCAGCGCCTCGCGGAGCACGGGCCGGCTGACCTCGAGCCGGCGGCACAGCTCGGCTTCCGAGGGGAGCTTGTCCCCCACGGCGTAGTCGCCGCGCTCGATGGCGCTGCGCAGGTGGCCCAGCACCGCTTCCATCGCGCTGACGCGACGCGGTACCGAGCCACCTGTCTGGCTGTCTGACAGGTTCACGATGGTGATAATCCAGGTGGCCGGACGCGGCTGTCAAGGGTTTGTATGCGCTGCTGTTCATTTCCATTCATTTCCATGGGGCCTCGGGCCTCGGTTCCCCTGGAACACCCCGTCCGGCCACTTTGGGACCGGCCGGGGGCGCACTCGCGGACCGGGCCCGCGAACCGGGAAAATGGGTTCACAACCGAACGCACAACCGACGCCAAGGAGCGGGCACATGCAGCACGAGCGGGCGGGGCAGCCGGCCCAGCCAGAGGACCTCATCGACGTCGCACGGCTGGTGACCGCGTACTACGCGCTGCACCCCGACCCGGCCGAGCCGGGCCAGCGCGTGTCCTTCGGCACCTCCGGCCACCGCGGATCGTCGCTCGCCACCGCGTTCAACGAGGACCACATCGCCGCGACCAGCCAGGCCATCTGCGAGTACCGGGCCCGGCAGGGCACCGACGGGCCGCTGTTCCTCGGCGCTGACACCCATGCGCTGTCCGAGCCGGCCAAGGTGACCGCCATCGAGGTGTTCGCCGCGAACGGCCTGACCGTGCTCATCGACGCCGCAGACGGCTACACCCCCACCCCGGCCGTCTCGCACGCCATCCTCACCCACAACCGCGGCCGCACCTCGGGCCTCGCGGACGGCGTCGTGGTCACCCCGTCGCACAACCCGCCCGCCGACGGCGGCTTCAAGTACAACCCGCCGAACGGCGGCCCGGCCGGGTCCGACGCCACCTCCTGGATCCAGGACCGCGCCAACGAGATCATCGCCGGCGGCCTCAAGGAGGTACGGCGGCTGCCCTACACCCAGGCCCTGGCGGCACCCACCACCGGGCGCTACGACTTCCTCGGCTCCTACGTCGAGGACCTGCCCAGCGTGCTGGACCTGGATGCGATCCGGGCGGCGGGCGTGCGCATCGGCGCCGACCCGCTGGGCGGGGCTTCGGTCGCGTACTGGGGCCGTATCGCCGAGCAGCACCGGCTGGACCTGACGGTGGTCAACCCGCTGACGGACCCCGCCTGGCGTTTCATGACGCTGGACTGGGACGGCAAGATCCGCATGGACTGCTCGTCGCCGTACGCGATGGCGTCGCTCATCGAGCAGCGCGACCGCTTCCAGATCGCCACCGGCAACGACGCCGACGCCGACCGGCACGGCATCGTCACCCCGGACGCCGGCCTGATGAACCCCAACCACTATCTCGCCGCGGCCATCGCCTACCTCTACACGCACCGCGACCAGTGGCCCGCAGGCACCGGCATCGGCAAGACGCTGGTGTCGTCGAGCATGATCGACCGGGTCGCCGCCGACCTCGGCCGTGACCTGGTCGAGGTGCCCGTCGGCTTCAAGTGGTTCGTGGACGGGCTGGTCGACGGCTCGATCGGCTTCGGCGGCGAGGAGTCGGCCGGGGCGTCGTTCCTGCGACGCGACGGCTCCGTGTGGACCACCGACAAGGACGGCATCATCCTGGCCCTGCTCGCCTCCGAGATCCTCGCGGTCACCGAGAAGACGCCCTCGGAGCACTACGCGATGCTGGCCGACAGCTTCGGCGAGCCCGCGTACGCCCGTATCGACGCGCCCGCGTCCCGCGAGGAGAAGGCCGTCCTCGCCAAGCTGTCGCCGGAGCAGGTCACCGCCGACAACCTGGCCGGAGAGCCGGTCACGGCCGTGCTCACCGAGGCGCCCGGCAACGGAGCCCCCATCGGCGGCATCAAGGTCACCACGCCCAACGCGTGGTTCGCGGCCCGCCCGTCCGGCACCGAGGACGTCTACAAGATCTACGCCGAGTCGTTCCTGGGACCCGAGCACCTCGCGCAGGTCCAGGAGGAGGCGAAGGGCGTGGTGTCGGCGGCGCTGGGCAGCTGACGCGAAGGGGGCCGGGTCCTGCAACCCCGGCCCCCACGTGCGGCGTTACGCGGCGTTACGACGTTCAGTTCACATCGGCTCAGCTCACGTCGATGGCCGTGTCGTCGACGACGAACGACGTCTGCAGGACGGAGCCCTCGGTGCCGGTGAACTTGAGTGTGACGGTCTGTCCGGCGTACGAGCTGAGGTCGAAGCTGCGGCGCGTGTACCCGGTCGCCGCGTTGAGGTTGGAGTAGGTGGCCAGGGTGGACAGGACCGTGCCGCTGCTGTTCAGCACCTGGACCTTGAGGGTGTCGTAGGCCGTGCTGGTGGTGGTCTCGTCCGTGTCGACGTGCAGATAGAAGCTGAGCGCCGCCGAGCAGCCGGACGGAATGGTCACCGACTGGGACAGCGTGTCGGTGTGCGCGGAGGCGTATCCGTTGAGCCAGGCCTTGTACGAGCCGGTGCGGGCCGCCTCGCCGGAGTCGTTGGTGATGACGCCGCTCGTGGCGGACCAGGAGGTGGCGCCGGACTCGAAGCCGGGGTTGGCGAGCAGCTGGGCGGCCGTGCAGCTGGTGCCGCCTCCCCCGCCGCTGTCGCCTTCGCCGCCCGAGAGCCACTCGGTGGCGTTGAGGGCGAGGGCGGCATTGGTGCCGGCGGTGTCGTTCCAGCCGTCGTAGAGCGTGTTGCCGGACTGGCCGGTTCCGTCGTCGATGGGCGAGCTGTCGCCCCATACGGCGACCCGCCCGCTGCCGAAGGTGCTCGTCGCGAAGAAGGCGCCGGTGTTCCCCGAGTAGCCGGAGCGGTAGACCAGGCCCTTCACCGCGGAGTTGGCTGACGGGGTCAGGGTGACGGTCGTGCCGCTGCGGATGATGCTGCCGGTGACCTTGCCGAACGATCCGTTCAGCACCGGGTCGGCGGTGTCCGTGATGGCCTTCGGGTCCTCGCTGCTGATGCTCAGCGAGTCGACGGAGAAGCCGAAGGGGTTGGTGCTGTCGACGCTGTTGTTGGACATCAGGTCGTTGATGACCTCGACCGCGTCGTAGCCGTCGTTGTTGCGGTCCGCGCCGGTGTGGTCGGAGATCAGGAAGAGACCGCCGCCGTTCTGCACGAACTTCATGACGGCCGTCTTCTCGGCCGTGCTGAGCAGCACGTTCGGCTCCGGCAGCACGAACGTGTCGAAGTTCTGCAGGTCCAGCGCGGAGGACGTGCCGTAGGTGATGGTGTTGCCGGAGGGCAGCGTCTTGAGCGAGTAGTCGCCCGTCTTCTGCAGGGCGACGCCCCACGCCGAGATGGCACCGGTCCAGTCCGTCTCGGCGGACGGCGACGCGTTCTGGCCCAACGGGTCCGGCTGGCTGGTGCCGATGATCCAGTCGGCGTTGCCGGCGGTCTCGGCCTTGGTGTTGTCGAAGAGCACGCGGTGCGGGGTCGCCGCGGCGGCCACGGCGGCCTGGGTGGACGCCGCCGCGGTCGTGTCGGCCTGGGCGGCTCCTGCGGTGCCCGCGGCCGCGCCGGCGGACAGCAGCCCGCAGACGGCCAGGGCTGCGGTGGCTGAGAGTCTGTGGCGGGATCTTCTGGATCCGAGCATCCGGCATACCTCCGTGAGGGGTGGGGGAAGGAGCGGTGCGGGTGTCCGCGGTCCGGTCTGCGCGCGTAGACAGCTGGATCGAACGAGTCATGGAGCAGGAGTGGGGCGCATGCAACGTACATGACAACGCCCTCCTCGCAACAGACCGGGCTGAGTGAACACCTGGTGAGCCGGGTGGCGGGAGCGCTGTGCCAGGATGCCGCGGAGTCGTCAGATCGAGATACATCGAGATACGGAGTCCTGTGAGCCAGCCCGACGTCACCACGGCGCCCCCACGCCCCCTGCTTCTCGTGGACGGACGGCCTGCCGCCGAAGCCTGGTCCCTGGACCCCGCGCAGAAGCACCTCAACCACGGCTCGTTCGGAGCGGTTCCGGTCCTGGCACAGGAGGAGCAGAGCCGGCTGCGGGCGGAGATGGACCGGTCTCCGGGCCTGTGGTTCCCGGGCCTGTCCCAGCGGGTCGCCCGCGCTCGGGCCGAGATCGCGGCGTTCCTCCGCGTCGCCGCGGAGGATCTCGCGCTGGTCCCCAACGCGAGCGGCGGCGCGAGCGTCGTCTATGCGAACGTCCCGTCCCGGCCCGGCGGCGAAGTCCTCGTCACGGACCACGGCTACGGCGCCGTGACCATGGGGGCCGAACGTCTCGCCCGGCGCTGGGGCGGCACGGTCCGTACGGCTCATGTGCCGCTCGATGCCGACGAGGACCAGGCGTACGAGGCCGTGGTCGCCGAGATGACCGAGGCGACCGGTCTGATCGTCCTCGACCACATCACCTCGGCGACCGCACGCTGGATGCCTGTCGAACGGATCGGTGCGGAAGCGCGGGCCAGGGGGATTCCGATCCTGCTCGACGGGGCGCATGTGCCGGGACTGGCCGAGGACCCGTTGTCCGGAGTGGTGTGCGATTTCTGGATCGGCAATCTCCACAAGTTCGGCTGCGCACCTCGGGGTACGGCTGCGCTCGTCGCCCGCGGTCCACTGCGCGACGGGCTCTACCCCCTGATCGACTCCTGGGGCGCTCCCGATCCGTTCCCCGACCGTTTTGACACCCAGGGAACGCTCGACGTCACCAGCTGTCTGGCGGCCCCGGCCGCGCTCGGCTTCGTCGAGTCCAACTGGGGCTGGGACACGGCCCGTACGTACATGCGCGATCTCGCCGACTATGCCGAGCGGGTCCTCGCCGAAGCCTTCGCCGGACTGACGGGCGAAAGCGCCACCGTCGACGTCGGCATGCCGGTCAACGCGCTCCGCCTGGTGCGGCTTCCGGACGGTCTCGCGCCGACGCGCGTCGACGCGGACGCCCTGCGGGACCGGGTGGCGCGGGAACTGGGTGCCGAAGCGGCCTTCACCAGCTTCGACGGCATCGGCTACATGCGCCTGTCGACGCACGTCTACAACACCGCCGAAGACTTCGAGTACTTCGCCGAGCGCTGTGTCCCGGTGCTGGGTGCGTGGGCCCGCCGACGGCTCAGCGGGGCGGTGTGACGGGTTAGCAGCCCGACTGCACCGCACGCTCGTCGGCGCCCGATCGCGGGTCCGTTTTCGGAACCGCCTCGTCAGACTCCAGCCGAGTTCCGGGGCCGTTCCGGGACCGAGGCGGGCCCGGTTCCCTGGGGCGAGGCGGGCGCGGCGGGCTAGGCGGGCTAGGCGGGCTAGGCGGGCTAGGCGGGCTAGGCGGGCTAGGCGGGCTAGGCGGGCTAGGCGGGCTAGGCGATGGTGGCCGTCGCGCCGCCCCGTGGGTTCCCGGATTCCGCAGGGCGCGGGGACTGGGAGGCGTGGCGGGACGGCGGGGGTTCGGAGGCATGGGAGTCGGGGGCTTGGGGGTTCCGGGGGCCGGAGGAGTCCGGGGATTCTGACGAGCCCCGGGGTTCCGGGGAGCCGGAAGACTTCGGGGAGTCCGAGGATTCCCGGGAACCGGAGGACTTCGAAGAGCCCGAAGAGCCCGAAGATTCCCGGGAGCCGGAAGACTTCGAGGAGTCCGAAGAGCCCGAAGATTCCCGGGAGCCGGAAGACTTCGAGGAGTCCGGGGATTCCGGGGAGCCCGGGGATTCCGGGGATTCCGCGGAATCGGAGGACTTCGGGGAGTCCGGGGAGGGCTTCGGTCCCGGGGGCCCCGTGTGGTCCGGCGGCGTCGTCGGCCCCGGTGTCCTTTCCGGCTCCGGCGCTCGCGAGGACTCCGCCGCGCCCGGCGACTGGGAAGACACCCGCGGGTTCGGGGACTCGCGCGAGTCGGGCGGCCTCGATGCTGTCGACGATCCCGAAGGGTCAGGGGACTCAGGGGACTTGGGCGACTGAGAGGGTTTCGGCGGCTCGGAGGACTCGCGCGGTGCCGAACTCCCCGAGGGCTCGGACGGCTCGGGCGGCTGCGACTCCGGAGACGACGTGCCCGGCGACGCCGTGCCCGTCGTCGGCGTGGGTTCCCCCACCGGCAGTGTCGCCTCGGCGCCTTGCGCAGTCGGCTCGTCGGTCGTCGGCCGGGACGTCTTCCGGTCGTGCGTACCGGTGTCGCCCGCTCGGCGCGAGAACCAGTCGTGCTTTTCCGGGTCGACCATGACGAACTCGTCCACCGCCTGCGGCGCGGGTGTCACGATCACGACGTTCGACGGCTGGTACGCGGGCCATGAGTCGCCCGTCGTGTCGGGCGTGCCCTTCTGCGCGACCGGAGGCAGCAACGGGTTTCCGCAGTCGCACCGCACCCGCGGCACACCGTGGTCGTCGACCAGGACGGCGGTACCGGCCTGCAGTACAGCCTGATAACTGGTGACAGCGCCGTTCCGGTAACCGTGGCCAGTGACCCGCGTGTCCACCCGCAGTCGTACGGGTGTGAGCGACCGCAGATAGTCCGGCACCTCCGCGGGGTCGATGCCCAGTGCCTCGGCGAACGCCTTCTTCTTCGCCGGATCCGCGTCGAGTGCGGCGATCTGCTTCTCCACATCACAGCTGGAGACGTTCCGCGTCCCGCCGTACAGACCAGGGGACGAACCGTCCACGCCGCGTGTCATGTTGGCCGTTTCCGTGCCGCTGGGGCCGGAGCTGGGCAGGGAGGGTGGCGACGGCGGCGGAGAGCTGTCCCGCGCGGTCGACTCCGTGAACGGGTCCGGCCCCGTCTTCCCGGCAGCCTGGAGGAAGACCTCGCCCTGCTGCTGCGCCGTGCCGCCGTCGGGCCGGCTCAGGACCGCGACGAGGGCCACCACGGCCGCGATCACGGCGACGATCGCCCAAAGCCTCTGCGCCGACCGCCGCCTGGAACGGCCGGGGTTTCCGGGGGCCTTGCCCGGCGTCCCCTCACCGTCGCGGCCTCCCACGCCGGGCTCTCCGCTCCTCGCAGCCATCGGCCGGTCCGCGCCTGACCCGGATCCACCCGCGAGCGGACCGGGCGGCGGCCCATCGGGAAGGTCGGGCGACGGCGGTCCGACAGTCACGAGCTGCTCCTCGTACCGGACACGCCACGCGACGGCGCCGCGCATACGGGTCGGGCGAGCAGCCGCGCGACTCGCGCACGCAGTCGGTGCAGTCCAAGGCGGACGCGAAGGCGCAGGCCGAGGCGGAAGCGAACAGATCGGCTCATGGGGATCACAGCCCCAGGGCGATGGCCAGTCGCGTGAGCTCCGCCGTGCTGTTGATGCCGAGCTTCGCCCGGATACGGCGGAGGTACGCGTCGACCGTGTGCCTGGACAACCCCATGTGGCGGGCCGTCTGGAGATAGGTGCAGCCTGCGGCGATGTGCCGCAGGGCCTCCCGCTCACGCGGGGCCAGCGCGAGGCGCGCGGCTGCGAGCGCATCGGCCTGCGGCGTGGTGGTGAGGCTCATGGGACTTCCTCCGGGGGATCGGCTCGGTTTTCGCTGCTCACACCCTCGGAAGCAGAGACCAAATGCCTGAATATCAGTATTTGCACCTATTCACGCCATGAGCGCGAGGCCGGTTCCCAGCCATCGCAAGCTTTTCGAAGATTCTTTCGCCTATCCCGCCCAGGCCTCAGGCGGCGGCCCCCGCACGTACGACCCGGGGTTCTCGTTGCCGCCCGACTCGGCACGGCGCCGGTGCCCGCACCAGTGCCCACGCCGACGCCGCTCTCCGTGTTGGTGCTCCGCGCCCCGCAGGATCATGCTTGTCAGTAGAGCCCTGGCTGTGCAGGTGCCCGCGGGGAGAGCGGGCCGGGAAATGAGCGAGGGCGAGATGAGCGGCCATGGAGCGACTTCCCACCCCTCCTGACGAGCGGCCTGACACGCCGGACGAGTCGGACGCCTCCTTCGAGTCTGCGTACACAGCCACGGCCACCATCGACGAGCAGGGCATCGTGACGGGATGGAGCGAGGGTGCCCGGCGGCTGCTCGGCTACGTGCCCTCGGAGGTGGTGGGCCGGCCCGCCGCCAGGCTCCTCGCCGACGAGAGCGCCGCAACGGCCCGCCGTACTCCGGCCGGGAAGGAACGCTGGTGCGGCACCCTGGCGCTACGGCACCGGGACGGCCACCGGCTGGAGACGGGACTGCTCGCACACCGGCGGTCGTCGGAGGGCGGGATCACCGAGTGGCTCGTGGTGTCCGCCGTGGCGGGGAGGCCGCGCACGCCCGCGGGCGAAGCGCTGAGGGAATGGACGTTCACCCAGTCCCCCGACATCCTTGCGATCTTCGACACCGATCTGCGGCTGGTGGGGGCGAACGCCGGCATGGAGCGGGCGCTGTCCCTGACGGAGAACGAGATGCGGGGGCTGCACCTGACGGAGATCGCCCCGTATCCGGTGAGCGACGAGGCCGAGAGGAAGATGCGGCTGGCGCTGGAGACGGGTGAGCCGCAGTACGTGGAGGCGTACATCCGTCCCACGGGTGTCAGCCCGGAGCGAGGCTGGTCGACGTCCTTCGCACCGCTGAAGGACCCGGACGGCAGGCTGTGCGCCGTGTGCCTGACGGCGCACGACAGGTCCGGGGAGTACCTCGCCCGCCAGCGGATGCTCCTGCTCAACGAGGCCGGTTCGCGTATCGGAACGACGCTGGACATCGCGCACACCGCACAGGAGCTGGCCGATGTCGCCGTCCCGCAACTCGCGGACTTCGCAGCCGTGGATCTGCTGGAGGTCCGGCAGCACGGCGACGAGCCGGCCGCCGCGCCGTCACCCGGACCGGTCACCCTGCGCCGGACCGCTCTGCGGTCGGTCGCCGAGGAGAGCCCCGAGTCCTCGGTCTCGGTCGGCGACACGACCGTCCACCCCGCGCTCTCCCCTCCGGCCGAGTGCCTGACCACGGGCCGTGCCGCGCTGTACGAGATGACCGACTCCGCCATCGCCGGATGGGCGGCGCAGGACCCGGGAGCCGCCTGGATCCGCGAGTACGGAACACACTCGGTGATGGTGGTCCCGATGCGTGCCCGCGGCATCACGCTCGGCGTGGCGCTCTTCACCCGGCACCGGCGCCGCGAGCCGTTCGAGTCGGACGACCTGCTGCTGGCCGAGGAGCTCACGGCCCGAGCGGCCGTGAGCATCCACAACGCCCGCCGGTACACCCGCGAGCGCACCACCACGATGACCCTGCAGCGCAGTCTGCTCCCGCACACGCTGCCCGATCAGGCGGCACTCGAGATCGCCACCCGCTATCTGCCCGCCGGGACCCGGGCCGGCGTGGGCGGCGACTGGTTCGACGTGATCCCGCTGTCCGGCGCGCGGGTGGCGCTCGTCGTGGGCGATGTGGTGGGCCACGGGATACGCGCCTCCGCCACCATGGGCCGGCTGCGTACCGCGGTGCGGACCCTGGCCGACGTCGACCTGCCGCCCGACGAACTGCTCACACACCTGGACGACCTCGTCATCCACCTGTCCGCCGACGCGGGCAGCGGTGATCCCATCGCGGAAACCGCCGGGGGCATCGGCACCACCTGCCTGTACGCGGTGTACGACCCGGTGTCCCGCCGGTGCACCCTCGCCCGGGCCGGCCATCCCCCGCCCGCCGTGGTCACCCCCGAGGGCGCCGTCTACTTCCTCGACGTCCCGGCCGGACCGCCGCTGGGCCTCGGCGGCCTGCCCTTCGAGACCTTCGAGACGGAACTGCCCGAAGGCAGCGTCCTGGCCCTGTACACCGACGGCCTGCTCGAGGCCCGGGACCACGACATCGACGAAGCCCTGGACAAGCTGTTCTCGGCTCTCGCACTCCCCGCGGCCACGCTGGAGACGGTCTGCGACAGGGTTCTCACGTCCCTGCTGACCCACCGCCCCGACGACGACATCGCCCTGCTCATCGCCCGCACCCGGGCCCTCCACGCCGACCGGGTCGCCGCCTGGGACCTGGTCTCCGACCCCGCCGTCGTGGCCCAGGCCCGCAAGAACGCCACCGACCAGCTGGAGGCGTGGGGCCTCGACGACGCCGTCTTCATCACCGAGTTGATGGTCAGCGAACTCGTCACCAATGCCATCCGCTACGGCCATCCGCCCATCCAGCTGCGGCTGATCCACGAGAACAGCACCCTGATCTGCGAGGTCTCCGACTCCAGCAGCACCACTCCGCACATGCGGCGCGCCCGGACCTTCGACGAAGGGGGGCGGGGCCTGCTGCTGGTCGCCCAGCTCTCGGAGCGCTGGGGCACGCGGCATGCGGCCGTCGGCAAGACGATCTGGGCTGAGCAGTCGCTTGCCGGGGTCTGAAGAACGTCCAGTTCAGGCGTGACCGGGCCATCTCCGTTCCTGGACTCCTGGAACATGTCGGCGGCCTGGCTGGGTGGATGTGCCACCCAGCCAGGCCGCGAACTCAATCGATGCTCTCCGCGAAGGTCCGGCCTTTACGCGCCGCCGCCACCGCCGCCGCCACCACCGCCGCCGTTCTGGCCGCCGCCACCGCCGCCGCCACCACCGCCGCCGTTCTGGCCGCCGCCACCGCCGCCGCCACCACCGCCCCCGCCGTTGCCCTTCTTGTTGTTCTTGCCCTTGTTGTCGTGCTTGTTGTTGTCGTGGTTCTTGTGCTTGTTGTGGTGATCCCCGTCGTGCCTGCCGGCGACGAGAGTCACGGCCGAAGAGTCAGGCACCGAGGCCGCCGTCGCGGCGCTTGCCGGCAGGATGACGCCCCCAGCGACCACAACGGCCGAGGCCACGACCGTCGCTATGCGAAACCGGCGCTTGGGATGGGCGCTGTCATGGGAGTGGATGTCACGGGTCATGGGTCTTCTCCTACTGGTATAGAGGGCACTTTGACGTGGCCCCGGATATTCCGGTTGATGTCTGCGGATCGGTTTTCACCGGAACCGTCATGCCGGGACAGTCGGTGTTTCGGTGAGCGAGAATCCTCTGCGAGGATTTCCGCCGCCTTACCCTGCTGCCTCGTTTCCTTTCCGGTATTTCCGGTGAGGTCCGCACTTCAAGTAGGCCCGAATCGCAAAACGCGGTCATGTTCCGAGGACTCGGGACTTGACGGAGCCAAAGACGGCGGGTAAAAGCCCGCCCGAAAACATGCCAGAGGCCGCCTCCGTAAAGCGGAGGCGGCCTCTGGCATGTACGAGGTCCCGGCGGGACGTCTCACCCAAGGATGACCGTGTGCCAAGCCACCGCTCCAAGGCTCGCGGCTGCGAGCCTTGGAGCGGAACAGGCCGACCGGGCCTTCGGGCGCACGTCGTCGGCGTGTCGAAGCCGGTTCGTACGGACGCCGCCCGCAGGGGCCCCTGTGGCCGTCACCTCTGGGGCGGCTCCTGGTCCCGGCTGATGCCGAACTCGTCCTTGAGCCTGTCCTGGGCGGTGTCGACCTGACCGCTGTACCGGCCCTGAGTCTTGTCGTCGATGTAATCGCCCGACTTGTCGATGGCCTTGTCGGCCTGGCTCTCGTGGCCCTTCAGCAGCTGCTTGATCTTGTCCATCATGGACATGGCTGATCCTCTTTCGGAGACAACCCCCCACCACTCCAGGTTCACCGCATGACGCATGGCTCGCATCCGGGCGCGCACCAGACCCAGACGGACCGCAGGAATCTCCCGGACCGCGCCTTCGGGTGCCTGACGCCTGCCTCAACTCGCGCCGCCCCCGTCGCCGCCACCCGTCTCGGGCGGCTGCGACCCGGGCGCCGACTGCTCGGGGCTGCCCGGTGTCCCGGGCGCCGAAGTCTCCGGTGCCGGCGGCGAGCCTCCGGTGGGTGCGGACTCCGTGCCGGGCGAGGACTCGGGCGACTTGGTCTCCGGCGGCGTCGAGGGCTCCTCCGAGAACTCCCGGGACGGCGTCTCCGACTTCTCGGACTCCGACGGCTTGGACTCCTCCGGCTTGGACGGCGTGGACTCCTCCGGCTTGGACGACTTCGACTCCTCCGGCTTCGACTCCTCCGGCTTAGACGGCTTGGACTCTTCCGGCTTCGACGACTTCGACTCCTCCGGCTTCGACGACTTCGACTCCTCCGGCTTCGACGACTTCGACTCCTCCGGCTTCGACGACTTCGACTCCTCCGGCTTCGACGACTTGGATCCCTCCGGCTTCGACTCCTCCGGCTTAGACGGCTTGGACTCTTCCGGCTTCGACGGCTTGGATTCCTCCGGCTTCGACGACTTCGACTCCTCCGGCTTCGACTCCTCCGGCTTGGACGACTTCGACTCCCCCGGCTTAGACGACTTCGACTCCTCCGGAGACGTGGACTCTTGCGGCGGCGTAGAGCCCTCCGGCGACGTCGACTCCTCCGGCGGCGGGAACGCCGGCTTCTTCGGCGCCGCCGTCTTCTTGTCGTGCTCTCCCGTCTTGTCGCCGTTCTTCCGAGCGAACCACTCGCCGTTGTCGGGGAACGACGAACTCCTTCACCGGTCGGGGTGCGGGCACCACGACGACGGTGTTCGTCGGCTGGTAGCCGGGCCACGAGTCGCCTGTGCGCTTGGGATTGCTCTTCTGCGCGACCGGAGGCTTGAGAGGGTTGCCGCAGGCGCAGCGCACCCGCGGCACGCCGCGGTCGTCGACGAGGACCGCGGTGCCGGCCTGCAGCACCGCCTGATAGGAGGTGGCGGCGCCGTTCCGGTAGCCGTGGTTGGTGACCCGGGTGTCCGCCTGCAACTGTACGGGGGTGAGGCCTCGCAGATAGGAAGGGACTTCGGAGGGGGCGATGCCCAGCGCCGAGGCGAACGCCTTGTTCTTCGCCGGATCCTCCTTGAGCGCGCTGATCTGCTTCTCCACGTCGCAGCTGGCCACGCTCCGCGTACCGCCGTAGAGGCCCGGGGCGCTCCCGTCCACGCCCTTCGCCACGTTGCCCGTGGCGCTCGACGTCCCGGACGGCGAGGACCGTGGCGGCGCGACGGTCTTCCGTGCCGTCGACTCGGTGAAGGGGTCCGGCCCGCTGCTCGCGGCGGGCTGGAGGAAGATCTCACCCTGCTGCTGGTTCGACGAACCGTCGGGCCGGGTGAAGACGACGATCAGGGCTACCGCCGCCACGATCGCGGCGGCGATGGTCGCCACCTGGGGAACCGACTTCCACCAGGGCCGACGAGGACCTTCTCCTTTGCCGCCGCCCCGACGACCGCGGACCCGTCCTCCTCCGCCCGGCGGCCCACCCGCGGGAGGCCTGCCGCCGCTGGGCGGAGGCGGTGTGCGGTGCCGTTGCGAGGGGCCCGAGAGCGGACCTGACGGTGGGCCTGTGGGGCGCTCGGACGGCGGAGGTTCGACGCTCACGAGCTCTTCTCCCCTGCTAGGGGCGTGCGGTTCTTCGGGCCCGGTAGGGCGGGCGGAGGTCCCACGGCGGGGCGGCGGCACTCCGCGCGGCAGAAGCCACGGCAAGGCGGGCGTCCCGCAGCGGGAGGGTCCCAAGGAGGCGGACCCGTCCTTCCGCAGCAGAGGCCCTGCGGCGCAGGAGCGGGACACGGCCCCGGCAACCCGGCCCCTGGTCCGGAAACCCGGCCCCAGGAAGGCTGCGAATCATTGCGAACCATGCGGCCAGAAGGCCGTACGCCACTCTTCCCTCTGCATTTCCATTGTGTGCGCCCGCTCTGCGGGGCCCGCAAGTCGGCGCGGTCGGCTCTCCCGAGGGGCGGGTCGGCGGCGTGCTGCTTAGCGTGACAGCGTGAGCCGTGAGATGCCGACCGACCGGGCAGGCGCCCAGCATGCCTACGACGACCGGCAGAGGAGCGTCCCTGTCCCCCGGCAGGCCCGTCACGGCTGGCTCGAGGCCCTCGTGGTGGTGCTCGCCGGGCTCCTCGTCATGGCCGTCGTCGCGGCCCTCGGCCTGTGGGCCGCCGGCGCGTCACGCCTTCCGGGCGCGGCGTTCCCCCGCGTCGTGGCGGGCGTCGTCGTGATGGCGGTCGGCGGCTCCGTACGCCTTGCGGGCGACGTGGGAGCGCTCGCCCGGACGCGTGCGGACCTGTCCGTGGTACCGCTCTCGGTCACGGTCGCCGGAGCCCTGGTGATCGCCGTCGGGATCCTCCGGCCACTGCGCCATCGTGCGGTCGCCGAGGCCCGCGAACTGGCGGGGTGGGCCGGCCGCCTCGCGGTCCTGTGGGCCCTGGCACTTGTCGGCCTGTCGTTCCTGGCACGTCAGACGTTCGCCGTGCCCACGGGGAGCGAGACGCTCAGCGACCTCGGCGACCTGCTGGACATCTCGCCCAGGATCGGGTTCGAGACGGATCTGCCGCTCACGCTCCTTTTCGGCCTCCTCTGGCTGGTCGGCCTGTTCGTGCTGACCTTGCTGGTGTCCCGCAGGGCGCCCCTTCCGGCCCGTCTGGTGCGCTTCCAGGAGTCGGTACGCCCGGCCGCGTTCGCGATGGTCGTCCTGCTCCTGGTGTGCGTCGCTCTGGGAACGGTCGTCGGGCTGGTCTCGGCGGCGACCGGAGGAGGCGCCGCCGACGAGCTCGCCGTGGTGCTGCTCTGCCTGCCGAACCTGACGTGGCTCGCCCTCACCGTCGGTCTCGGCGCCTCCTGGGAGGGCAGGGTCGAAGGGCAGCCGCTCGACCTGCCCATGCCGCATGCGCTGGACACCGTGCTGCGCAGCGCGAACGAGTCCGTCCTCAACCTGCGCAGCCTCACCGAGGTTGACGGCCGCTGGTGGTGGCTGGCGGTCGCCGCCGGGATCCTCGTCCCGGCCTGCGCCTTCCTGATGGCGGCCTGGTCACCGGCGCGTATGCGGGCCTGGCAGCATGCGGTGCACATGGCGGTGGCGCTCACCCTGACGGTGCTCACCATCTGTCTCGTCGGACGGGTCTCGGCGCACTTCGCCCTGTCGATCCTGGGCCTCGGCGACCTCGGCGGAGGGCTCTCCGGAGAGGTGTCGCTGCACCCCCAGATGTGGACCGCGCTCGGCTTCGCCGTGCTGTGGGGGTTCATCGGCGGCTTTCTGGGCGGCCTGCTCGCCCGGCCGGTCCATCGGCGGGGCGAGATCGGGGCTGCCGGCCGGCCCGCCGCGGCACACCAGTCCTGAACTCGCGGCGGGAACGACGAGGGGCCTGCCCCGCGCCGCGGCGGGACAGGCCCTTTCGTCGGGCTTCGGTCGGCCCTTTCCGTCGTCCCGTCAGGCCTTGTCAGGCCTGTCGGTGACGCGGATCGCGTTGACGAGCGGCTTTCCGGCACTCGCCACGAACCGCACATCGAGCACGCCGTCGGTGACGGTGACCGTGACCGTGCGCCTCAGCGCCTTGTAGGTGCCGGCCTCGAGCGAAATGTCCAGGGACGACACCACCTCGGTGCCCTCGGCGAGGACGTCGAAGACCCGCTTGGTCGGCTTGGTGGTGGACAGCTCGGCGAAGTCGAGTTCCACCGTGTAGACGCCGTTGGGCACGTTGTCGAAACGATACTCGTACATACCTTCCCTGGCGTTCTGGAAGAGCTCCGGTTCGTCGGTGCCGGCGATGGCGTCCTTGGTCGTCCTGACGCTCGACGTGCCCTGGAAGCCGTACGAGCCTGCCGTGTACTCCTGGTCCGGCTGCCAGGTGTCGCCGAGAGCGTCCAGGACCCCCTCGCCCGACGCGCCCGTGTCGAGCGCGGCCTGGTAACGGGGCACGACGACCTTCACCGGAACGGTGACCACGGGTGCGCGGCCGCTGTCGGACTTCACCTGGACGTCGGCGGTGAGCACCTCGCCCGGCTCGTGTCCGGCCGTGTCGACCGAGAGCGTGCCGACGGCGTTCGCACCCGCGTCGAGGTCTCCGTCGGCCAGGCTGACCGACAGCCACGACGCGTCCTCGGTGACGGTGAACGCCGTCGCGGAGCCGGAGTTGGAGAGCGCGAAGCTGCGCTCGCGCTTCCCGCCCTCGGGGACGACGATCTCGTACGACTCCTTCGCGACCGCCACCTTGCCGGTCTTCAGCGAGTCCGAGACCGACTCGACGCCGCCCGCGTCCAGCTTCACAGCCTTCTCGGCCGACTGGTATGCGGGAGCGGTGAGCTTCACCGAGGTCTCGCCGGCCGGGGCCTGGACGAGGTAGGACCCGTCCGTCCCGGTGGTGGCGGCGACGGCCGTGCTGCCCGTGCCCACGGTGACCGTGGCACCGCTGACGGCCTCACCGTCGTTGGCGTCGAGCACGGAGCCGCGCACCACGCCGGTCTTGGTCGTACGGAAGCCGATACCGAGACCGTCGGAGAGGGTGCCGCCCGCGTTGTACGAGTACTGGAAGCCGTCGGTGCCTGTGGCGTTCTCCGCACCGACGGTGGCGCTGGAGCCGGACTCGTAGCTCAGGCCCGTCATGTCCTTGTAGTGGTAGGAGATCCTGCCGTCCTCGCCGATGACAGCGGAGAACGAGAACGGCTCGGACTGTGCCGAGTAGTGCGCGACGTTGCGCCACTCGACGACGAACGAACGGTGCGGGGCGGTCCCGATGACACCGGTGTAGACGCCCGCGGTGCTCGCGTTGACCACGAGGTCGTCCCAGAAGGGGTACAGCGCCGCGTTGGGCGTGGTCGTGCGCGGGAGCGTGTTGTTGGCGGCCGAGGTCGAACTGGAGGCGAACATCAGCGCGCCGTTGGTGCTGACCCATCCGGACGCGTAGGTCTTGCCGTACAGCGGGACCGGGAACGGCAAGCTGACGGCGAGCGTCGCGGTGTCGCCGGACAGCGTGGTCTTCTCCGTGCCCGCGACGTAGTCGTCCTTGGCGGCCACGCACGCGTACCCGAAGGTGTCGACGATGTCCGGCAGGGCGATGTCCGCGGTGATGTCGTTGTTCACCGCGGCCTGCGCGGCGCCCTCGCTGGTGCACTTGGAGGGGCCGGACGCTGTCAGGTCGTACTCGCCGAGCGGCAGGGTGACCTCGTAGTGGCCCTTGGCGTCCGCGGTGGCGGTGACGGGGGTGTTCTCCACGGTGACGGTGGCGTCGGCCACGGGTCCCGTGTACGAGGTGACGGTTCCGGAGAGCTTGGCCGACGGGGCCTGCTCGACCGCGATGTCACGGGTGGCGGTCTCGCCTTCGGCGATCTTCACATCCCCGGTGCCTTCGAGGTAGCCGAACTTTGTGACAGTGACCGTGTAGTCGCCGACGGAGAGCACGGGCAGGGCGAAGGTGCCGTCCGACGCGGTGTTGACGGTGCGGTCGATCGGGCCGTCCACGACGACCTTGGCACCTCCGACGGCCTCGCCGCCGGAGGTGACCGTGCCGTTCAGACCGCCGGTTGCACCCCGCGGGGTGGCAGAGACGGCCGCGAAAGCGTCGAGCCGGCCCTCACCGAAGACGTTGTTGTCGGCTGCGGTGCCGCCGCAGGTGGTGTTGTCGACGTCGATGGCGGTCCCGTCGAGCAGCGCCTCCGTCTGGGCGATGTCGCCCGCGATGGCGGGGGCCGCCGACCACATCAGCGCAACGGTGGCCGCGGTGTGCGGGGACGCCATCGAGGTGCCGTCGTACGAGGCATAGCCGCCGCCGGCGACGCTGGAGCGGATGTTGACGCCCGGGGCTGCGAGGTTCGGCTTGATCGCCCCGTTCTCACCCGAGCCGCGGGCGGAGAAGCCGGCGATGGCGTTGCTGCTGTCGAACGCACCGGAGCTGTAGCTGCTCACGTACGAGCCGGGCGAACCGGCGGTGTTGCAGGACGGTCCTGCGTTGCCGTTGGAGAACGCCGGGAAGATGCCGGCGGCGCGCCAGGCGGACACGACCTCCCCGTACCAGGCGTCGTAGGTGTTGGCTCCCCAGGAGTTGTTCACCACGTCGGGGGCGAGGTCCGGGCGCGGGTTGGCGCCGGTGAGGTCGGTGGGCGCGACGATCCACTGCCCGGAGGCGAGGAGGGACTCGCGGGAGCAGGAGTTGGACTCACAGCCCTTGGCGGCGATCCACTTGGCACCGGGAGCGACGCCGATCTTGTTGTCGGCGCCGTCGTCACCGACCATCGTGCCCATCGTGTGGGTGCCGTGGCCGTTGTTGTCGCAGGGTGCGGCGGTGGAGCAGACGGAGGCCGGGTCGAACCAGTTGTAGTTGTGGTCGTAGGTGCCGTCGCCGTTCAGGCCGCGGTACTGGTTCTTGACCGCCGGGTGGTCGTACTGGACACCGGTGTCGATGTTGGCGATGACGATGCCCTCGCCGCGGACCCCGAGCTCGTTCCAGACCTTGGGGGCGTTGATCCGGTCGATGTTCCACTCGACGGCGTCGACCGTGGGCTCGGTGTCGCCCTTGATCGGTTCGTCGATCGTGATCTTGTCGTCCGCGCTGATCCCCTCGACCTCGGGGACTTCGGCGAGCTTCTCGACGAGTTCCTCGCCTCCCACGACCTTGATGGAGTTGTCGATCCAGTAGGAGGTGTAGTCGACGTCCGCCGACTCCAGCAGCTCCACCACGTCCGCCTGGGACTCCTCGGCGTGCTGCTTCTTCGCCTCGTAGACCTCGGCCGCCATCCCGGCCTTGGTGGTCGCCTTCGCCGCCGCCTGGAGGTCGGCGTCGCTGTCGAGCTCTATCCAGAAAGTGACCTTGTCCTTGTCCTCGAGCTGGTCGAGGAGCTCGGCTTCGGCCTTCTGCTCGACCACGCTGATGCCCGAGGGGTCCGGCTGGGCGAACGCGGTGCCGCTGGTGAGCGGTATCACCACGAGCGAGGTCATGGCCGCGAGGGCCGTCTGCAACGGTCTTCTCTTCCTTGCCACGGGTCTCCTTGACTACGTCGGCGGGGGTGGCCCGCCTTGGGGTGTCGGAAACGTGAGTGGTGCAAGTACGGCGTTGCGGGTCACCTGCGCACGCCGAAGCGGCCGTCGGCGACGGTCAACGGCATGAGCAGGCGGAGAGAACGTTGACGATCCTCGGGCGAACAGCGGCCGCAATCAAGATATTTGCATGGCACATGCATGCCATGGCATGAACACGCCATAGATTTTTGCTCACAGAGCGTCAAATACCAGATATCTAGGGCCAATTGGCCACACCGACAGCAGGCCGAAGCCGTCGCCCGGCCTTGTGGGACGACGCCGCGGCCGGCGCGCCGGAGATGCCGCGGCTAGCGAGGCGGATGCGGGAAGACCGGCAGGGCCCAGCGGGGCGGCTCCGGAGGCGGCCCCGGGTGTGCGGGCGCCTCCACGATCCGCATGTCGACCTCGGTCGGCGCATGGCCGCCGCTGCCGGTACCCGTGCCGGTGGCCGTCGCCGCGGCACGCAGTGCGGCCACGAACTCGAGGCAGGAACCGTAGCGGTCGTCGGGTGTCTTGGCCAGGGCCTTCGCCATCACGCCGTCGACGGCGGGGGGCAGGTCCGGTTGCTTCTCGGTCAGCGGAGGCGGCTGGTCGTACTGGTGCGCCCAGAGCAGCGCCATGTCCTCCTCGCGCTGGAAGGGCGGCTTCCCGGTCAGGGTCTCGTAGACGACGCAGGCGAGGCTGTAGACGTCGCATCTGCCGTCCACGGGGCGGCCGGAGATCTGCTCCGGTGCCACATAGTCGAGCGTGCCGACGAACTCGCCCACGGTGGTGAACCCGGTGAGCGACAGGGACTTCTTGGTCAGCCCGAAGTCGGTGAGGTAGACGTGCTCGGGATGGTCGATGTCGGTGCCCTTGGCGACCAGGATGTTGCCGGGCTTGACGTCCCGGTGGACCAGGTTGTGTTCATGGGCGGCGTCGAGCGCGGACGCCACCTGGCCGGCGATGCGGATCGCGGTCGCCGGGGGGAGCGCGCCGTCCCGGTCGAGCATGGCCCGCAGGTCGACACCCGAGACGTAGCGCATGGCGATGTACAGGACGCCCTCGGTCTCGCCCGCCTCGAAGATCGGCACGATGTGGGGATGGTCGATGGCCGCGGCCACACGCGACTCGTGTGTGAAACGGCGGCGGAAGGTGTCGTTGCGGGCGAGCTCGGGGGCGAGCAGTTTGAGCGCGACGGTACGGTCGAGGCGCAGGTCCTTGGCGCAGAAGACGACGGCCATGCCGCCTCGGCCGATCTCGCGCTCCACCCGGTAGCCCGCTATCTGCTTGCCGATCAGACCCGAGGGCCGCCCGGAGTACGGGCTCATGTCGTGCGATGCGAAGCTCATGACGCGTCACCGCCCGCGCTGCCGGTCGTCACCCGAGGGCGCCGGTTCGTCCGTCGCGGGTGGGATCACGCGGGTCGGCTCGCGATGAACGTCGCCGCTCTGCCCCGTGCCGCCCGGTTCGCTCCCGGCCGCCCGCGCGGCCTCGGCCGGCCCCTCCGGGTACGCACCGCCGCTCCACTCGCTACCGGACCTCGTCTCCGCACGACCGCCCGGTTCACTCTCCGCGGCATGGCTCGAGGGCTCGCCCGAGATCGCATACGTGCTCAGATGTGTGCCGTCGCTGTAGACCCACCGCTCGTGTTCGGCGTCGTACAGCCAGGCCCCCTCGCCGTCGACGACCATCCCCACGCGCAGGCCCCGGGTGCGGCTGCGGAACGTCTCGCCGTCGATGCGGCCCGCCATCAGCTCCTCCGTCGCGCGCCGGTAGCGGCCGAGCTGGTCCTCGGACCTGGCCAGCAGCGGGCGCGGGTCCGCCGTGCGGACGAGCGGGCTGCCGGCGGCCGGCGGCTCCTGCGGTACGGCGACGAGGAGCCGGCCGTCGACCCAGCCCGACCACCCGTTGGAGCACACGATCCGGCCCCAGTCGCCACGCCGGTCGACCAGCTGGACCGGCAGCAGCCCGTCGAGCGCGGCGCTCGGACGCGTGGCGTCCGGAGTCTCCCAGGAGGGCAGTCCGTCCTGGGGGACCACATGGGTGGGGCGGAAGTCCTCAGTGGTCATCGAGCGTGCTCCTACTTCCGCATCAGGGCGGGTTCGCGCCGCCGCAGCAGCCGCATGACGGCGAATCCGAAGACGGCCGCGAGGACGACGAGCATGCCCATGTTCAGCAGCCACGTCCCGGCGGCGTGCTCGAACATCGGATCGTCCGTCAGATCTCCCGGCACGGTCCGGGCCAGCCCCACGGTCCCCGCCATCGCCCCCACCGCCCACCGGGAGGGCATCAGCCACGCCAGTTGCTCGAGCCCTGGCACGCCGTTCAGGTCCAGCAGCAGACCGCAGAACACGACCTGGACGATGGCGAGCAGCACCAGCAGCGGCATCGTCACCTCTTCCTTGCGGACCAGGGCGGAGATCAGCAGGCCGAGCATCATCGACGTGAACGCCAGCAGCGCCACGGCCAGCGTGATCTCGAGCAGCGGCGGCATCAGCACACCGTCGTCGCGCGGGGCGTTCAGGTCGACGCCGAACAGCGCCACGAGGGTCAGTACGACGGCCTGCGCCACCGTGACGGTGCCGAGCACGACGACCTTGGACATGAGATACGCGGATCTGGACAGCCCGACCGCGCGTTCCCGCTCGTAGATCACGCGTTCCTTGACCAGCTCGCGCACCGCGTTGGACGCACCCGTCAGTACCGCGCCGACGCAGAGGATGAGCAGCGCGTTGATCGCGGTCTGCGAGGTCAGCCGGCTCCCGCCGAGGGCTCGCGCCATCACGCCCATCACGAACGGCAGCGCGATCATGATGGCGAGGAAGACCCGGTCGGCGCTGAGCACGGCCGCGTACCGCCGCACCAGCGTGCGCAGCTGAGCCCCCCAGCTCTGCGGCTTCGGCGGCGCTCCGACCGCCGGGGCCCCGGCCGCCTGCGGCGTGTGCAGCTGGGCCGTGGAATCGCCGATGTACGTCGGATGGAACGCGGAGCGCCGGTAGTTCTCGGCCCAGTCGCGCCCCCGGTCGTTCTCGAAGGCCTCGAAGGCCTCGGGCCACTGCCGGAAGCCGAAGAAGCGCAGGGCGTCCCGCGGCGGGCCGTAGTAGGCGATCCTGCCGCCCGGCGCGAGCACCAGCAGCCGGTCGCACACGTCGAGGCTGAGGACGCTGTGTGTGACGACGATGACGGTGTGGCCGTGGTCGGCGAGCCCGCGCAGCATGTGCATCACCGAGCGGTCCATGCCGGGGTCGAGTCCGGATGTCGGCTCGTCGAGGAAGAGCAGCGAGGGCTTGGTCAGCAGTTCGAGCGCGACGCTCACTCGCTTGCGCTGGCCGCCCGAGAGGCTGTGGATGGTCTGGTCGGCGCGCTGCTCCAGGCCGAGTTCGCGCAGGACCTCGTCGACCCGCGCCCACCGTTCCGCCGGCGCGGCGTCCTGGGGGAAGCGCAGCTCGGCCGCGTATCCGAGCGCGCGGCGCACGGTGAGCTGCGTGTGCATGATGTCGTCCTGCGGTACGAGGCCGATGCGCTGACGCAGCTCCGCGTAGTCGTGGTAGAGGTCGCGGCCGTCGTACAGCACCGTGCCGTGGTCGGCGGGGCGCAGCCCTGTCAGTGCGTTGAGGAGGGTGGACTTTCCGGCGCCGCTTGGGCCGACCACGGCGAGCAGGCACTTCTCGCCGACGGGGAAGGACACGCCGTCGAGGAGCGTGTGGCGGCCCCCGTCGACCACGACCGTCAGATCCTGGACGTCCAGCGAGACCTCGCCGGTGTCGACGTACTCCTGCAGCTGGTCGCCGACGAGGCAGAACGCCGTGTGGCCGATGCCCACGATGTCGCCCTCGGAGACCGGCGCGTGATCGACCGGCTGGCCGTTGAGGAAGGTGCCGTTGTGGCTGCCGAGGTCGATGATCTCGTAGGTTCCGTCATGGTGCACGTGCAGTTCGGCGTGCCGGCGTGAGACCCCGAGGTCGTCGATGACCAGGTCGTTGTCGTCGGCGCGGCCGATCCGGACGGTGCGGGCGGGCAGTGGCCGCACCGTGGTCGGCCTGCGGAAGGTGCCGGTGGCGGCGGGCGCGACGACGGCCGACGGTCGCTCGGGCTCATGGGCCGGGGGGCCGGCCTCCTCGGAACCGGGCGCGGCACCGGCCGCGCCGGAGTCGGGTGCTTCCCGGCCGACGAGGACGGCGCGCGGGCCGTCGGCGGGGTTGCCGAACCGGATGACGCTGCCCGGGCCCACTCCCTGTACGTGGATCCGCTGACCGTCGGTGTACGTGCCGTTCGTGCTGCCCGTGTCCTCGAGCGTCCAGCACCCGGCCTCGGCCCGCAGCACCGCGTGGTGCCACGAGACGCGGGCATCGTCGATGACGATGTCGCTCATCGGGTCGCGCCCGACGAGATAGTCCCGGCTCGGAGTCATCACCGTCGATCCTGTCTCGGTCTCGATGACGAGCTCAGGCGCAGTGGGCGCGACAGACCGCTCTCCCATGCCGGAATTCTAACGATTGATCCATATGTGCGCCTGATCCTCATCCGAGGGGGCGCCGGATCCGGAGGGTGGCCCCCGACGTGCCGTCCGCAGAGGAAACCGCAGGTCACCCGTGCGGCAGCGTCAGGGTGCACGACTCGCCGGGCGCGACGGCCACCGTGCGGTCCGGCAGGGTGATGTCGATCGGGTCCCGGTCGGATTCCGGCACCGTGACCTCCAGCTGTCCCGGGCGCAGCACGATCCGCACACCCCAGTGGCCCTGGTAGCGGACCGAGAAGCCGTACTCGGACAGTTCGGGAAGCGGCACCGGATCCAGGCACAGGGCGCCGGCCCGGGTCTCCAGGCCGGTCAGTCCGCGCTGGACGAAGTCGAGAGTGCCGGCCATCGCGCCGAGGTGGATGCCCTCGCCCGTGGTCCCGCCCTGGACGTCGGCGATGTCTCCGGCCAGCGCCTCCTGGCAGTACAGCCATGCCTCCGCGCGCTGAACCCGCGCCAGTACCCAGCCGTGGACGAGGCTGCTGAGCGTGGAGCCGTGGCTGGTGCGGTGCAGGTAGTAGTCGACCGTGCGGTGCCAGGTCTCCTCGTCGAGGTGGTGACCGAGCCTGCGGAACAGGCCCTGGAGCTCCGCGGGCGGGAAGAGGTAGCCGAGCATCAGCACGTCGGCCTGTTTGGAGGCCTGGTAGTGGTTGACCGAGTCGCCCTCGGCCTCCAGGATCCGGTCGAGTCGCCGGATGTCCCCATAGCGCTTGCGGTAGCCCTCCCAGTCGAGCTCGGCGAGGTCACCGAAGCCCTCGAACTGGCTGATCACGCCCGCGTGGAAGGGCACGTGCAGCTTGCGGGAGACGTCCTCCCACAGCTCGGGTTCCTCCGGCCCCAGCCCGATGCGCTCCAGGAGCTGCCGGCGGCGCGGTTCGGGCAGGAGGTGCAGCACGTCGATCGCTCTCGCGAGCACCCAGGCGGCGGTGACGTTCGTGTACGCGTTGTCGTTCAGACCCGCTTCCTTCGCCCCCGGGTAGGCCTCGTGGTACTCGTCGGGGCCGACGACGCCCAGGATCCGGTACCGGCCGAGCCGGTCGTCGTACGTCGCGGAACTCGCCCAGAAGCGCGCGATCTGCACCAGCATCTCGGCGCCCTTGGTGTGCAGGAAATCCGCGTCGCCGCTGGCCTCGCAGTACTGCCACACGTTGTACGCGATCGCCGAGCCGACATGGTGCTGAAGGTGGGAGTGGTCCAGCAGCCACCGTCCCGAGCGCGGGTTGAGATGCAGCTTCTGCGTCTCCTCGCGGCCGTCGCTGCCGCTCTGCCACGGGTACATGGCTCCGGCGCGGCCGACGTCGGCGGCGGCCCAGCAGGCGCGTTCGAGGCGACGGTGGCGGTAGTCGAGCATCGCCCGCGAAACCTCGGGGAAGTGCAGGTTCAGATACGGCAGCACGAACAGCTCGTCCCAGAAGACGTGCCCTCGGTAGGCCTCCCCGTGCAGGCCGCGGGCCGGCACGCCGACGTCCAGGTCGGCGGTGTTCGGCGACAGCGTCTGCAGGACGTGGAAGAGGTGCAGGCGCAGGATGGAGCCGGAGCCGCCCGGCACGTCCAGCTCCGCGATGTTCCACAGCTGCTGCCAGGCGGTGTACTGGGAGGTCCGCAGCGCGTCGGCGGACGGGGCCCGGCGGATCCGGTCGACCGCGGCGTGCAGCGGGTCGCTGATGGCCCGGTCCCGGGACGTGTGCAGGGCCACGGTCTTGTCGACGGTGACGGTGCGTCCGGCGATCAGCGGGAAGCGCAGGACGTGGACGACCTTCATGTCCTCGTGGCGGATGACCGACTCGCACGGCGTGTCCGCGGTCGTACGGGCCGCCAAGCCGATGCGGATGTCGGAGGTGCTGGTGCGGCAGCGAAGCCATACCGTGTCCTCGGCCGACGAGCCGGTGTGGACGTGCGTGAGATGGCGGGTGTTCAGCTGCCGGTACCGCTCGACACCGGTGTTCTCCACCGTCCCGTCGATGGCGGACTCGACCTCGAAATCGCCTTCCCACCCCTCGGCGGTGAACTCGGTGCGCAGCACGGCCAGATGGGGCTGGAACATATGGACAAGGCGCAGTTGCCGTACCGCGACGCGTCGGCCCAGCTCGTCCTCGTAGCGGAACACGCGCGCGAGCGTGCCGGAGTCCAGGTCCAGCGTCTGGCGGTGGTAGACGAGCTTGTGCGTCTCCGGCGTGAACCAGCCCATGTGGCCGGGCTCGGCGGGCAGGGGCGCCTGAGCGGTCTGGAGGGTCCGGGTGGCCTCGATGGTCGCGGAGGCTGCCGGGGAGGCATGGGAGCCGCCGGATCGCCCGCCGTCCTCGGACGGCGGGGACCACTGTGATCGCTCTTCGTGCCCTGATGGATTCGATCCCTCCGGCCGCTCCGGGCGGATACGGAAGCGGAGAGGCAGCCAGTTGGGCATGTTCACGACGTCTTCGTTCTCGACGATCCGCCCGCTCACAGCCGACTTCAGACGGTTGTAGCAGCCCGCCACATAGGTGCCGGGGTAGTGAATGGCGTCCGCCGTGCACTCGGGGAGGGCTCCCCGCGTCGCGAAATAGCCGTTGCCGAGGGTGCAGAGGGATTCCCGCAGCCGTTCCTGCACCGGGTCGTAACCCTCATACTCCCAGGTCAAATGGCTCATCGTCACATCTCCGGGCGTTCTTCGGTGAGGAGCTCCTCAAGGTCGTCCACCACCAGGTCGGCTCCCTGCTTCAGCAGTTCAGCACGCGTCTGCGGAGTGCGCGCGCGGTCCACTCCGATGACCAGCCCGAAGCCGCCGCGCCGCGCCGCCTCGACACCGGCCAGGGCGTCCTCGACGACGGCGGCGGCTGCCGCGAGGACCCCCAGGCGCCGGGCCGCCTCCAGGAACAGCGCGGGATCGGGCTTGCCGGGCAGGGCGAGGCGGGCCGCCTCGACGCCGTCGACGAGGGCGTCGAAGAGATCCAGTACACCCGCACGTTCGAGGAGTTCCCGGGCGTGCCGGGACGCGGACGCGGCCGCCAGCGGGACCCCTGCGGAGTGCAGCACGGTCAACAGCCGCACTGTCCCCCGGTAGGCGTCGACGCCGTGTTCGCGCAGCCGGTCGGTGAAGAGTCTCTCCTTGAGCGCGGCGACCGCCCGCACGGTGCCCGTGCCGGGCTCGTCCGCGGGGTCGCCGAGGGGCAGGCCTAGCCCGCGGGAGGCAAGGAAGTCCGCTGCGCCGTCCAGGCGGGACTTGCCGTCGACGTGCCGCAGATAGTCCTCGCGTACGTCGAAGGGGCGGCGCTGGGCGGGGTCGGATGGCGGGTGGTCGCGCAGGCAGGCGTCGAAGGCCTCCTTCCACGCGGCGGCGTGCAGCCGCGCGGAGTCGGTGATCACGCCGTCGTTGTCGAGGATCACGCCCGCCATGCCGCGCAGGATCCGGGGCACTGCTTCCGCCGCCGTGTTCATCCGGCCCAGACCCATTCCGCGATCTCCGGCATGTCGACGCCGTGCGCACGGATGAAGTCGTGGTGCCGGGTCCTGGCGTCGGTCATCTCCTGCCGCACCGCGGCGGCGCGGACCGCGAGGCCGGGCACACGCTCCACGACGTCCATGACGAGCCGGTAGCGGTCCATGTCGTTGCTGACGACCATGTCGAACGGCGTCGTGGTCGTGCCCCGCTCCAGGTAGCCGCGGACATGGAAGTGGGGGTGGCCCGCCCGGCGGTACGCCAGCCGGTGGATCAGCCATGGATACCCGTGGTAGGCGAAGATCACCGGCTTGTCGCGGGTGAAGAGGCCGTCGAACTCGAAGTCGCTCATGCCGTGCGGGTGTTCCTTCTGCGGCATCAGCCGGGCGATGTCGACCACGTTGACGACGCGCACGACGAGGTCGGGCAGATGACGGCGGAGCAGCCCGGCCGCGGCCAGCACCTCCTGCGTCGGCACATCGCCGGCGCAGGCGAGGACGACGTCGGGTTCGCGCCCGTCGTTCTCGGTGCCGGCCCACTCCCAGATGCCGGCGCCGCGCGCGCAGTGCGCCCGCGCCTCGTCCATGGACAGCCAGTCGAAGGTGGGCTGCTTGCCGGCGACGATCACGTTGACGTACTCGCGGCTGCGCAGGACGTGGTCCGCGACCGACAGCAGGGTGTTGGTGTCCGGCGGCAGATAGACCCGTACGACCTCGGGGCTCTTGTTGAGGACGTGGTCGACGAAGCCGGGGTCCTG
>NZ_JBSFWK010000056.1:0-57545 GCF_053594815.1 Streptomyces sp. NPDC002577 | reverse complement strand
TCATCGGGGCCCTCGTCGGTGCCGTGCTCCTGCTGCACGCCGAACTCGCCCTCACCCTGGGCCTGGCGCTGGTGTTGCTCGCGGTGACCTCCGTGACCACCCATCGCCTCTCGGGAGCCGACGCCGCCTGGACCAGGCCCCTGGGGGCCTGAACGCGCCGTCGGGCGAGCCGAGTTTTCCCCCTCGTGAACGAGGGGGAAACGGGCCGGTCAGCCGCCCTGCCGCTGCTGCCCACCGGCGGTACCGCGCCACTGAGCGGGGGACATCCCGTATGCCTTGCGGAAGGCATGGCTGAAGTGGGAGGGGCTGATGAATCCCCATCGCGCGGCCAGGGGGGCGATGGCCCGGCCGGACGCCTCCGGACGGGCCAGTTCGGCCCTGCACGCGTCGAGTCGGCGTTGGCGCACCCAGCCGCTGACGGTGGTGCCCTGCTCCTGGAAGAGTTTGTGCAGATAGCGCAGGGAGATGCCGTGTTCGTCGGCGAGCATCTGAGGAGAGAGCCCGGGCTCACCGAGGCGGGTCTCGATGGAGGCCTTGATCCGGTCCAGCATCGTTGCCGGTCCTGTCCCGGCATGGGGAGGCCCGTCGGTGTCCAACTGGCTTCGGGCCAAGGTGGAGAGGAAGTCCGCGACGGTGCGGGCGAGTCTCTCGCGCATGAGAGGCGGGGCAGAGCCGATCTCCTGCGCCAGTCCGGACAGGAGCGGCACAAGCAGTGCGGCGAGGCCGCCGGGAGCGTCGCCGATGGCCGTGGCGGTGACGCGGCGTATCTCCGCGTCGCTCAGCCTCAGCGTCGGGCGGGGAACCATCAGGACGCGGGCCCGGTGGCGCTCCGGCAGGACAAGGGTGAACGGCCGACTCGCGTCGTAGAAGGCCAGGACTCCCGGGTGCAGCTGCGTGGAGCGGCCGTCCTGGAACAGGACGGCCCGGCCATCCAGTTGCAGGCGGGCGAAGATGTATGCGTGGCCGTCCGCTGCGGCACCCCGCGGGGTCCGGACGACCTCCACGGGGTCGGACTCCTCGGTCGCGACCTGAAGCGTTCCCAGCCGGTCAGCCCTGAGGGAGCCCGTCCAGGACCCTGGGTCTTCCCGGACGACCAGCTCGAGGTCGACGTAGGCCCTCGACAGGGCCTGCTTCCAGGACGACACGTCCTGCGAGGTTCCGGTTGTGTCCGTGGACAGGACCATCTGCGGCACACCGGTCGTCAGCTCGCCGCCAGGCACCAGTCCTCCTGGACCGAACGCCGGGCGCGTTCGAATCGAAGCCATTCGGTGGGGGACATTCCGTACTCCCTGCGGAAGGCCCGCCCGAAATGGGCAGTGCTGGTGAATCCCCAGCGGCGGGCGAGGCTTCCCACGCTCCCGCTCTGCGCGTCGGTGACCGGCAACTCCCTGCGGCACTCGTGCAGTCGGAGCTCAAGGATCCAACGGCCGACCGTCGTGCCTTCCTGCTCGAACAGCCGGTGCAAGTACCGCACTGAGATGCGATGGGCCCGTGCAATGGCCGCCGGAGTGAGGCCCGGTTCTGCCAAGTGCCAGCGAATGAACCTCTGGACGCGCAGCAGGAGGACCCGGTCGGCGCCGGGCAGGCCCGCCGGTTGCACGCCGAGTTGCTCGGCCGCGACCGCGGCCAGCAGGTCCACGACGCTGCCGGCCAGCCGTTCGGCTACCGGCCCGGAGTAGGACTCGGACGTGTCCGCCAGGCGCGACATGAACGGCGAGAGCACGGCTGCAAGCCCGGCCGCCGGGCGCATGGCGCGCCCCGTGATCCGGCTCAGGCCCGCCTCCGGCTGGCCGAGGAGGCATCGCGGCACGGCGAAGATCTTCATCTGGAACTGCTGCGGAAAGCACGTACGGAAGGGGCGAATTGTCTCGAAGAACGCGACATCGCAGGGCCGCAGCTCCGCGTACCGGTCATCCTGCTCGACCTGGGCGATGCCACTGCTCATCACGGCGACGAACACCTGCTTGCCGTCGCCGCGGTCGATGAAGCGCGGGGCCCGGTAGACCTCTGCGGGATCGGAGTCGACCGTGGTGATCTGAAGATCGCCGATGTGGTCCGTGCGCATCGTGGCGGCGTACGTTCCGCCCTCCGCGGAGATGTCCATCCCGACAAGCGTCGCCATGACGGCGTCATGCCAGAACTCCAGACTCTGCCGAGCAGGCACAGAAGTCGTGGACACTATCTGACCGCGTCGTCTTGCGGGCGAGTCATGGCCGAGGCCGCCGTCCCCGCTGAAGGAACCAGTGAACGCTGACATGCCCACCAGCGTGCCTTCGTCCAGATGCGTGATGCATCAGTCAGCCGACTGGTCTGCGTTTTCGCGCGGTGGCCTGAAGTCTTGTCAGCTCAGCTTCCGGCGCAGGAAAGCACCGCCCTGTCGCACGGCTGCCTGCGTTGGCGGACTGTCACGCAACGCGGTCAGCGACACGAAGTCGTGGACCGTGCCAAGGAAACGGACCGCGGTCACGTCGACTCCCGCACGGCGCAGCCGACTCGCGTACTGCTCGCCCTCGTCCCGCGTCACATCGGCCTCCGCCGTGATCACCAGCGCCGGCGGCAGCCCCGCGAGCTCCGCCAGGCTCGCGCGCGACGGGGACGCGGTCGGTTCCGCCTGCTCCCGGGGATCGTCGCTGTACTGCCGCCAGTACCAGAGCAGCGCGTCCCGGGTGAGGAGATACCCAGTGGCGAACTGCCGCTGGGACGGGCTGTCGCACCGTGCGTCGGTGATCGGGTAGTACAGCAGCTGGGCGCGAATCCTCGGGCCGCCGCGCGACTTCGCCATCATGGACAGCGCCGTGGCCATGGTGGCGCCCGCACAGTCCCCGGCGGCCACCAACCGGTCCGGGTCCAGCCCGAGCTCCGCAGCGTGCCGGACCGCCCAGGTCATCAGGGCGTAGCACTCCTCGACGGCCACGGGATAGCGGGCCTCGGCAGTGCGGCTGTACTCGGGGACGACGGCGGCCGCACCTGCGCTGAGCACGAGCTCGCTGACGAGCCGGGCGTGGGTGTGCGCGTCACCCAGCATCCACCGGCCCCCGTGGATGTAGAGCATGGCGGGGAGCGGGTCTCTCACGCCGGGCGGTCTGAAGATCCAGAAGCCGACCAGACCGGACGGCCCCACGGGTGCCACCTGGAAGGTCGCCTCCACGTCGAAGTCCTCGATCAGGTGGACCTGGGACTCCCTCAGCGCCTGCCGGCCGTCGACCGGTCGTAGCTCGTGCAGATAGGGCGGGGCCGAGGACGCGTCGACGAGCCGTTGCACCAGCGGATCGAGGATCAGGGAGGACGGGGACTTCCCGCCCCCGTTCTCGCTGGGGTCCGACTGCATCCCGCACACACCTCCCGCTCGGCCCTGTCGGTCCTGGTTCGTCGCTCGGTGGCCGAGGAGGACGAGCACGGGTCGTGCACCAACCCGTGGGCACCTGACGCCAGGTCTACTGCTGTGCGTCCGTCACTTGGCGTGCAGGAGAAGGTCGCGCAGCTGGTGGCGGCTGCTGATGCCGAGCTTGGGATAGACCTTGTACAGGTGCGAGCCCACAGTACGCGGCGAGAGGAACAGCTGTTCGCCGATCTCGCGATTGGACAGGCCGTTCGCGGCCAGCCGCACGATCTGCTGTTGCTGGGCGGTCAGTGCGGTCAGAGGATCTGCCGAGGCGGGAGCCTGGGCCACCCCGCTCGCGCGCAGCTCGCTGTGGGCCGATGCGGCGAGGTGACGGGCGCCGAGCCGGGCCGCTGTTTCCGATACGACGGTCAGCTGCGTGCGCGCTTCCAGGGGCCTCCTGCGCCTGCGCAGCCAGATCGCGTAGTGCAGTCGGGCCTGGGCCCGTTCCAGGGGCCACCTGGCTGCCTCCGTATTGACCACGGCCAGCTGGAAGTGGTGCTCGGAGTCGGCTTCCTTGTCGACGAGTGCCGCGGCATGGTGCATGAGCAGGGTCATCCGGGTCGTAGGCCGGGAGCCCTGGCGTTCCCGTACCTCCGTCAGGATGTGTGCCGCCTCCCGCTGCCGGCCGGTGCGCTGTGCGGCGGCGGCGAGTTCGGCGATGCAGCGAGGTGAAAGGTAGGGATCAAGAGGGGACCCGTCCTGCGCGAACAGGGCCCGCAAGTGACGGAAGGCGGTGTCTCCGTCCCCGAGGACCAACGCCGTCAGACCGCAGGCCCGCAGCATCCGGGCATACGTGGCCCGGTTCTCCTCCAGGCTGACAGAGCGCCAGTTCGGGCCGGTGAACTGCGTACCCGATGCGCTCTCGCCGCGAAGTGCGCGCAGGGTCGCTCGCAGGGCTTCGAGGTCCATCTCGATGCGGGTCCACCTGTGGACGGCGGCGAGAGAGAGGCCCTCCTCGATCAGGGTCTCGGCTTCCGCCCACCGTCCGATGCTCAGGAGTGCGTCCACCTGGGCCGCGAGGGTCCCTGCGTGGGGTCCCAGGGCCCCTTGCGAGCGAAGCAGCTCGCCTGCCTGGCGGTACTGCTCTGCGCAGAGGTCCGACTCGTCGGCGCGGTAGGCGACCGAACCGGTCGCGATCAGCCGAGTCAGCCGGCCCGGACCGCCGGGGGTGCCGGGACGGGGGCTCGTCAGCTTTCGCAGGGCGCTGTCGGCGTGGGCGGCTGGATCGATTGTCGTCGACACGAGGGTCTCCAGGGCCGCGAGGACCTCAGGCCCCACGGTCTCGGGAAAGGTGTTCGCAGGCATACGGACGCCCCGCGCCACCGTTGACCGGCCCTCCTGCCCGAACCGTTCCGTCCCCGGCTCTGCCGCCCGTACCGCTTGGTCGAGCAGGCGTGGCAGCTGCGTCCGGTGCTCGGGGAGTCCGGACTGGCAGGCGATTCCCGTGGCCACCGCCGCCAGGGCGAAGGCTGTTGCGGCGCTGCCCGGGGGAGTGTGCTGCGACACCCCGAGCAGCAGGTCGAAGGCCTCCCGCTGGAACGACAGCAGTGACAGTGCACCGCTCATGGCGCAGGCTGCGACGCACATCAGTTCCGGGTCGCGGTTCACTGGGGTCAGCATCGCGTACAGGTCGCGCACCCACCCCGGATCTCCGAAATCGCTCGCGGCGGTCAGGGCTTTGGCGAGACGGCGAGCCCGGTCGTGGTCGAGCGGGCTGAAACGCGCGGCCTGTTCCAGTGCCTTCCCCGCGGCGAAGCGATCTCCCCCCTGCTCGGCGGGGATGGCACAGTGGGCGCCGGCGGCTTCCTCCAAGGCCGCGGCCACGGACTCGTCCGGGCCGATGGCCGCCGCGGCCAGATGCCAGGCCCGGTGCGCAGGGGGGCGGCCCTCGACGGCAGCCAGATCCCGGTGGGCCTGCTGACGCAGCTTCGCGGGCTGCCTGTGGTAGGCCGCTGTGCGGATCAGCGGGTTGCGGAAAACGAGCCGGCCGTCGGCGATGGTGATCAGGTCGGCTTCCTCCGCCGGGACCCACACCGTCAGGTCGTGGGTACCCAGAGCGGCCATGAGGGTCGTGAGTTCCTGCTGCTGCGAAGCGGCCGCCGCGTACAGCAGTGCGCGTTCAGTCCCTTCCGGGAGCGCGTCCAGTCGTCCTGCGCACATCTGCTCGATGCGCGACGTCTGCCACAGTTCGCCACTGGAAGGTGAGGGTTCGGTGCGGCTGCGTGCTGCCCGGCCGAGCTCGATGATCGCCAGTGGGTTCCCCTCCGCTTGCTGGAGCACGTCCAGCCTGGTCCTTCCGGTGGGTGCAGCGGGCTGCGCATCGAGAAGCTCCGCCGACGCCCGCCGTGACAGCGGTCCGAGACGAAGGACGGCAAGATCCGCAGGAACCCAGGCCGGGGGAGCCTCTCCGCGTGCCGTGAACAGCATCGTCACGGCCTGGTCGGTCAGGCGTCGCGCCGCGAAGAGGAGGACATCCATCGAGTCGCGGTCGCAGTTGTGGATGTCGTCGACGGTCAGCAAGACCGGGCTTTCCTGCGCGAGGTGACCCAGCAGGGTCAGGACTGCGACGCGCAGGACCATTCCCTCCGGCGGGCCGGTGTCCGGAGCCGCCCCGAAGACGGTGCGAAGCGCCAGTCGCTGCTGCTCCGGGAGTACATCGAGCTCGCCGAGCACCGGGAGGAGAAGCTGATGCAGGGATGCGAACGGCTGCTGCGCCTCCGAGCCGCAGCCCTGCGCCGACAGGACCAGGGCTCGGCGATCTCCGGCCTGCTCCTCGGCGTTCCTGAGCAACGCCGTCTTGCCGGTGCCGGCCTCCCCGAGCATGAGCAGAGCGTGTGGCGGGCCACAGCGTCCGTCGACGGACCGCAGGATCCGGTCGACTTCCGCCTCCCGGCCGATCGGCACCATGCCACCCAGCCCCGAGCTGTCGCGGCCGGCTTCCTCACCGGCGGCCACTGCGCCCCTCACGTTCAAATCCCCCCATCGCGCTTCGATCACCCGAAATAGACGAAATCGTTCTCGGGGTGTCGATTCGGATGCTGCCAGGGGTTCGGGAAGGCACGCATCTGTCATGTGACCAGTCATGCGTACCTGCCGGCTGACCGGACTCCCCGCCGGTCCAGGCAACGGGCCTGGCAGGATGCCCGTCAGAACGGTGATCACGTTCGCCGCTTCGACGCCGATGTGCCAGGCGGATGGTCAGGAGGAAGAGGGACGTTTTGGACTTCGGCACCGAGTGGGCACCCGGCCTCGAGATCCTGGGCCGGGATCGTGAGATGTCGCGGATCAGCCAGCTGGTCGACGCCGCGGACGGCAGGGGCCCGAAGGTGCTCGTACTGATCGGTGAGCCGGGGGCAGGCAAGAGCACGCTGGTGGACTGGGCCGCATCCCGGGCTGTGGCCCGCGGCCGGCGCGTACTCCGGGTGCGCGGCTGCGAAGGCGAGAAGGACCTTGGTTTCGCGGGGGTTCATCAGCTGCTGGGGCCGGTTCTCACGGGTCTCGACGGGCTTCCGCCGCGGCAGCGCGACGCCTTGCGCTGCGCATTCGGCATGGATCAGGCCGACGGATCGCAGGCCCCGGACCCGTTGTCGATCAGGGTCGCGGTGTTGACGCTGCTCTCGGAAGCGGCGACGGAACGCCCCTTGCTGATCGTGGTCGACGACGCCCAGTGGCTCGATGTCGGCTCGCTGGACGTGCTCGCGTTCGTAGCCCGTCGCCTTGAAGACGAACCCGCCGCCCTGCTGCTCGCCGCACGCGACGAGGCGGTGCCGGTGCGCTTCGACCGCGACTTCCCGTATCTGACGGCCGGCCCGCTGGACCGGGCCGCGGCCGGGCTCCTGCTGGACGCGCAGCCGCATCCGCCACGGGGACGTGTCCGGTCCCGGATCCTCCAGCAGGCTGCGGGGAATCCGCTTGCTCTCATCGAGCTCACGCGAGCCTTCGCCAAGGATCCGGGCAGCCACGAAGCCGGCTCGAGCGGCTCGCTTCCGCTGACCGCCCGGCTGGAGCAGATCTTCGCCGCCGACCTGCCCAGCCTGCCCGACACGACACGACAGGTCCTGCTCTTGGCGGCGGCCGCCGGCACCGCGCACCTCTCTGACGTTCTCCATGCCGCCCCAGGTTTGAACGGGCCCGAGGTCTGGCGGCCCGCCGAGGAGGCAGGACTGGTGCGCGTCGAGGGCGGCCAAGTGCGTCTGCGTCACCCGCTGGTGCGCTCCGCCATCTACCAGGCCGCGTCCTTCCGCGAACGCCGCGAGGCCCACCTGGCGCTCGCCGCCGCGCTCGCTCATGAACCCGATCGACGCGCCTGGCATCTCGCGGCGGCCGCACTGGGCCCGGACGAAGAGGTCGCCGCCGCTTTGGCGGACACCGCCGAACGATCCCAGTACCGCGGCGGACACGCGGCCGCGGCCGCAGCCCTGGAACGCGCCGCCGAACTCACCCCGGAGCCCGAACAGCGCGCCCGCCGCCTTCTCGCCGCAGCCACGTCCGCCATGTTCGCAGGGCATCCGCAGTGGGTCGGTGAGATCGCGGCCCAGGTCGGCTCCCTCACGGACGATCCGCAACTCCTCGCGGAGGCGTCACTCCGCGCCGGCTGGTCCCTGGCTGTCACCCTGCGGCACGACGACTCTCTGGCGTTCCTCCTGCCCGTGGCCGAGTCCATGGCCACACCGGCACCCGCCCTCGCGCTGAGTGCTCTCGGAACGGCCGCGACCCCGGCATACAACTCCGGCGATCCCTCCTACCGGAACGAACTCCAGCGCATCAGCGGCCTCATCGCGCCACAGCCGGATGAGACCGATCGCGTGTGGCCGCGCGCGGCCGGCCACCCGTTCACGGACCGGGAGCGGGTTCTGACGAGCATGACCCACGCAGTGGACGCCATGCCGGACGACTCCCTGTCCGCCCTCGTCTCGCTCGGCGCTTCGGCCTGGATACTGGACGAGACCGACGACGCCGTGCGTCTGCTCGGCCAGGCCATGGACCAGCTGCGACGGGCCGCGACGGCCGGCGCCAATTGCACCGTCGCGCAAGCCCTCGCCCTCGCACAGTTCGAGAGCGGAGCCTGGAACGCGGCCCAGTCAGCCGCCGATGACGCCCTCTGGATGGCGACAGAGGCGGGCGCCGACAACGTCACCGTCGGCTCGCCGATCCTCCAGGCAACGCTGCGCGCCGCCCGCGGGGACCACACGGGGGCACGAACGCAGGCGGACGACGCCGTCCGCGGACGCGACTTGCGCAAGTCCCGCAGCCTGTACGTGCGTTACCGCCATGCGCTCGGCTTGGCGGCCCTCGCCGAGGGCGACCACACGACGGCGTACGAGCAGCTCCGCCGCGTCTTCACGCGGGACCCCCACCCTGCACCCGTGCACTACCACGCCTCCCTCTACTACCTCGCCGATCTCGCCGCCGCGGCCGTCCGCGCCGGACAGACGGACGACGCCCGCACCGTCCTCCACGCTGCTGAGAAGAGCCTGGACGAGTCCCGATCCGCTCGCCTGGACGCCGTCATGCAACGTGCCTCGGCGTTGCTGAGCGATCCTGACGACGCTGAGCCCCGATTCCGTGCGGCGCTCGGCGACCCGGGCAACGCCCGATGGCCTTTCGAGTACGCCTGCGCGCACCTGGACTTCGCCGAGTGGCTGCGGCGCCGCCGGCGGACCGCCGAGGCGCGTCCCCTGCTCGGCACCGCCCTCGACATCTTCGAGCGTCTGGACGCACGACCCTGGATCGAGCGCACCACTGCCGAACTCCGCGCGGCGGGCGTGGCCGTAGCGGCTTCCGCAGCGCCGGACGCCGTGGCCGACCTGACGCCGCAGGAGCTGCAGATCGCCCAACTGGCCGCGGGAGGCCTGACCAACCGGGACATTGGTGCCCGGCTGCACTTGTCTCCCCGCACCATAGGCTTCCACCTGCACAAGATCTTCCCCAAGCTCGGCATCACCGGCCGCACCCAACTGCGCGACGCCCTCGACCGCATACCGCGACCGGACTGACTCGGCGCGCGGTGTGCCGGCACAGGATGAGCATCGTCTGCGGGGCCACGTCGATCAGGATCGCCGCCACTGCGGTCAGGACGACACACTGTGCCGGAACCGGATCACTGCTGGGGGATACCTCGCACCGGATGCTTGCTCATCACGGAGACCCGGTTGAACGCGTTGATGGTGATCGCCACCCAGATCACCGCCGAGATCTCATCGTCGGTGAGGTGTTTGCGAGCTGCGTCATAGGCGCTCTCCTGCAGGGCTGCGTTCGCGGGTTCCGTGGTCGCCTCAGCGAGGGCGAGAGCCGCGCGTTCCTGTGCCGTGAACAGTTCGGTGTCGCGCCAGGCGGCCAGCACACCCAGGCGCTGGGTGGTCTCGCCGGCGCGCAGTGCGGCCCGCGTGTGTACGTTGAGGCAGTAGGCGCACCCGTTGATCTGTGACACACGGAGGTTGATCAGTTCCACGAGCGTGCGGTCCAGCCCCGCGTCGGCGGCGACCGCGCGAACGGCTTCCGCCGTCTCGACCAACGCGTGGTAGGCCTTCGGGCTCTGCTTGTCTACGAAGACCCGCTTGGTCACGGGGCCTGCTGCCGTGTCACTCAACCTGGACTCCTTCATGGGCCGCTCCGGGCCCTCGTTTGCGTTGCCGGGTGCCGCCGGGGCACGCTCCGTTTATCATCAACCATAAATGTTGAACATAAAACCATCTCGGGTGAGAGGGTGTGCGATGAGCAACGTCGAGAATGATCCCACCGAGCTGCGCTGTGGGGCCTTCGACCATGGTCAGCAGGTTCCGCAGGTCGACGTCCTCTCCGCGCGGGACGTCCCGTTGGGCGGTCCGAGGGCGATGACGGTACGGCGCACGCTGCCGCAGCGGGCCCGGACGCTGATCGGGGCATGGTGCTTCATCGACCATTACGGCCCCGACGACATCGCCGACACGGGCGGCATGGACGTCGCGCCCCATCCCCACACCGGTCTGCAGACGGTGAGCTGGCTGTTCAGCGGGGAGATCGAGCACCGCGACAGCCTCGGCAGCCACGCCCTCGTACGGCCCGGTGAGCTGAACCTGATGACGGGCGGGTACGGCATCAGCCACTCGGAGGTCTCCACCACCCGCACCACGATCCTGCACGGCGTCCAGCTGTGGGTGGCGCTTCCCGGTGAACACCGGAACACCGGCCGTGACTTCCAGCACCACGTCCCGAGCCCGGTTCAGGTGGACGGAGCCGACATCAGGGTGTTCCTGGGATCCCTCGCCGGTGACACCTCGCCGGTGCGGACCTTCACGCCCCTGCTCGGCGCCGAACTCGTCCTCCAGCCGCGCTCGACGACCACACTCACCGTGGATCCCGGCTTCGAGCACGGTCTTCTCGTCGACCACGGGGATGTCCGCATGGCCGGAACCCTGCTGCACGCGGCCGAGCTGGGCTACCTCGGTACGGGGAACGACACGCTGACACTGACGAACGAGTCGGATACCGCGGCTCGGACGGTCCTGCTCGGCGGGACGCCGTTCGAGGAACAGATCGTCATGTGGTGGAATTTCATCGGCCGGAGCCACGCAGACATCGTCGAAGCCAGGGAAGAGTGGCAGAACGCATCCGACCGCTTCGGCAAGGTCGATGGTTACGACGGCGACCGTCTTCCCGCGCCCGCCCTGCCGAACGCCACCATCGCACCGCGCAAGAACCCGACGCGCCACTGAAAGGCACAGACGATGACGCAGCCCGCCCCCGCTCCGACCGTTCAGCGAGTGGACCCCAGGCACCGTTACGAGATCCTTGTCGACGGGAAGCGTGCGGGCCTCACCGCGTACCGCGACCGCGGCGACCAGCGCGTGTTCTTCCATACCGAAATCGACGACGCCTTCGCCGGGCAGGGCCTGGCCTCGATACTCGTACAGCAGGCGTTGACCGACGTACGCGCCTCGGGGAAGCGCATCGTGCCTGTCTGCCCCTATGTGGCGAAGTTCCTCAAGAAGCACGAGGAGTTCGCCGACATCACCGACCCGGTGACTCCTGAGATCCTGCAGTGGCTGGAGACCGTGCTGCCGCACTGACCGCTGGCGGCAGCGGGCCGGTCGCGGCACAATCCATGGTCGTGGAGATCACCGCGCGCGAACTCAACCGGGCCACTCTCAGCCGTCAACTGCTGCTGCGACGGGAGCCGTTGAGTGTTGTCGAGGCGGTCCGGCGCGTGGTCGCGCTCCAGGCACAGCACGCCGCCTCGCCGTATCTCGCGTTGTGGAACCGGGTCACCGGCTTGGCCCCGGCCGATCTGGACGCCGCCTTCACCGACCGCGAGGTCGTGAAGGCGACCCTGATGCGCATCACGCCACATGTGGTCCACGCCGACGACTACCAGGTCTTCCGGGAGGCGATGCAGCCGACGCTGTACGCCTCCCGGCTCGGCTACCGCTTCGCGGCGGCGGGGCTCACTCCTGCTGACGCGGCCGAACTGGTGCCGGAGCTGCTGAAGTTCGCCCACCAGCCGAGGACGGCCGCGGAGATGGAGGCGTGGCTCGAACAGCGGCTCGGCGCCGGCAGGAAGGCCGGGGCGTGGTGGGGGCTGCGTTCGTACGCGCCGCTGCTGCACGTCCCGATCGGCGGTCCCTGGTCCTTCGGTACCCCGCCGTCGTATGTCGCGGCACAGAACGGACCCGTGCTCGCCGGCCGGGAGGCGAGGCCGGAGGCGCTGCAGACCCTCGTCCTGCGTTATCTGGAAGGGTTCGGGCCGGCGTCGGTGGCGGATGTGGCGCAGTTCGCCATGGTGCAGCGGGCACCGGTCCGTGCGGCACTGCGGGCGCTCACCGGCGTCGTCGAGCAGGTGCGGGGCCCTGACGGCACGACGCTGTACGACATCCCCGGCGCCCCACGCCCGGCCGGGGACACTCCGGCCCCACCTCGGCTGTTGGCGATGTGGGACAGCATCCTGCTGGCATACGCCGACCGCGGCCGCGTGATCCCCCCGGACTACCGCCCGCTGGTGACCCGCAACAACGGCGATGTGCTGCCGACCCTGCTCGTCGATGGGTACGTAGCGGGCGTATGGCGTCCGGTCGACGGCGGCATCGAGGCGACGGCCTTCCACGACCTCTCGCCCGAGACGTGGGACGGACTCGCCGCGGAGGCCGGTTCCCTGACGATGCTGCTGGCCGATCGCGATCCCCGGGTCTACAGCCGATACGACCACTGGTGGGCCAAGCTCCCCGAAGCCCAGGTACGGATACTCCCGAGCTGATGCGGGGGGCAACAGCCCGTGCCGCCCGGCCCCCGCCACGTCCGCAACCACCCGGCCGATCGGTCTCGTAAGCCGCATGGCTTACGAAACGCCCGCACACCATCGCAGCCATTCCCCCGTGGCTACGGCCGCCAGCCCCTATCGGTCGTCGCCACACCGGGCGACTTGGGCGGTGCGTTCACCGATGAAAGCCCGGTGGGGATGGCAGGGTTCAGGTGCCGCAGCCGCGACGGGGCTGCGGGGCGCGGCGAGGTCGCGCCGCGGTATGAGACAAGGACGGACTGATGGCGACAGGCACTGTGAAGTGGTTCAACGCCGACAAGGGCTTCGGCTTCATCCAACCGGACGGCGATGGCCCGGACGTGTTCGTCCACTTCTCCGCCATCCAGGCCACAGGGTTCAAGGAGCTGCAGGAGGGTGACAAGGTCGAATACGACGTCACCCAGGGACCCAAGGGTCCGCAGGCGGAGAACGTCTACCGCAAGTAGGTCCCTCCTTCGCCGCTCTCGGTGGCGCTCCTGGCCGGCCCCGGGCCGTAGAAGAAGCAGGTCGCACCCCCTGTCAGCCTTCCCGCTGTGCGACCGGCTCCTCCTGCCCGGCGCCCGTCGCCAGGTTCTTCCGCTCCTGCGCCTGGGCGTAGGCCATCAGGCCGAAGAGGATGGCCAGGAGCACCGCAGACGAGCCCGCCGTGCCGAGGTTCAGACCGCCCTTGGCGACCGGCTTGGTGAGGAAGTCGCCGGCTGTGGCGCCGAGCGGGCGGGTGAGGACGAAGGCGATCCAGAACAACAGCACGTTCGGGACCACGGGCACCTTCATCAGGACGACGAGCACCAGCAGGACGCCGGTCACCAGGGCAGCGCCGCCCGCGTAGCCGAGGCCGGAGCTGTCGGAGAGGAAGTCGCCCATCGACGTGCCGAGGGTGTTGGAGACGAGGATCGCCGACCAGAACATGGCCTCGCCGCGGAAGGTGACGATGTCGCGGATCTGGAACGTCATTCCGGACAGCTTCCACACCGTGAAGATCACCAGCAGGATGGAGATCAGGATCGCCGCGCCGACGGGGTAGCCGAGGCCAAGCCCCTGCGGCCCCCAGCCGAGCGAAGTGGCGCCGTTCGAGAGGAATTTGGCGCTCGCATCACGGTTCATGAAGTCGGACATCGTGGTGCCGGCCATGCTGGTCGACAGGATCACGGTCCAGTAGAAGAACGGGTTGTAGTGCCGGGACCTGAGCTGGACGACCAGCGTCACCACGAAGATCAGGAACAGGGCGATCGTGGTGAGGAAGTAGCCGATCTTCAGCGTCTGCGCGAACAGGTCACCGGCCGTCTCACCCAGGGTCGTCGCGGCGATCTTCATGATCCAGAAGACCAAGGTGACCTCGGGCAGCTTCTTCATCACCGACGTGGTCGCACTCGCCGCGGACTCATGTGTGTTCGAGACGCCGCGGCCGGTGAGGGCTTCCGGTTTCTCCAAGGTCGGACACTCCTGTTCGGCGCTATGGCGGGGCGCCCGTCCCCGGCGGGGCGGAAGCCCAGTGACAGCAGACGACCCGTAGACGACGGGCGTGGTGTCCGACTCTGGCAGCCACAGCCTGAACGTATCCTGAACGCCCTCATCCGGCCGGCAGGGTGATCACGAACCTGGCACCGGGGGTGTGTCCGGGATCGTGGGAGACCTCACCGCCGACGGAGCGGGCCAGGCGCCGGGCGAGCGGCAGCCCCAGACCCGCTCCGCCGTGCCCGTCGTCCGGGTCGGCCCGTCTGCCGGGCTGGAAGAGCTGCCCGGCGAACGACGGCGGCACGCCGGGGCCGTCGTCCGTGATGTCGATCCATACGCCCCGGACGCCGCCGGGTTCCCGGCCCGTACGAAGGCTGACGCTCGACCGGGCGTAGCGCAGGGCGTTGGTCAGCAGCGGGCTGACGATGCGTTCGAGAAGGGCCTCCTGGACTCCGGCCTCCGGATTCCCTGCCTCGCCGCCGATGGCGACGGTCACATGGCCGGGGGCGCCGAGCTGTCCGGCGATGCGGCGCAGCGTGGGCAGGACCGCGGTCGTGCCGGGGGCCGCGGACACCTCGTCGCGGGCGTGGTTCAGGAGGGTGTCGCAGATGGTGCGCATGGACTCGGCGGCGTCGGCGATCACCTGATGGGTGGCCCGGGTCTCGGCGACCGAGCGCGGGCGGGACTGCCACCAGTCCAGTTCGGCGACGACCCGGCTGAGCGGAGTGCGCAGCTCGTGCGACAACTCGCCGGTCAACTGCCGCTCATGCTGCAGCACCGCCCTTATGCGGTCCAGGAGCGCGTCCAGCGACGAGCCGAGCCTGGCCAGCTCGGCGGGGCGGTCGACGGCGCCGAACCGTTCGTCTGAGGCGACCGCGCTCCAGTGGGTGGCCTGGTCGGTCATGGCCCGCACAGGACGCAGCGCACGTCCCACCGCCAGCCGCGTCAGGGCATACGTACAGGCGAGCATCACGGAGTCCAGGGCGAACGACCCCAGCAGCAGGGCGTCGGCCGAACTCCGGTAGGGGGACAGGTCCAGGGCCGTGACGACAGTGGCCGAGCCTGTCCCGGCGGATACCGGTACGGGTTCCGAACACAACCGGATCGGACCGCGTTCGTGTGCCTCTGCGTATCCGTTGGTGGTGACGCAGTGCCGTCCGCCCCGGCGGACGAGGTCGTCGGCGACGTGGGTGAGGACGCCGGTGGCCACGGCGGACGGCGGCTGTTCGAGGAGCCGGGTGTCGGCGTAGACCCACACGTTCGCGTCCATGAGCCGGTCGTTGGAGGTCTCGAGGACCCGCGGCGCCGGGCCACTGGTGTCGACGGTCGCGGCGATGGCGGCGGCCCGCGTGCGCAGTTCGTCGTCGGCTTGGCGCCGGAGGTGGTCGCGGGCCACGATGTTGAACGCGACGGTGAGCATCACCATCAGGAACGTGGCGGTGGTGAGGGCCACCAGGGAGAGCCGGCCGCGGAGTGTGCGGGGTGCCAGCAGGTTCGAAAGAGCGGTCATCGCGGTCATCTTCGGCGACGTCTTCGACGGCGCCGCGGCTTTCGACGGCACGGCGGTTTTCGACGACATGGTGGGCTTCGGGAACGCGGTGGCATTGGGACACGTGGTCGCCTTCGGAAGCGTGGTCATGACAGGCGGTGGCCGATCCCGCGTGCGGTGCCGATCGTCAGTTCGCTGCCCGCCTCACGCAGCTTGCGGCGCAGCCGGGTGAGGTACTGGTCGAGGGTGTTGTCGTTGACCTGGGCACCCTCCGGCCAGGCGGCCCTGACGAGTTCCCGTCTGCCCACGATGTCGCCGGGCGCCGCCATGAGCGCGGCGAGGAGGCGGAACTCCGTCGGTGTCAGATCGACCTCCGTACCGCGGGCGGTCAGGCGGTGCCGGACGGCGTCCAGCACCAGGTCCCCGGCCGTGGCCGCCGTCGGGCGCACCGCGCGTCTGAGTGCAGCCTGCAGACGTGCCGCGAGTTCGACCAGGTGGAAGGGCTTGGGCAGATAGTCGTCGCCCCCGGCCGAGAACCCGGAGAGCCGGTCCGTGAGGCCGTGCCGGGCGGTGAGGAAGATGACGGGGGACAGGAAGCCGTTCGCCCGCATCGCCTGGCACACGTCCCGCCCGTCCGCGTCGGGCAGCCCGATGTCGAGCACGGCAGCGGCGACCTCGTTGCCGGCCAGCCGCAGCGCGGTGGCACCGTCCGCGGCGGGCACGGTGGCGAAGCCCTCGTCACGCAGGCCTCGCAGCAGCACGTCACGCAGGGCGTGATCGTCCTCGACGACCAGGATCTTGTGGCTCATGGTCCTCCATCGGCTCTCGTGCCGTACGTCGCCTGCGGTCGGTGAGTGCCGTACGTGCGCCGCCTTCGGGTCCTGCCGTACGGGCCGCGGGCGCCGTACGTCCGGTGAACTCCGGGGGCAGCCACCAGGCCACGGCACTCAGGCACAGGCCCAGCCAGGCGGCGCCGAACAGCCAGCCGCCGACGACATCGCTGGCCCAGTGCACGCCGAGATACACCCGGGTCAGTCCGACGGCGGCCGCCCAGCACACCGCGAGCGTGCATGCCGTACGGGCCAAGGCCCGCCCGGCGCGGCGGGTCACAGCCCAGCACACCAGCCCGGCGGCCAGGGCGGAGGTGGTGGCGTGGCCGGAGGGGAAGGCGAAACCCGAGGCGTGCGTCGCCCAGTCGGTACGGGCCGGGCGGGCACGCGCGAACAGCTCCATCAATCCGGTGCGCACCAGCTGTCCCGCGGCCAGGACGGCCAGGGCGCCCGCGGCGGCCGACAGACGTTCTCGGGTGCTCCGCCCCGCGCACACCCCGGCCGCCACGGCCACCACATACGGGAAAACCCCCGTCCCCGTGCCGGTGATGCCGCGCGCCAGTGCCAAGGCGACCGGCGGCCGGTGCGCGAGTGCCCAGGAGTGGGCAGCCTGGTCACCAGGCAGCGGGGCACCAAGGCGTACGCACACCGCGACAGCGAGGGCGGCGAACAGCAGGACGCAGGAAGAGATGAGCAACAGCGGCCCGCGCCGCACCCGCTCCACCCACGTCGTGGGCGTCACGAGGCCGCCACCAGAGGACGCAGACGGGTGGCGGCCAGCCGGTCCACGACCGGGGCGGCCCGGTCCGCGAGGAGCGTGAGGGCCCAGGCGAAGGCGGCACCGAGCGCCAGACCGACGGCCACGTCATGCGGATAGTGCACGCCGATCCAGACCCGGGAAACACCCATGAGGACGGCGGCCGGCGCCGCGACGAGGCCGAGGCGGCGATCGGCGAGGACCAGGGCGACGGCGGCGGCCGCCGCGATCACCGCATGGTTGCTGGGGAAGGACCAGTCGCCGGCCGCGGGGCACGCCTCGACGGTCGCGGTGTGCAGCGTCCGGCAGGGCCGCTGCTCGTCGAAGAGCGACTTGATCAGCGAGTTCACGACGTAACAGGCCACGACGACCAGGGGAGCCGCGAGCACCCGGACCATCCGGACGTCGCCCGCGCGCCGTGCGGCCTCACCCGCACGCCTGGCCCGCCACCAGGCGGCGACCATCAGCACGGCGAAAAGGGAGAGCCCGTAGTCGGACCAGGTGGCGATCACGGTGTTCACGGAGTGCGGGGTGTGCCGGGCGAGGCCGGTGACCCAGGTGTACAGGGCGCCGTCGACCGACGCACCGCCGAAGGCGAGGACGGTCATGACGCCCTCCCTTCCGCGGCACGGCGGGCACGCGAGCGCCGCACCTCGAGAGCGAGCGGGATCAGGGAGACGAGCACCACGAGCGCGACCAGCGGCAGCAGATAGCGGTCGACGTTCGGCACCGAGGAGCCCAGTGCGTAGCCCGCCAGCACCAGCCCGGCCGTCCACACCAGCCCGCCGATCACCTGCCACAGCGTGAAGACCCGCAACGGGACGTCGAGCGCTCCGGCCAGCGGGTTGAGGACCGTGCGGACGACCGGAACGAAGCGGGCCAGGACCACCGCCTTCGCATGCCCGTACCGGGTCAGCAGCTCCTCGGCCCGCGCTGCCCCCTCGTGCAGCCGTCTTGCCCGGCTGCGGGCCAGCAGCGCACGACCGCCGCGCCGCCCGATCCAGTACCCGGCCTGCGCCCCGAGAAGTGCACCCGCCACGGCCGCCGCCAGCACCTGCGGGAGCGAGAGGTGCACGGGCCCGTGGGTGCCGCCCGTGCACAGCAGCCCGGCCGTGAACAGCAGGGAATCGCCCGGCAGGAAGAACCCCACCAGCAGGCCCGTCTCGGCGAAGAGCACGACGGCGACACCGAGCGCCCCGAAGGCGGACAGCAGCGATCCGGCGTCCAGGACGTTCATCGCCTGTGCGACGGCGAACTGGGCAGCGGCCATGGCGGTGACCTCTCTCATACTGGGATCAGGACGAGACGGGCGGGCACGCGCCCGCACTGAGCGACTACAGTCACGTAGACGGTCTACTGCACTGTAGACGAAGAGGAGTCGAGGAGCGTTCCCATGCCCGAGGGGCACACAGACCGGTCGGCCGATGGGCGGACGGACCGCCGCCCGGCGGGCGAGCTGGAGGCGAGCGTCCTGGCCGCGCTGTGGGCCGCCGACGGTCCGCTCACGCCCGGCGCCGTCCAGCGGGCGCTCGGCGGCGGCCTGGCCCGCACCACCGTGACCACGATCCTGACCCGGTTGCACGGCAAGGGCGTGGTCACCCGCGCCCGATCGGGCCGCGGCTACGCCTACGCCCCCGTCCAGGACTCGCCCGGTCTCACCGCCCGCCGGATGCACGCCGAACTCGACAAGGACGAGGATCGCGGCACCGTCCTCGCCCGCTTCGTGTCCGACCTGAGCCCCGAGGACGAGCAACTGCTGCGGGCTCTGCTCGACGGCGGACCGACGGACCCCGGAGGCGTCCTGTGATCTACGCCGTGTGGATCCCGCTGCTCGTCCCCCTGCTCGCCGTGCCCGCCGCCCGGCGCGGCGCCGAGCACCTGCCGCCCCGGACGGCCGTCTGGATGCTCAGCGCCCTCGCCCTCACACTCGCCGTCTCCAGCACGGCGGCACTGGCCCTGCTCGCCCTAGCCGGCGCCCTGCACCTGCCGTTCGTCGCGGCGCTCGGCCACCTCTCCCCGCCCCTGCTCGGCGGCGACTGGCCCGCGACCGCACCGGCCGCGATCCTGGCCGCCCTCGCGCTCGGGGCCCTCGGCACCCTGGTCCTGGGCCGCACCGGCCGTCACGTACGCGAACTACGCGCAGCCCACCGGCAGTGCACGAGCCCGGCAACAGCCGGCGACCTGGCCGTACGGCAGGACGACCGCCCCGACGCCTACGCCCTGCCCGGGCGGCCGGGCCGCATCGTGGTGACCACCGGAATGCTGCGCGCCCTCAGCGCCCGGGAACGCGAGGTGCTCTTCGCGCACGAGCGCGCCCACCTCACCGGCCGCCACCACCTCTTTCTCGCGGCCACCGAGTTCGCCCTCGCCCTGCACCCCGTGCTCCGCGGCCTGCGCGCACCGCTCTCCTACGCCCTCGAACGCTGGGCCGACGAATCCGCCGCCGCCGTGACGGGCGACCGCGCCCTCACCGCCCGCGCCATCGGCCGCGCTGCGCTCGCCGCCCGCACCGCGGGCCCCGGCCCACGCCCCGGTATGTCCCTCACAGCAACCGCCGGCCCCGTCCCCCGCCGCGTCACCGCCCTGCTCGACGCCAGCCCACCCTCGACCCGGGCCGGCCGCCTGCTCACCCGAGCCCTGGCCTGCCTGCTGCTGGTCTGCGTGGCCCTGTCGGGGGCCGCGGCGATCGATGCGGCAGCCGATCTGCACGCCGGCATCGAAGTCGCCCAAGGCGAGGCCCTGCCCCACCCCGGCCAAGCCGGCTGACGCCGGTTCACGGTGGGCTCCAGGGTGCCCGAGGGGCCGACGCCCCACGCATGCGGGCTGAGGTAATGGCTGCTGTGCCCGGCGGCGAGTACGGCGCGTTCAGCGGGTGGTGAGCACCATCCGGAATCGTGGAGTGCCGGAGAGCATCTTCCGGTACGCCTCATCGGCCTGGTCGAGCGGCATGATCTCGGTCATCGGGCGGATCCCGTGCAGGGCACTGAACGCCATCGTGTCCTGGATGTCCAGCGCCGTCCCGGACGGGTGGCCGCGTACGATCCTGGCTCGCATGAGCAGTTGCACCGGGGTGATCCCCAGCGGGTCGGCGTCCGCCCCGATGACCACCAGTTCGCCACGGTGGGTCAGTCCGTCAACGGTAGCCGTGATGGCGTCGGAGTTGGCCGCGGTGGCCAGGACCACTTTGGCTCCGCCGAGGGACTGCAGCGCGTCCGCGACGGTGGTGCCCGCCGTACTGTCGATGTAGTGGTGCGCCCCGAGCTGCTTGGCGAAGTCGGCCTTGTCGGACCCCCTGGCGATGGCCACTGTCTCGAAGCCCATGGCGGCCGCATACCGCACTCCCAGGTGGCCGAGGCCCCCGATGCCGAGTACGGCGACCAGATCGCCCGGCCGTGCGGAGCTCCGCCGAAGCCCGTTGTACGTGGTCACCCCCGCGCAGGCCAGGGGCGCCGCATCCGTCGCCGCCAGCGCATCGGGGATCCGGGCCAGGGCGTCGGCGGGTGCGATCACCACGTCGGCGTAACCTCCGTCGTACGCCCATCCGGGAACCTTCAGGTTCTCGCACACCACGAAGTCGCCCTGTCTGCAGGGTGTGCAGTGGCCGCAGCTGCCGCCGAACCAGCCCACCGCCACCCGGTCGCCCGTCTGCCAGCCGCGGCTCTGCGTGCCCTCGCCGAGCTCCTCGATGCGACCGGCGATCTCATGGCCGGGAACCAACGGAAACCGGACTCCGGGAAATACGGCGTCGACCATGCCGGCGTCGCTGCGGCAGATCCCGCAGGCGTCCACGGCAATCCGAACGTGCCCGGGGCCCGGCTTCGGTACCTCACGGTCGACGATCTCGAACGGCCCGCCGACGGCGGCCACCTGAGCGGCTCGATACGTGCTCATCCGGACCTCTCCAGGGTATTTGCCGGGACCTGCCCCCGAATCCATCAGACCATGTCCGGTCCTGTCGCGCCCGTGGGCCGGGGGCAGGCCGTCGTCGTCATTCGCCTCGCCAGATGTTGTCGAAGGCCGCATCCTCGATGGCTCGCCGCTGCCGAACGGCCTCCAGTTCCCTCAACGCGTCATGGACGGCGGCCAGCACTGTCGCCACCGAGTCGTCGACCACGGTCGAAGTCTCTTCAGTCCGCTTGCCGCCGATACCGAGGGCCGCCGCAAGCGCGGCGAGGATGGGCTCATCCGACGTCCAGCGGCCGGCCGCGTCGCGGCGAGCGAGCGAATCGGTCAACACCGTCTGACCGGTCCGGAAGGGCATCCAGTGGCGGCGCTGCCGAGTGAGCTGCCCTGCCGCTTCAAGGTCGGCCAGATAGGCGGAGGACAGGCCGCGGCCTCTACGCCACAGCCAGTCGCCGACCGATTCGTACGGCGCTTCCCGGACAAGCGACGAGGCGGCCTCGTCCAACAGGCGATCAGCGATCGAGGGCCGGTAGCCCGGCACGATGAGATCGTCGTCCAGTCTGATGGCTTGCGCCTCCAGCAGGTCGATCACCTCGGCTCCCGCCAGCACCAGCGACAGGTCACCCTGTTCCAGAGGACGATCCGACGCCGTGTCCATGGCGACGATCAACAGGTCCCGCGGTGTGGTCATGAACGGCTCCACGTCAGGAGACATCGGCCCTACCTCGTGCTCCTCGACGCAAGGCAAGGTCGAGAGGTGCAGAAGCCACGCCATAGACGAGCTTACGGAGAGACAACGGCAGCTGCATCCCACGCCGGCCCCGCCCGCACCTAATGCCCGGCGGTACGTGTGATGAGGTCCTCGTCCGTGATGGCGCGGAGAACCCGGCAAGGGGTTCCGACCGCGACGGTCATCGGGGGAATGCTGCGGCTGACGACGCTCCCGGCGCCGATGACCGACCCGTACCCGATGCGAACGCCGGGCAGGACCACCGCGTTGCTACCGATCCACACCTTGTCCTCGATCACGATCGGTTCCGAGAACCGTCCGAAGTCAGCGCGTCGTGAGGGATGCACCGGGTGTCCCGTCGTGGTCAGTGTCACGCTGGGCGCGATCATGACACCGTTGCCTATGCGGATGTCCACGTCGTCGACGAACGTGAGGTTCACGTTCCCGAAGAAGTCGTCGCCGATGTGGACGTTGCTGCCGAACCCGGCGTGGAACGGCGGGAGCAGCACCGTGCGTTCACCGACCGAGCCGAAGATCGCGACGAGCAGCGATCGGCGCTTCTCCGTTTCGCTCGGTGGTGTGTGGTTGTACTCGAAGATCCGCTCGGTACGGCGCCGAGGGCCCTGGAAGGCCGCTTCCGACTCGGTGTAGACAAGCCCCTTGGCGATCCGGGCCAGGACTTCTTCCTCGTGAGCATGCGTCACAGCGGAACGCTCCCTTCGTCCAACCCCTCGGGCACAAGCCCGGCGCGCCCCCGGTCGACCGCGCGCATCCAGAGCGTACGTGCATCGCCAAGAGGCCATGATCCCTTTCGGACCATGGATCGTGGTCGGACAAGCGGCTCGACCTGGCGTCCGTCGCTGCCGTGCCCCGCCCCCGCACCGCGACGGACGCCGCCGGTTCTCGAGCGGAGATCGCCAAGCAGTAGGCTCATTCCGCAACACGACGCGAAGGGGAGCTCAGTGGCGCGGGTTGCGGTGATCGGTGGGGGTATCAGCGGGCTGGGGACGGCGCTCATGCTTGGCCGGCGGGGCCACATGGTCGCGTTGTTCGAGCAGGACGCTCGGGAGGCCGGAGAGGACCTGAACCGGGACTTCTTCCACTGGCACAGGCCCCGAGTCCCGCAGGCCGTCCAGCCCCACTCGCTCCTCGCGCCCGTGCGCACTGTGTTGCGCGCCGAGACCCCAGATGTCTACGCGGACCTGCTGGCACGCGGAGCCCGGGAATACCACGAGTTCGACTGGTTCGGTGAGCATCCGCCGTATCGGGCCGGCGACGAGGACTTGGTGACCCTGCGCACCCGCCGCATCGTGCTGGAAGCCGCCCTGACCGCGGCCGTTGGGCGGGAACGCACCGTTGATGTGCGGCGAGGCTCCCGGGTGCGCGCCCTCACCATCGAGGAGGGCCGCCCTGCCCGGGTCACCGGCGTGCAGGTGGGCGCGGAGATGCACCAGGCGGACCTCGTCGTCGATGCGTCCGGTCGTCGCTCGCCGGTTCCCGCCTGGCTGATCGCGGCCGGCTGCCGCCCGCCCGTGGTCGACAATCACCGTACCGGGATCGCTTATCTGTGCCGCTGGTACCGCCTGCGTGCCGACGGCCCGCGTGACCCCGGGCGGGTGAGGACCGGCTCGGCCGCACCGTTCGCGCTCGCCGGCGTCTTCCCTTCCGACAACGACACCTTCGCGGTGAGCCTGGTGCTCTCCACGGGTGATCCGACCCGCGGCGCGCTCACCGACCCTGCCGTGTTCGAGGCCGTCGCCCGCCGCTTCCCCGCCACCGCCGCCTGGCTCGACCTGGCCCCCGAACCGCAGTCAGCCGTCCTGGCGATGGCCGGCCTGGACAACCGCTGGACCGCCCTCGCCGACGATGCCGGACCTGTCGTCACCGGCCTGGTCAGCGCCGGGGACAGCCTCATCCACACCAATCCCACCTTCGGTCATGGCGCGGCCCTCGGCCTGCGTGCCGCCCAGCACCTCGCCACCCATGTCGAGCAGATCGCCGCGGACCCCATGGTCCACCACACGTGGACGGCAAAGGCCCTCCGCCCGTGGTTCGACGCGCAGGTGACGGCCGACCGCGCCGACGAGCAACGCCTCGCCGACGGTTCACCACCAGCAGACCGGCGGGCTGCCGCCCTGGCCGCTTGCGCCTTTGACGACCCCGTCGTCATGCGAGCCCGAGCCCAGGTGCGCCATCTCCTGCGACCAGCCGACGACGCCTACCGCACCGACGAAGTGGACCGACACGTCGCCGGCTGGCTGGCTGCCCACCCAGACTTCACGCCGCAGCACGACGGCCCGACCCGAGATCAGTGGGATGCACTCATCCCAGGCTGAGCGCTTGAGCCCGCCAAGGTTTCTTGAAGTCTGGCAGCTCAGCGAACAAATAATCGGTTGTCTGTCGGCGATGGTGGTGGCTGCAATGTCCGGCATGATCACCCGGGTGTGCCCGCCACGGCGAGACGAGATGAACGCGCACTACCGGGCCTTGCCACTCTGCGATCCGGGCAAACGGCAACCGAATCGTCATACGGGAGACGCCAACGCATGAATACGCCACCAACGTCACCTGGAGTGGAGCGCACTGACGGATCATCCGTCCAGATCGGCGCTCTCGTTCCCCTGACTCGGCCTGGCTGGGTCGAGGCAGGCCACCACTTGCTCGCTGGACTCGAGTTGGCCGTTCGCGACGTCAATGACGCCGGAGGGATCGTCGGAAGACCACTCGAGCTGGTGGTCCGAGACACCGCGGCCGATCCACAGAGGGCCGCGGCGGCCGTAGACGAATTGGCTCGCCTGGGCGTGGCTGCCTTGGCGGGGGAGTATCACAGCGTCGTCGCTCGCGCCGCTGCCGCCAGGGCCGACGCCCTCGGCCTGCCGTTCCTCTGCTCGTCAGCGGTTCTCGACGCGCTCACCGAACAGCCAACGGAATGGGTCGCGCGCCTCTCCCCGCCGCAGTCCCGCGGCTGGCAGATCTACGCAGACTTCCTCCTCGGCGCGGGCCACAGCCGCATCGCCGTAGCGGCCCAGCCGAGTGTCTACTGGGCATCTGGGGCCCGCATTCTGCGCGACTGCCTCGCTCCACGCGGCGGCACCGTCATCGAACTCGACATGCGCGCGCTCACCCCCACGGCCGTGTGCGACGAACTCGTCGACAATCGAGCGACAGCCCTTCTTCTTCTGGTCGGCCACCCGGAGCCGGCAGTGTCGATCGTCAAGTCCGTCCGCCGCGACCGGCGCCTCGGCGAGATCATGATCGGTGCTCCGGCCGGGCAACCGGAGTTCGCCGAATGGGCGACGTTGCCGGGCGACGACGGCGCCGCGATCCCGTTCTTGCGCTACCTGCCCGAGCGCCTCAGCCCACTCGGTGCACGAGTCGAGACGGCCCTCCGCGAGCGGCTGGCCGAAGCGCCCTCCTTCGTCGCCTTCGAGGGCTACGACACGGTCGCCGTCCTCGCCGATGTGCTGCGTTCTCACGGCGCGGACCGGGCGCGCACTGCCGAATCCTGGCCGCGCGTTGCAGTCGAAGGCACCCGCGGGCAGATCCAGTTCTCCCGCACGCCAGGCATCAGCGTGTGGCAATGGGCTTGGGCACCGATCCAAGTCGTTGAGCGAGATCCGGCGGAACCCGATCGCTTTCGGATCCTTCACGCCGGCTGAGAGAGCACGGAGGTCCGACTGCCCCGGGTGAACTCGGCGGTCATCAGCATGAACGGCCGAGCCAGCTCGGTGGTGATCGTCGCTGCGCAGCCGGCCACAATTTTAATTTGAACAAAACCTGTAGGATGCAGGCATGGGTCACCCGAGATGGTTGAGCGAGGAAGAGCTGCGGGCCTGGCAGGCATTCCTCGCTGCCGGCGCGCTGCTGAACCGGCGCTTGGACCAGCAGCTCAAGGACGAGGTGGGCCTCTCTCATCTGCAGTACGAGATCCTCGTCCGGCTCTCGGCCGTGCCTGGGCACGAGATGCGTATGACGGAACTCGCCGACTCCCTGTTCAACACCAAGAGCGGACTGACCTACCAGATCACCCAGCTGGAGAAGGCGGGGCTGGTGGAGCGCCGCGCCTGTAGCTGGGATGTGCGCGGGGTCAAGGCGGTGCTCACCGAGGCCGGACAGGCGATGCTCAAGCGTGCAGCCCCGGGCCATGTGGCCACCGTCCGGGAGCTGCTCATCGATGTCCTCACCCCGGAACAGCTCACGGCGCTTGCCGATGGCCTCGGCGAGGCCAGTCGGCGCATGTGTGACGGGAACGCCTCCGGCATTCGGTAGGCGCCCTGGCCTGCCCTGCGAGCGGAAGCCCTCGCTCCGGGGGTGCATCGTTCTCAGGCACTCGACGCGGGCGCTCGGCCCGGAGGTCACCCGTGATCTGGCTGACCGTGATCCGGAAGAACGGGTCGATCGCGTGGCCGGCCCATCCGGACGAACCGGATGGGCCGGCGAGGGCCGTCGCCGGCCCGGCTCTCCGACTGGACGTCGGTTACGGCGTCACCACATTGCCGCCGAAAGTCACGACGAGGTGGCCGTCCGAGGCGAAGGACCACCCCAGGGCGCCGGAGTACGAGGAGCACCGGGACCCGTTCGAGCCGGTCCAGAACTGGTTCGAGCTGTCGGCGTCACCGACGGTCTTGTCGTTCGACCCGCTGACGCTGAACCGGCACGAGGTGTTGCTGCGGAACACCGAAGTCCCCGCGTCCCACGAGAAGTTGCGCTCGGCGTTGTCGATGCCGACGTTGTTCGAGATGGCCATCGTGCCGGGGTTGCTGTTGTAGGTGAACCCGTGGTGGCCGTTGCCGTAGGCGATGCTGTGCTGGACGACGTGGTTGACCGCGATGTCGTCGCCGCCGAGCTTGTAGCCGTTGCGGTCGCCGTTCGCGTTCACGGTGCCGTCGGACAGGGTGCCGTTCTTGTACGAGAGGGAGTACTCGATGGTCACCGGGCCGATGGCACCCGTGTCGGTCTTGGTGTAGAGGTCCCAGCCGTCGTCGATGTTGTTGTGCGACACGGCGTAGCGGAACACGTTCCCGGTACCGGTGGTCAGCTTGGCCGCAAAGCCGTCGGCGTCCTCGCCGTCGGAGTCGGCGTTGTCGTGCGACTCCGCGCTCAGGATCAGGTTGTTGGACGGCCACTGGCTGCTCGGGGTGCTGGAGGAGATGCGTCCGAGCTGCAGCCCCGTGTCGCGGTTGTAGCGCGTCACCGTGCGCTCGACGACGTTGTTGCTGCCGCCGACGTAGATCCCGTTGTCACCGGCGTGCTCGACGACGACGTCGTAGACGTGCCAGTACGAGGCGTTCAGCTGGAGCCCGCGGTTCGACGAACTCTCGCTCTGGGCGGAGAAGTTCAGCACGGGAGTCTCGCCGGGGTAGGCGGACAGCGTGGTGCGGGCGCTGGAGGTGCCGTCGGTGCCGGCCGGGATGGTGATCGTGGACGAGTAGGCGTAGGTTCCGCCGCGCAGGTAGATCGTCCCGCCGGGCGTGATGCGGCTGATCGCGGAGGTGAGCGTCGTCGGGGCCGACTCCGTTCCGGCCGCGCTGTCGGTGCCGCTCGGCGACACGTACAGCACGGTGCCGGCTGCCGCCGTGGACACCTCGGCGTCGACGTAGTCGATGTTGGGCAGGCCGGCGGAGGTGGTCGGGTTGAGCCGGATGGTGTTGTTGCCCGCGGTCACGGGTACCGTCAGCGTCTTCGTCGCCCACGTCCCCCAGGCGCCCGTGGACTCGAACGACGCCGACCCGGCCGTCGAGCCGTTCACCGTGACGTCCGCGGGCCGTGCGGTGGTGGTCCCGTTGGCGAAACCGACCTTCAGTGTCGCCGTGCCCGAGGTGGAGGCGTTCACGGTGAACTCCGCATAGGCGCCTAACGCGTTGGTGCCGTTGCAGAAACCGCTGCCGGAGTAGCCGGCCCAGTCGGAGTCGATGGTGCCGGTGCAGACCGCCGGAGAGCTCTCGGCCTCATAGCGGGTGGAGGCGGCCTGCGCCGTGGTGCCGGACAGCGCGACGAGCGCGCCGGCCAGCAGGCTGACGGACGCGATGACGGGTCTGATGTGCATCGTTTGTCTCCAGATGATTGGTTCGTCTGACCAGAGGTCGGTGAATGGGGCGGCCCAGGAACTGCGCGGCGGTGACGTTCCGGTCCGGCCATGCTTCCGCGCGTTCTTCCCGGTGGTCACAGCGCGGGGGTGGCCGGGCCCGCCAGGAGAGCAGATGCATGGGCTGACCCCTTTCTGTGGGGGTCCGGGTGCGGCGATGCGGCCGGTTGGATGGCATGAAGGGCAGGACAGCCGGACGCCGCATCCGGATGGGGTAAGCGCTTTCTCCGGACCGTAGATGCTTGCCGTGAACGCGTCAATAGACTTGTACTTGATTCATATTCACGCACATGAACGACGGTGGTAGTCGGGGGAGCGCTGTCGGACACTGCGTTCGGTGCGACGCGACAGGTGACTCTCTCGGTGAACGTCGACCAGCGTCAGGCCGGACGTGAGATGGTTCAGATCGAGCGAGAGCTGGACATTGGGTGAGTTCGTGGCAGAAGGGACCAACCTATGAGCGGCCTGCCGAGTGAACTGCGGGACTTGATCGCGTCCGGGCCCATGGCGCACCTGAGCACCATCAATCCCGACGGGAGCCCCCAGGTGACCGTCATCTGGATCGGGCTGGACGGTGATGACCTCGTCAGTGGTCATATGTCGCGGCACGTGAAGCTGCGCAACATCGAGAAGGATCCGCGGGTCGTCTTGTCCTTCGACGCGCCGCGGGTGCCCGGCATCTTCCTGAACGAGTACGCCGTGCTGAAGGCGCGGGCCACCGTTCAGCCGAGCGACGACGCATGGAATCTGCTCAACCGCCTGGCGAAGGTCTACATGTCCCCTGATGCCGAATTCCCGGCGCCGAAGGGTCCGGGCTACGTCGTTCGCTACTCCGTCGAACGCATCGGCGGCGTCGGCCCCTGGGTGTCGTCCTCGCGCTGAGTTGCGGGGGTGGACCGATCCGCGAGCAGGGCGAGGGGTCCGCGGGGCGCCTCGTGGTGCGGGCAGCGGAAAGCGTTCGACCGGGCGGGCCTTGGTGGGCCATCATCTGCACTCGTGACGAAGCCACAGCAGCTCCTGGTCCGGGCTGCGGCCCGCAACAACGCCGAGTGGTGCGCAGCGATGGGCCGGTCGCATGGTCTGGTGGGCGAGTTCGGGGCGCAGGCCTGGGCCTCTTCGGTGCGCACCCCTGCGTACTATCCCGACGCGGTGACGCTGGTGCCGGGAGCCGACCCGGCCGCGCTGGTGGCCCGGATCGACATCGCCGCGCCCAGCGCCTCCGTCAAGGACAGCTTCGCCGACCTCGACTTGACGGAGGCGGGCTTCCGGGTGCTGTTCGAAGCGCAGTGGATCCACCGTCCGGCGAGTGCACCCGCCTTCCCGTCGGATCATGTCTGGGACGTGGTGGGCGACCCGGCCATGCTGCGAGCCTGGGCACAAGCCTGGGACGACGGTGACGGCAACGCGGACCTCTTCCGGCCCGAACTGCTCGACGACCGCGCTACTTTCGTGCTCGTCGGACGGTCCGCCGACGGCCGGGTGGTCGGCGGAGCGGTGGCGAGCCGTAGCGACCGGGTAGTCGGAATCTCCAACGTCTTCGCAACAGACGGCAGTCCTGACGCGGCGTGGCCGATCGTGCTGGATGCGGTGCACTCGTTGTTCCCCACCTGCCCGGTGGTCGGCTATGAGCACGGCGATGACCTGGCAGCCGCCGTGCGCCATGGCTTCGAGCCAGTCGGTCCGCTACGGATCTGGGTGCACGGCTAGGTCCTGTCGTCACACTCCCGCCGACCGCCCGAAGGGCGGGCCGGCGAGGCGTTCTTGCTCGGGACCACGGCGCTGCTGCGTACCGACGGCGGGCCGGTCGGGCTGGACGGTCACACCCGGGCGGGTCCCTGCAATCCCCTGTACCGCCCGGGCCGACTGTGGCGACCGGCCGTGCCGGGCAGGGCCGCGTGTGTGTCGGACGTACGTTGAGCCAGGGTGGCGAGTGGTCCACAAGCAGATCCGGCTCAGACATCGTCAATGATTCCCCGGCAGCTCCACGGAGAGTTGCACAGCCCCGGTGCAGGCCAGTCGGTCGGACACCTCGGCACACGCCTCGGCGCCCTGCGGGTCCGCCGCGGCCAGCATGGGGCTGTTCTCGCCGTGCGTCACGCTGTCCCGGTGCGAGGCGAGCAGCTCATCCGTCGCAGACCTGATCGAGATCCTCCGAGTACCGCCGCGCACGTTCGTCTCCACCTCGGACCAGACCGTCGCGCAGGACGGGCTGAACCGCAGCCGTACGGTGTAGGCGCCGTCGAAAACGGTGCTCTCGGTCCGGGCATCCTGGTTGCAGTGCGAGGAGTCCGGATACTGACCTTGACAGCTCTGCCCGTGGCAGGACGCCGCCCGCCGATTCGGGTCGCCGGCCGACAGCACCGGAACGCCCACACCGCAGGCCACAGCGCCCAGAGCGGTGGAGGCGGCCAGCATGACGGCGGTCCGCCGCAGCCGCCGCACACGGGCATCCGCGAGGGGCAGTGGCACTGCGTGAGTCTGTGGCGCAGGGGGCTGTGCCGGCGCGCTCAGTGGTCCGGTCTCCACCCGGCACGCTTCCTCCCACAGCGCGAGCAGCGACGCCGTCTCCGCGCCGGTGAGCCGCCCCAGCGCCTCGACCGCCGTACGCGGTGGCAACTTGACGCCGTTGAGATAGCGATGCCATGCAGACTTGCTGTGGGCCGTGCGTATGGCGAGAGCGGCCAAGCTCAGCCCCGTCCGCTGCTTGAGGTCGCGCAGCCGCTCCACCAGGAGCCGTGCTTCGGGGCCGAGTGAGTCGGGCAGTGGCCGCCAGCGGGCTGTCCCTTGCTTCTCCATTCCGCTCCCAGTTTCCTTGGTGCGTCGTCCGGTTCGTCCCAGACGGACGGATGTGTACCCCTGGAGCGAAGGCCGCCACACGCACGGCAGGAGTCATCGGGTGATCGGCTTGTAGTAGAGAGAGAATCTGCGCTCCCGCACCCGGCCTTGGGTGAAGCCCATGCACAGCCAAGGTCCGCCCTGGCGCAGCACGGCCAGGCCCTCCGGCTCCCGCGGGTAGAGCCCTTTCGCAGTACTGTCCAGCACCTGCTGCAGCACCCGCCCGGTACGCAGGTCGATGCGGTAGAGCTGGACGTTGCCGGCAGAGGAGGAGGGGTTACCGGGGCCGTACGCGTTGCCGAGCAGCTGGTAGGCGTACGGGCCGTAGAGCGTCATGCCCTGGAAAGGGAGACCCAGTTCGGCGCCGGGCTGGGAGAAGTCGGCGACCGACCGGAAGTTGCGCGAGGCGAACTGACTGAGCTTGTACACCCCGTAGCGCGGTGTGCCGTCCACTTTGTAGCGCAGCAGCAGCTGGTCGTGCGCCGGGTCCAGGGCCACGTAGTTGCTCGTGGAGCCGGGGACCGGGCGGTACGTGGCGATGCGGCGGCTGGTGCGTGTCAGTACCGCGCCCGCGGTGAAGGGGAAGCGGCAGATGCCGCGGCCGTAACCGGAGGCCGGATGCGCGTCCCACTCCGTCCACAGCGCCCCGGTATTGCGGACGGTGTCCTCGACGCCGATGGCGCCGCCGTGACCGAAGCCGAGGAGGTACATATGGCCGATGAGCGTGCCGTCCATGGCGAGCCGGTTCAGGCACAGGTCACCGCCGGCTGCGCGTTCGGCATGGGTGTAGGCGTGCGGCTCGCCCGGCAGCCGGACGCCGCCCTCCATCACCTGGAGTGCGTACATGTGGCCGTGCCGCTCGTCGAAGGCGAAGGACTGCAGCACCGTGGAGTGGTGCAGCCGTGCATCCCGGATCCACAGCTTGCCCGCCGGGGCAAGGCCCGCCGGCTTCGGGTCGCGAGCGCCTTGGGTCCGGCCGGCGGAGAGTGTGGTGGCCAGTATGGCCGCGGTACCGAACCCGAGTACGGCCCTGCGACCCGGACTGGCTGGAAGGGAAGGAGACATGGGCTCTGCAGACCTCCTCGTCACATCCGTGGAACGGGCCGGCCCGCCCCGCAGGAGGCGGGACGGGCGGACCGATGGTTCAGCACCAGGGAATGGCGCTCAGGTTGCGGACGTAGCGGGCGGAGACATCGCCCTTCCGGCCGGCGAGCTTGTACCAGCGGTGGTTGCCACGGACGTTGCTGCCGTACTTCTTGCACTGGATGTAGACCGTGCTGCCGGACCGCACCGAGCCGATGACCCGGTAGCCGGTGCCCGGGCCGGAGCGGACGTTGAGCGGCAGGTACCGGGTCACCACGCGGCCCCGGAGGTGACGGGTGACGACCGTGTGCCGGGGCGTGGAGTGGCCTGGCCGCCACAGCTGCGGGGGTGTGGTGTGCTGCCCGGCCACGTGCTGCCGAATCGCTGCCGGCTTCAGGGATCCGGCGGCGGTATCGGTGGCGACGGCCGCGGTGGGGAGCATCGCGAGCGCCGCGACCGCGGCCACGAGGCCGCGCTGCATCGTGCGATTCATGAGAATCTCCTACGAGGTGCGGTCAGGATCAGCGGAGCGAGACCCTGTGCCGCTGAGCGTTACCGAGGCCCCGGACGAAGATTCCGTCCCACCTGTTTCCGGGAGAAATAGGGACGTCCCACGCTAGGGGACGGTTCGATCTCCAGCCGTTCTCGCCCGGCGTGACCGGGCGTGGTTCATACCCACGGGTCCATCGGCGTGCTGCAGGCTGGTGCGTTCGTGGGTTCGGGCGACCGACGGGTCGGCCCGCCGGCCGGCCACACGTCCAGGAGCTTGCCCCGGAACGCCAAGCGCACCGCCAAGCGCACCGCGACCAGCGTTCGGGCTGCGATCGCTTGTTCGGTGGCTGTTCGGCGGTTTCGGTCGACAACACCGCCAACTGGAAGGGGAAAGCAGCCTGGTTCGCCGAGTGCCGCGGAAGATTTGCGTGTGCGTACCGGCCTCAGCAGCGACAGACGGGGGGAGCGGTGTCGGTGCTGGTCGCCGACGGTTGGGGCGCCTTGCGCTCGAGGTGCCTGGCAGCCGGTACGCCGCTACCGTCGAAAGAGGTGACGATCGCTGGACAGGCCCCGCGACACGTTCCCGTCAGGGTGGGCGACAGCTGGGGGCGTGCTTCCGGGCCGGCACACGGCGACCTCGACGACAGCGCCGCATCGTTCTTGAGCGGCATCGTCCAGCAACCTCAGCGGCTCACGCTTACAGCGCCCAGAGCCTTCGGCGTGAGGCCGCGGCCATCCATCTCGTGCGGCGACAGCGCGAGAACGTGAAGGAAAGAGCGGATCCATGCGAGCACAACACGCCAAGCGCGCCTTCGCCTGTCTCGCGGCCGGCTTCATGCTGGCCGGCGGCACCGCGATCGGCACGGCGAGCACGGCCGCAGCGACGACCCCCGCCTCGACGAGTGCCTCAGTTTCCCAGAATGACCACTGCACGTGGCACAAGGGATGGTACGACAGCTACCACAAGTGGCACGCGGGCTATTGGGACTGCAGCTGAAGCAGGACCACCTATGACGGTGTCCTATGGGGCGCCGGGCGGCAGCATGACGTCCCGCGGGATCCCGGTCACGCGTGAGTGCACCGACGAGACCACCTCACGGGACTACACCGCCGAGGCGGCCTGTCGGGTGCAGCGGGGGAAATGGCCGGGGCTCGCACACACACGGTTGTGGAGCATGTACTCACCGATGCGGTGCGGCCGATAGGGGAGCGCCAATCTCGAGGGGCTCGCATGGTGGAGCGAATTTTTGAAAACTCGACGAACAAGATGAGCAACTCGACGAACAAGATGAGCAAGACGAGCAAGGCGAATAGGCCGGATGAATCCCCGATCGGCGAGAGGAAGTGCACCGGTCGACAGGAAGGCCCTGAGAGCCGTTTCGCCGAGGTGCTGGCTCAGGTCCTGGGTGTGCAGCAGGTGTCGCTCGACAGTCACTTCTTCGACGACCTCGGTGCCAATTCGCTGGTGATGGCGCAGTTCTGCGCCAGGGTGAGGAAGCGTGCGGACCTGCCGTCCGTGTCCATCAAGGACGTCTACCGGAATCCGACCATCCGAAGCCTGGCCAGGGCAGCGGGGAACGCCACGTCCGCCTCCGACTCGATCTCACCAGCACCGGCACCTGCGGTGGCGCAGACGAGCACCCTGCGTTACACCTTGTGCGGGACGCTGCAGTTGCTGGTGTTCCTGGCCTACGTCCTCGTCGTCGGCACGGTGGCCACCCGATGCTACGAATGGGTCGCCGCCGGCTCGGGCCTGACGGACATCTATCTGCGGTCGGTCCTCGTCGGCGGCGCCGGTTTCCTAGGGCTGTGCCTCTTCCCGATCGTGGCCAAATGGATCCTCATCGGTCGCTGGACACCCCGTCAATTCCCCATCTGGGGCATGACCTATCTGCGGTTCTGGACCGTGAAGGTGCTGCTGCACGCGAATCCGATGTTCCTTCTCATCGGCAATCCACTGCACGTCCTCTACTTGCGGGCCCTCGGCGCGCGGATCGGGAAGAACGTCACCATCCTCACCCGTCATGTTCCGATCTGCACCGACCTGCTCACCATCGGTTCCAACACGGTGATCCGCAAGGACACGTACTTTCTCTGTTACCGAGCGCACGCGGGACGTATCCAGACCGGCGAGGTCACCATCGGCACAGACGCGTTCATCGGAGAGAAGACCGTGCTCGACATCGACACGGGCGTGGGAGACGGAGCCCAACTCGGTCACGCGTCCTCCCTGCACAGCGGCCAGGCGGTCCCGGCAGGCGAAAGCTGGCACGGTTCCCCTGCCCAGCGCACGGAGACCGACCACGTGAGGGTGCCACCGGCGACCTGCGGCACGCCCCGCCGCGCCGTCTACGGTCTCGTCACCCTGCTCCAGATCTTCTGCCTGGTCGTGCCGCTGACCGTCGGGGGCTCGTACATGCTGCTCGCCGCCGTCCCGGCCACGGACCAGGTACTGGGCGCAGGCAACGACACAGCGGGGGGCATGACGCCGCAGTTCTACCTGGACGCGATACGTACGTCCCTCGTGCTGTTCTTCGGATTCGTCGTCATGGGCGTCATCGTGCTGTGCACCGTCCCACGGCTGCTGGCCCGCCTGATCAAACCGGACACGGTCTACCCGCTGTACGGCCTTCAGTACTCCGCTCACCGGGCGATCGCACGCATGACGAACATCAAGTTCTTCAAGCGGCTCTTCGGCGACAGCTCCTACATAGTTCACTATCTGCGAGGACTCGGATACAAACTGTCCCCGGTGGAGCAGACCGGATCCAACTTCGGGACGGAAATCCATCACGAGTCACCGTTCCTGAGCTCTGTCGGCACCGGAACGATGGTCGCCGACGGCCTCTCGATCGTGAACGCCGAATACTCGAGTACGTCCTTCCGCGTCTCCCGTGCCGCGATCGGACCGCACAACTTCATCGGGAACAACATCGCCTTTCCCGCCGGCGCCAGGACGGGCGACAACTGCCTGCTGGCGACGAAAGTGATGGTGCCGCTCGACGGCGGGGTCCGCGAAGGGGTCGGTCTGCTCGGCTCCCCGCCCTTCGAGATCCCGCGCTCGGTGGAGCGCGACAGCCGGTTCGATCACCTCCGCACCGGGGACCGCTTGCGCCGACTCCTCGCCGCGAAGAACCGCTACAACCTCCGCACCATGGCGCTGTTCCTGGCCGTGGGGTGGCTCGACTTCTTCGTGGTCACGTCGCTCGGCATGACGGCCGTCCAGTTGCGCGGTGTGGTGGGACAGGTGATGGTCGCCGTGTCCTCGGCCCTCGCCCTTGTGTTCACGGCCGTCTACCTCATGCTCGTGGAGCGTGCCATCGTGGCGTTCCGCAGGCCGCGACCGCGGTTGTGCTCCATCTACCACCCGGACTTCTGGTTGCACGAGCGCCTGTGGAAGCTGCCCGTCGAGTTCTTCCACGTGTTCAACGGCACGCCGTTCAAGCCCCTGGCCTGGCGGCTGCTCGGCGCCCGGATCGGCAAGAGGGTCTTCGACGACGGCTGCTACCTGACGGACCGTACGCTCGCCACCGTCGGCGACGACTGCACGCTCAACGCGGGCAGCAGGATCCAGTGCCACTCACAGGAGGACGGCACCTTCAAGTCCGACCACAGCACCCTCGGCGCCGGAACCACGCTCGGTGTCGCCGCCCATGTCCACTACGGCGTGACGATGGGCGATGGCGCGATGCTCGCCCCCGACTCCTTCCTCATGAAGGGCGAGGAAGTCCCGCAGCACGCCTGCTGGGGCGGGAATCCGGCCACGGAAACGCGGAACGCCGCCGCTCGGGAGGCCGCCGTCGGCGTGTGAGGGGCCGCGGGGAGAAGCGTCGCTCGCTCGCACTCGTCCGTGGGGTCTGCTCCGGCGCTGTACGGTGCCGGAGCAGACCCCGCTCGACATACGTCAGGTCAGTGCAGGTCCTGCACAGCCGAGTCGGTGAAGCCGACCGCGAAGACCGTCCGCAGGGACGAGGTCGTCGAGCCGTTGTAGCCGTAGCAGGCGTCCAGCGTGCTCGTCGGCGTGTGCTCGTCGTACCGCGAGTCGCTCGGGCTCCAGCAGATGCCCTCGGTCAGGCCCCACAGCTCGTCGACCTGGGTCGTGTCGAGCTTCGGCCAGTAGCTCAGGGCCTGCGGCGGCCCGGCCGCCCAGTTGCCGCCGTCAGCACAGGTCGTCCCGGCTCTCGTGTCACCGATCCAGGTGTGGGAGTACACGCCGGGCTGGGTGCCGCAGCCCTTGTGGAAGGCGAAGTTCAGCACGCCCGCGGAGTCTGTCCAGGTCATGCCGCCCTGCAGTCCCCGGTAACGGGAGGCGGCGTAGGCGTCCTGGATGACGGTCTTTCCGCCGGACATGTTGAGGAGCCCGGGGTAGGTCGAGGAACTCGTCGGGTTGAGCTGGTAACGCACCACACGGCCGCCGTCGACCCCGCCGTACCACTCACCGGTGACCAGCTTGTACGGGGTGCCGCCGGTCTTGTCGAGGGAGAGCCAGGAGTAGCACAGGTGGTCCGGGTCGAGTGTGCCGGCGTTGGCGTCCGAGTCGCACGCGGTGGGTGTGCCCGACTGCTGGTAGTAGTGCACCTCGGGCAGCACGTACGGGTAGCCGCATGCGCTGGAGCGGCCGCCGTTGATGCCGTACGTGTCGACGCCGGAGCCGTAGTCGTCGACCTTGGCGAGCTTGTTGATGTCGAACACCCGGATGCCGTGTGTGGTGTCCGTGACGTAGATGTAGTTGGCGTACCAGACGATGCCACCGCCGTGGCCCGTGACGAATTTGAAGTCCGACGCGCTCGACGAGGTGCTCGTCGGCTCGGCGAGCAGGACATGGCGATACTGGCCGGTGTCGCGGTCGATGAAGGTGAGCTTCAGCAGGTTGTCCGTCTTGCAGCCACTGGAGGTCTCCCCGGACAGCGTCTCGTAGTGCCAGGAGACCGCGGCGACGTGATCGCCCTGGATCGCGCCGTCGCCGCCGTCGGCCGTGCCGGTGGTGCTCAGGCCCTGCGGGTACCAGTGCTGAGTGGTGTCGTCGCCGTGCGCGGACGACCAGCACCAGGCGACCTTGGTGGTCACCGGCGGCAGCGCCTTGGTCTCGTTGCCGGAACAGGTCCGCATCGAGCGGAGGTTCAGCCAGGAGTCGGTGGCGCCCGACGAGTTCGTGGTGTAGTTCGTCGTGATGACGTCCGTCAGGCTGGCGTGGTTCGTCAGGTAGTTGTTGTAGAGGTTGCTCGTCGCGGCGGCATAACTGGTGTCCGTCATCTTGAACTGGTCGCCGCTCAGCGTCAGTTGCGTGACCGCGGGGGAGTCCGCCGTCGCCGGCTGCCCTGTCAGCCCGGCGAACAAGGCGGCCGCGGCCGCGACTGTCGCCAGCTGTCTGAATCTTCCTATGAGCGCCACGCGCACCTTCCGTGAAGTGAAACTAGGCATGCCTCGTCTGGAACATGCCAAAGATGCAAAAGTGCGTAGATCATAGGAGTGTCGAACGGTAGGTCGCGGTGCGTATTCGCACATTTGACCTGGAATTGGTGATGGATTGCCCGAGCTGCGATGCTCGGCGCTTCAGCGGTGGGTGTCCGGATCCCGCCCCGCACCGCCCCGCACCGCTCTGCCCTGCCCTGCCCTGGCCAGGCCAGGCCAGGCCAGGGCAGAGCGGTGCGTGATCAGGATCAGGGCAGGGTCAGGATCCGGGGGCCCTCTTCGGTGATGGCGATGGTGTGCTCGATGTGGGCCGCTCGGCTGCCGTCGACGGTGTACAGGGTCCAGCCGTCGGTGCCGGTGCGGTAGTCGTCGCGTCCGCCGGCCATGAGCATGGGTTCGATGGCGAGGGCCAGGCCGGGGCGGAGGGGGAACCCGCGGCCGGGACGTCCCCGGTTGGGGACATGGGGGTCTTCGTGCATGCTGCGCCCGATGCCGTGCCCGCCGAAGTCGGTGGGCACGCCGCAGTGTGCGGCTCGGGCGGCGGTGCCGATGGCGTGGGAGATGTCGCCGATGCGGTTTCCGGGGGTGGCCGCGGCGATGCCGGCGTCGAGAGCGCGCTGGGTGGCGTCGATCAAGTCCACGTCGGCGGGCCGTGGGGCGCCGACGATGAAGCTGATGGCCGCGTCGCCGGTCCAGCCGTCGAGTTGCGCGCCGCAGTCGATGCTGACCAGATCGCCGTCCCGCAGGCGGTAGTCGGTGGGGATGCCGTGCACGAGGGCGTCGTTGACGGATGCGCAGATCACCGCGGGGAAGGGGGTGGGGGCGAAGGAGGGCCGGTAGCCCAGGAAGGGTGAGCGCGCCCCGGCCTTCGTCAAAACGGCGCGGGCCGACTCGTCCAGCTCCCGCAGGGACGCCCCGATGCCTGCGGCTTCCCGGGCGGCGGCCAGGGCGTGGGCAACGACGCGCCCGGCTTCCCGCATCGCATCCAGCGCTGCTTCGGTCTTGATCTCCACCATGTTCTGCGACTCCCGCGTCCTGGTCCTACCCAATTCTTATACCGGTATTAGTATCACGGGTATGGTGAGAACTCCTTTGACTCCGTGGGAACGGCAGCGCGGAGAGCGGTTCGGCGCGCTGCTGCGTCAGGCGCGCGGCGACCGCAGCATGGTGGAGGTCGCCGCGGCGGCGGGTGTGTCCGCGGAGACGCTTCGCAAGATCGAAACAGGTCGGGCGCCGACGCCCGCCTTCTTCACCGTGGCGGCCCTGGCCGCAGCACTGAATGTGTCCTTGGACGAATTGGTCTCTGCCTGCGCGCAGGAAACCAGCGAGTACGGTGACCACGCACTCTCCGCGTGATCTCGATGGCGGGTTCGGCAGCAGCGCGGGGACAGGCATCCCGTCAGTGCCGCCGGGCTCCCTACGAGCGGTTAAATCTGTCGACACGGCGAGTACGCGATCACGAGAATCCGAGCCATGAGGTCTGTCATCGAGTCGGCCTGTCCGGCGCTCATGGTGTGTCGCCCGGCTCCAGGGGTGGGCGGGTGAAGGGCGCTGTGCTTCCCGTGCTGTGGCTGTGCGGCCCGCCAGGAGTCGGTAAGACCACGGTCGCCTGGGAGATGTACTCCCACCTCACACGGGCCGGGATCGAGACCGGCTTCGTCGACATCGACCAGTTGGGCATCTGCTACCCCGAGCCCGCGGCGGATCCCGGCCGGCATCGTATGCAGGCACGCAACCTTGACGCGGTGGCGGCCGGTTTCCTTGCGGCAGGCGCCCGGTGCCTCATCGTTTCCGGCGTCGTCGATGCCGCCCGTGGAGTGCACGTCGACCAGATTCCGCAAGCCGTAGTGACGGTGTGCCGTCTGCGTGCCGACCGGGATGAGCTGAGGCAGCGGTTCACCGGCCGTGGCCAGCCTGCCGAACTGGTCGACCGCGTGCTCCGGGAAGCCGATGCCCTGGACGCGAGCACCTTCGCGGACGCCTGCGTCGACACCAGCGGTCTGCTGGTGAACGAGGTGGCACGGCTCGTCAGGGAACGGACCGCTGGATGGCACACCCGGACTCCCGGACGGTCAGCCTGCGCAGTCGAGCCGACTGTGGTCGCAGCTGTCACCGAAGCGGACAGGAGCCCGGCCTCGGCCCACGCGGCGCCTTTCGTCGACTGTCCGGTTCTGTGGCTGTGTGGCGCGACCGGAGTCGGCAAGTCGACGGTCGGCTTCGAGGTGTACCAAAGGGTCCTGCGCGCCGGGGTCACCGCTGCGTATATCGATCTCGACCAGCTCGGCTTCTGCCACCCGGCACCCGACGGCGATCCCGGCAATCACCGGGTCAAGGCCCGGAACCTGGCTGCCGTCTGGGGGACCTACCGTGCTGCCGGGGCCCAGTGCCTGATCATGACCGGCCCGGTGGAGTCCGAGGCCGCGGTCGAGGCGTACGCCGACGCGCTGCCCGCGGCAGAACTCACACTGTGCCGGCTGCACGCCGGACGGGAGCAGTTGACGGAGCGCATCATGCTCCGCAGAGACGGCGGTAGTTGGGTGCAGCCGGGCGACCCCTTGCGCGGGCAGCCCGTCGCGCACCTGCTCAAGATCGCCGACCAGGCGGTGGCATCGGCCGCGGCCTTGGAAGAGGCCGGGCTCGGCGACCTGCGGATCGACACCGACGGACGCACAGCCGAGCAGGTAGCCGATGTGCTCGTCGCCCAGGCCGCGTTGCCTGGCCTGCGTACCTCGTGACTTTCTCACTCAGCCGTCGGGCGATACGTGGCACAGGGGGCGGCGTCGGGTGGCCGCCGGTCAGCGCTCGTTCTCCTGCCACTTGGTGTACGGGACGCGTGCGATCTCCTTGATCTGACCCATGGTGCCCCACTCGTCCCTGCCCAGCCGCGAGAGCGGACGCAGCAGCTCGATGTCGGGGTGGCCGTCGACGACGACGTCCTCGCTCACCACGGCGTGGACCACTCGTCCGAACACCACGGTCGAGTCGCCCAGGCACAGCGTGCTGTGCAGGCGGCACTCCAGGGCCACCGGCGACGCCGCGACCCGCGGCGGCTTGACTCGCAGGCTGGGCTCCTGGTCGATGCCGACCGCCTCGAACTCCCCGAGATGGGCGGGGAAGTCCGTGCCCGTGGCGTTGACCTGCTCGAACAGCGGCTCGGAGCAGAAGTTGACGACGAACTCCCCGGTGTCCTCGACGTTCCGCAGTGAGTCCTTGCGCCCCACCGACGTGAACTGCACGATCGGCGGCTGGGTGCAGGCGACGGTGAAGAAGGAGTGCGGTGCGAGATTCGGTACGGAGTGGTCCTTAGAGATCGTTGACACCCATGCGATCGGCCGAGGTACCACCACGGAGGTGAGCAGCCGGTAGAAGCGGTGGGGGCTCATGGTCTCGGGATCGAAGTCGACGCGCATGATCGCCAGTATCCAGGACCGGATCTGTGCGGCGTAAGGCCGTCCCGCTCCGGCCGGCCGTCGGGCGTTTCACCGAGGAGGGCCTGCCTCGAGGCCGCGGCAGACTCTCCTCGTTCCCCCGATGTTCCCCCGAACACCCGTCACCCGGCCTTCTCGGCCGCCTCGGACGAGCGGTACGCGAACCTGTCCGCGGCCCAGCGCCCGCGGCTCTCGATCGGCAGCACCCCCGTGGCTGCCGCGAGACCGAACGGGGGCATGTCCAAGTAGATCGACTCGTACGACCCCTCCGGCGCGATGTAGGCCTCGTGCCACAGTCCCACGTGCTGGCGCACCTTGCCCGCGCGCTCCTTGCGGTTGGCGATCGCCCACACCTTGTGGTGGAACATGTCTGGCGAGGTCGCGTACGCGTAGAGCTTCTCCTTGGACTCCCAGTACTGGACCACGTAGTACGTCCGCGGCGAGGCGGTGAGCAGTATTCGCCCCAGCAGCCCCCGGCCCCTGTCTTTGGCAAGCTCCCCAAGCATGCGAAACATCGACAGCATGACCGGCAGCCACTGGTGCACCGCCCAGAAGTGATTGATGCGCATGCCGATCAGCAGGACCACCGCATCGCCTTCCGCCGCAGCGGTGGTCCGGCCCGGAATCGGTTTTGCGAACACGGCGACCCCTGGATCTACTGGTCGGATAGCGGAACTATCCTTCACGGGTGGTGATGGGATAGTGGCACTTCCCAAGGAGAGGCGCAAGAGATGCGGCTGGCCGAGTTGAGCGAGCGCAGTGGCGTGTCCATCGCGACGATCAAGTACTACCTGCGCGAAGGGCTGTTGGCGCCCGGTCGCCAGGTCAACGCGACGACCGCCGATTACGACGAGGGGCATCTGCGCCGGCTGCGCCTGGTGCGCGCGATGATCCAGGTCGGCAGGGTCCCGGTGGCGACGGCCCGGGAGGTGCTCGGACACATCGACGACGACTCCCTCGGCCGTACGATCCGGCTCGGGGCCGCCCTGTGGGCGTTGCCGCAGGTCCCCGAGCCGGACGAAGAGGACGAGGCCGTCCGGGATGCGCACCGCGAGGTGGACCGGCTGCTGGAGACGCTGGGCTGGTCCAACGCCCAGGCCCTGGTCACCATCTCTCCCGCCTATCGGTCGCTGGTGGTGGCGGTGGCCACGTTCCGGCGGCTCGGCTACGACTGGGGCGCCGAACTCATGATTCCGTACGCCCAGTTGATGCACCGGGCGGCCACCCTCGACCTGGACTTCGTGGAGACCCACCCGTCGGAGGCCGAGAAGGTCGAGACCGCGGTCCTGGGGGCGATCCTGGTGGAACCGATGCTGCAGGCCCTCCACCGGCTGGCCCAGGAGGAGGAGTCGGCGCGGCGGTACGGCTTCGAGTGAGTCCGGTCTGGCGCCCGCCCGCCAGGTCTGGTGGTCGGTCGCCTGGGAGCATGGCGATGATTCTCTGGTGCGCCGAATTCGGAAATTCTCCAACGCGGTTCGATTGATTCGCCAGACTCGCTGTGGTTTCTCAGCGACGAAGGGACAGCACGAATGGCGAACAGCGCCCTACTCGTGATGGACGTTCAGCGGGACATCGTAGAGGTGGCCGATGACGGTTCCGGGTATCTGCTGCGTCTGCGCAGGGCCATCAGCGGCGCTCGGGCGGCGAGCATTCCCGTGATCTACGCGGTCATGGGATTGCGGCCGGGCTATCCGGAAGTGAGTACTCGCAACAAGGTGCTGGCCAATGCCGTGGCGGCCGGCCTTTTCATCGAGGGGGAGCCCGGTAGCGAGATCCACCTCGACGTCGCGCCTCAGCAGCGTGACATCGTGGTCACCAAGAGGCGGGGGAGCGCTTTCTCGGGCAGCGATCTCGACGTGGTGCTCAGGGCCCGCGGCATCGGCCATGTGGTTCTCGCCGGGATCGCCACCAGCGGTGTGGTGCTCTACACCCTGTGCCAAGCCAACGACCTGGACTTCGGACTCACCGTCCTGGCGGATGGCTGCCTCGACACCGACCCTGAGGTGCACCGGGTCCTCACCGAAAAGCTGTTCCCGCAGTGGGCGGATGTCGTCACCGTGGAGGACTGGCTGAAGGTCATCGCACCGCAATAGCTCATGCGTCTGCTGTTCTGAGTGTGGACGTAGGACATGCCCGGTGGGATGGTCCGGCGCCGCGCGTGGCGTGCGCCGGATCGTCGCCGGGGCTCAGGCCTGCTGCTGCCTGGCCCGCTTCATCGCCGCCGCCGAATAGCGGGTGGTGAAGACCGCGGGGATCACAAAGCTGGCGACCTTGATGGAGATGGTCGCGGTGGTGGCGTGCGGTGCCGCCTTCAACAGGGCATACAGGGCCACGGCGGCGATGGTGAACGCCACCGCCCACGCCACTGTGATCACCGCGTTGACCCGGTAGAAACGCGGGGTGGTCCAGACGTGTTCGGGCACCGCCCGGCGGGCGACGCCGAGGGTGAAGGGCCGACGGATGATCAGCGAGCCCCAGGCGGTGAGCGCGAGCCATGCGTTGACCAGCGCCGGACCGTATCTGACCAGTGGGGAGTCCGGCCAGGCGAAGGATATGCAGCTGATCCCTACGAAGAACACGGCGGCGCTCAACTCGATGACCATCTCGTCCCACGTCTTACCGCTCCAGCGGTCGTACACGATGATGACCAAAGCGATGCCGAGTCCTAACAGGGCGCCGCTGCGCCACTCGTCACTCGTGGCGACGACTCCGTAGGCGATCCAGGGGAGGAAACTGATGACATAGCGGTACATGGGCAGCTCCTTTCGAGGCTTCATCCGAGCAGATGAAATCCGACGCCGGAGCGGTTTTGATCACCTTTGAAGGACCGTTTGAGCGCGAGCCGCTTCTGTTGCGGTCGACGGCCGCTGCCATGGTCCCGCCCGAATGCCTCTCAGGCACCCGCGACACCTGCGCTGGAAGTGGATCTCAGGCATCCCTGCACCGTGTGTGCAGATGGCCTTCGAGAGGAAAGGAGGGTGGCGCTGCGGTCAGGACTGCGCGGAGGTCGTACCGGCTCTTCTGCGCCACGCGACACGAGGCCAAGTTGTCCACCTGGTGCAGGAGTTCCAAGCGCGTCAGGCCGCCGGTCCCCAGGGTGTCGAAGGCCCATCCGGTGAGAGCCTCCAGGGCGCGAGACGCCACGCCCCGCCCGCGGGCATGCGACACGGTCCAATAGCCCACCTCGGCCGATGGTTTGCCGGGTGACACTTCCTTGAGGACCACGTTTCCGACCAACTGCCCTTGGGCCGTGTCGGATTGCACTTCGAAGACTGCGAAGCCGAATCGTTCCCCTGCTGCCCATTCCTGTTCCTGACGGTCTATCCACCGCATCGCGTCAGCCTCGTTCTCCACGACAGAACTCGTCCAGTGGCGCAGTGCGGGATCCCGGTACGCCTCGACCAGCGCGGCAACGTCCTCCAGGCACCAGGGGCGAAGGACCAGGCGAGGAGCGGACGGCGTCGCGCTCGCCCGCAGGATGGTGGTGTCACTCACCGGCCGATCGTATGCCCGCAGCGTCGTCGGGCCGTTGGAGGGCGAGTATGTAGTCGCTGCGCCCATGTGCGACCTGACACGCGGGCAATGGGCGCACTTCGCTCGCACGAGTGACGTTGGCATGCCGTCAAAGGATGCAATTCTTCATTCGGGGCACTCGGTTACCGCACTCTGACGGCATGTTGATGAAACGTATCTGCATCGCCGCCTCTGTCGTTCTCGGCACCACGATGAGCGGTCCTCTCGTCCACTTCCCCTCGGCTTCGGCAGCACAGGTGACCCCGGAAACGTCCACGTTCGCAAGAACACCACAGTCGTTCACCGTGCCGAAGAGAGTGTCGGAGCCGACGACCGAGGCGTCCGGCACGGCGGGCGGCACGGACCAGTACGGCGTCGAGGGCGGCAGAGAAGCAGGTGTGACTGCGGTTGAGGAGGATGCCGCGGGTGAGGTCGTCGACGGGGACGGGGGTGGTTCGGGCAAGCACGGCAGCGATCCCACGGGACGCTCGGCAGGGGGCGTCTCGGTCGGCGGTGGAGGCGCCGCATCGCCCGCGGCCGAGGGTTCGGGAGGAGGAGACGGAAGTTCCAGCAGGCGCCGGGCGGACGCCGAGTCCACGACAGGTGTCCGTGACACAGACTGCTGTGAGTCGTGTGGTTGCCAGTCGTGTGGTTGCCAGTCGTGTGGTTGCCAGGCGTGCGCGTGCCAACCGTGCGCTTGCCAGGTGTGTGTTTGCCAGCCGTGTGTTTGCCAGTCACCGTCCCCCACCCCTACACCAACCCCAACTCCCACACCCACTCCTCCCCACACTCCCCCCGGATCCCCAACCCCCTCTCCGAGTCACAGTGCCCCACCACGACCCGTGCCCTCTGCCCACAAGCCCCCTGCCGCCGGTCATCGCGGGCAGCTCGCGGAGACAGGTATCAGCGGCGGGCCCGGCAGCACACCGGTGCTGGGTGCGGCAGCGGTCACGGCCGTCACCGGACTCGTCCTGGTCAGGTGTGTGCGTAAGAGACGCAAGGCGTAGTCGATGCGAGGGGGCCTTGCGGGAGCGGATGTTCGACCGGCGATGCGTCAGATGGGAACAAGGCGTCATCCCGGAGTGTGAATCCGGCGTCCCGCCGGGCCGGGTGCGGCGAGGGGGCGGGTGGACACGTGCATCGTTGCGGGGGTCGTTCGGGGCTGTGGAGCGGTGGTCCCGCAGAGCCGTTGGAGGTCGCGCATGCTCGGCACGGATTTCACCCATGGATCACCTTGCTGGATCGATCTCGGCAGTGCGGACACCACCGGGACGGCCTCCTTCTACGGGGGCGTCTTCGGCTGGCAGTTCGTCTCTGCCGGGCCCGAGGCGGGCGGGTACGGGTTCTTCCAGAAGGACGGCGAGACCGTCGCCGCACAGGGCCCGCTCACCGAGGAGGGCGCGAGCAGCGCCTGGACGGTGTATTTCCGCACCGATGACATCCAGGCCACGGTCAACGCCGTCGAGCAGGGCGGCGGAGCGGTGCGGCTGGCGCCCGTGGAGATCATGGGTGAGGGGTGGCTGGCCCAGCTCACCGACCAGCAGGGGGCCCGGTTCGCGGTGTTGCAGATGGGCAAGGCGCAGGGAGGCCTGGAGAAGACGTCCGAGGACGACGCCCTGGTGTGGGTGGAGCTCCATGCACCCGATCCGGTGGCCGCGATCGGCTTCTACCGGGGCCTCTTCGGCTGGCGCTCGCAGGAGATGCAGGCGCCCGGGATGACCTACCGGGTGCTCAGCCTCGAACACGGGGACCAACAGGACACGTCCTTCGGCGGAGCGGCCCAGCTTCAGGAGGGCGGCCACGGCGCGAGCTGGGTGCCGTACTTCGCGGTCGCGGACGCCGACGACACTGTCAGGAAGACGGAGGCGAACGGCGGCTCGGTGCTGATGCCGGCGGCGGACGTACCGGACGTCGGCCGTATCGCGTGGCTGGCGGACACGGGCGGTGCGGTCTTCGCGGTGCTCAAGCCGAACCCGCGGCAAGGGTAGACCGCACGACGCCTCTGGGCGGCCGCTCCGCAGACGGCCGGCCGCCCGGAGGCGCCCGGAGCCCCCGGTTCAGCTTCCGCCGTCGGCTCTCAACCCTCGTGCTGCCGGTCGTCCATCCCGGCCATGAGCGCCTGGTGGCTGCGGCGGACGTGTTCGCGCATCACGCGCTCCGCGCCGTCGCCGTCCTTGGCCAGGATGAGTTCGAGTACGTGGTGGTGCTCGGTGTCGGACTCGCTGAGGCGGCCCGGCTGGGCCAGTGACGGGGGCGGGGGCGGCCCTGTACCTGCTGACATATCGGCTGAAGCCGCTCTGGGTGCGGGGCACCTCGGGCGCAGCGCCCGAGCTTGCCTCCGACACGACCTCACCCGTCGTCTCCTGACGGTGGCTCGGGGCCCGACGCTGCCCCTCTGCGGGCGGCGTCCGGCCTTCTCCGCTTTTGCGGAACGGCTGCGTGGGGCGTGGGCCGGACCTGCGGCTTCGACGGCGTAGTGCGGGCCGTCGTCCTGTCCGCGGTGATCCGGGCCACGCCCCGGGAGGGAGCTACTCGCAGCTTCCCGCGAACGTCTCGCGGGTCACCACGTCCGTGTCGGCTGCCGTGGTGTCCAGCCACGTCACTCGCTGGCCGTCGCCGAGGGACGGGGCCAGCTGGGCGCCGGAGGAGCACGAGACGCGGCTGAAGGCGTTGACGCCCGCGACCACGTCGGCCGTCTCGGCGACCTTGACCTTGCCGGGTCCGGTCCAGGAACCGAGGGCGCCCCAGAGGTCGTACGTCGCGTACGCGAAGTAGTCGTCGGTGACCGAGAACTGGGCGAGGTAGGTGCTGGACGGGTAGCGCAGCTTCGCCGCCTTGGTCAGGTCGCCCAGCGGCGCGGACACGAAACTGGTGCTCGGGATCAGGAAGCCGCCGTCCTCTCGCCAGAAGACGCGGTCCGAGGTGAGCTGGATGTCGCCTACGGAGTTGAAGAGGAAGCTGGTGATCCGCTTGACCTGTGTGGTGCCGGAGGCGATGTCATGGACGTGGACGTACGTGCCGTCGGCGCCGCCGGCCCAGGCGACCCTGCCGTGCTTCATCGCCAGGCGGGCGGCCTTGGTGCCCTGCTCGGGCGTCAGGTTGACCGTGGTGCCGTCGGCCTTGCGGAGCATGACATCCTGCTCGCCGTCGGCGGTGGTGCTGATGTAGGCGAGGGCACCGTGGTCGGTGACCGGCTCGGTCTCGTCCGCTGCCGGGTCGTCGACCAGCTTCTTGATCTCGCCCTGGCCCTTGTCACCCGCGCCATAGATGCCGATGCCGTCAGCGGTGATCCGGGTGAACACGACCCGGTCGTCATCGAGGGACGGGTCGAGCAGGTAGGCGTCGTCCTGCGCGAGTTCGTGGTCCGAGTTGCCGTCCTGCTTGCTGAAGCGGCCGACCGTGATGCCGAAGGCAGCGGAACCGGCTCCCCAGGCGGCTGCGTCGCCGTGACCGATCGCGTAGACGTCGCCGTTGATCTGCGCGGCCTGCTCGTCCAGGCCGCCGTAGACCTCGTACGCGGGCAGGACATGGGCGCTGATGGTGGTGCCGTCGTGCGTGCCGCCCTGCTGCTCCCAGCCCTGCTCGATGCCGTGGTCGTCGAAGGCCTTGCCGATGAGGGCGAGATCGTCCTTGGAGACCTTCAGGGACTTGGCGGCCAGGGTGACGGCGGTGCGCATGTCGGTGAAGCCGGACAGCGGCGTGAGGTAGTTCTGCGCGGACCGGTAGACGATCTGGTCCGCGAGCTTCGGGTCGAGGTTCTTGCGGATGTCCCACAGCGCGCCGCCGACGATGGTGGAGTTGTAGTGCACCCCGCCGTTGTCGATGTCGAGCGTGATGGGCTCGTAGTCCTTCTGCGCGTCACGGCCGTCGTTCAGGTCGCGCAGGGCGCACTCGTCGAGCGGCTTCGTGCCGTTGCACAAGTACTCGCCCACGAGGCCGGAGGTCGGGTCGCTCATTGCGATGCCCTTGTCGGCGGTCTCCATGGCGTTGCCGAAGTAGTCGGAGATGGCCTCGTTCAGGGCACCCGACTGGTTGAGGTAGACGAGCCCCGCGGAGTGCTCGGTGACGCCGTGCGTCATCTCGTGGCCGACCACGTCCAGGCCCACGGACAGCGGCACGCCGTCCATGTGGCCGTACACCATCTTGTTGCCGTCCCAGAACGCGTTGGCGTAGTCCTTGCCGCTGTTGGAGACGTTGACGACGGAGTAGATGGTGCCACCCCTGCCGTCGATGCCGTCGCGGCCGATCTGCTCCTTGTAGAACTCGTAGACCTTGCCCGCGTTGAGGTGGGCGTCCACCGCGCCGGAGGTGGTATTGGCGCCGTCGAAGCGGTCGGTGGCGGACGCCACCAGCGGGATGTCGTCGGCGACCGGTCCGTTCGCGACGACCTTGTAGCTCTCGCGCTGCGCGTCGTAGGTGCGTATCTGCCCGCCGGTCTCGGCGTACATGGATCGCGTGGAGTCGACCAGCGTGTACGAGCCGTCCGCCTCCTTGTTGACGTTCAGCTTCGTCTCACCGCCGTCGACGCGGACGCCCGTACCCTCCGCGGGCGACGCGTCGGCGGCATCGATGTTGTTGTACGAGAGCGCGATGCCGCCCACGCGCGCGTCCACGTACACCTCCTGGCGCACGGGGCTGCCGTCGGCCTTGGCGCCGGTGACGGTGAAGTGCCAGGCCAGCCTGCCGCCGTCGGCGTCGGGCAGGACGACGAGACCGTGCTCCGCGGTCTTCGCGTCCTCCACCGACCGCACGTTCCGGTCGAGCGCGAACAGCCGCTGCTTCGCGGTGGCTTCGGCGACCTTCGGGGTCGTGGGCACCGTGAGGTCCGTGTAGAGGGTGCCGGTCGCGGAGGTGACCTGCTGGCCCTCATCGGCCGCCTGGGTCTGCACGGCGTACTGGGCGCCGAAAACCGGGACGCCGTCGTGCTCCTGCTGGAAGCGGACCGAGGACTGCTTGCCTTCCCTGGTGGTCTTGAGGGTCTTGAGGTCCGACACGGGGACCTTGTACGTGTCCTGGTGGTCCTTGATGTGAGCGCGCGCCGCTTCGGCAGGGCTGCCCTCGCGTGCCTCGGTGTCCAGGCCCTCGGTCATCGCGGGAGCCACCGGAACCGCGTCGGTCGTGTCCGTGACCGCGCCGGTGGCCTCGTCCTCCGCCCAGGCCGGAGCTGCCAGCAGCGCCGAGCCGGTGGCAGCCACGACCACACCGGTGGCCAGGATCCGACGGATCCGTCTCTTCCTCAAGGAACCCTCCCCATCACATGAGTTCGCGAGGGCGGACCGGCCCTCGCGACTGACGGGATCGATCCTTCGGGAAGAAAGGTTCCGCATACAAGGGATGCAGGGTGGCGCAAAGCCGCCGGGGCGTAAATACGCCTGGAGCGGGCGGGGTTCAGAGCACCGGCAGCCTCGAAACCACTCTCGTACGGCTCAGGCCTGGGCCGGTTCCTTGTCCAGCCAGCCCGAGACGGCCGCGTGCCAGCCGAGTTGGAAACGGGTCGCCACGCCGACCGCGTTCATCAGCTCGTGCAGCCTCCGCTGCACCGTGCGATGACCCATGCCCAGCTGCCGGGCGATGGCCGCGTCGGTGAGACCCACGTGGAGCAGGGCGAGGATCTGCCGGTCGACGGCGTCGAGCCGCCCGGGACCGTCGTCTTCCACCTCCGCGTCCGCCTCGACGTCGACGGCGTGCAGACGCCGGCCCTTCGCGAAATACTGCTCGAACAACGAGATCAAGGCGGTCAGCAGACCACTGCGGTGCACGACGAGCGCCACAGGCTCGCCGGTCTCGTCCCGCTCGGGATCGAGCGGCAGCAACGCGACGTCATGGTCCACGATGACCAGTTTGATGGGCAACTTGTCGGCGACCGCTATCTGTTGGCCCTCCGCGGCCACTTGTGCGAGAGAGTGCGCGAAGCCGGGATCCTCCAGGGACGCGCGCTCCACGACAGACCGCAGGATCAAGCCCCGGCGCATCGACTCGCGTTCGACCTCCTCGAGGTTGTCCTCGAAGGTGATGACCGCGGCCACCTGCATGTCCGGGACCAGAGTCCTTACCTCGTACCTGGCCTCACGCTGCATCGCGATCAGCCGGCGCCGGATCGCGGCCGCCCCGGACAGCACCTCGACAGGCGCGCCGGAGAGACGGGACTGCGCGGCGCGGTGGCGCTCGGCGAGCTCCGTGACGAAGTGCTCGACACGATGCAGGGCCGCCCGCCGGGACTCCAGCAGCGGGCCCAGCGCGAGGACGGGCGACGCGGCGCGATACCGCACCACCTCGCCGTACCGTTCGGCGCTGGCGAGCCCGCGATCGACCAACGCCGCTAGGACGCGCGTGACGGCTTCCTCATCCGCGTCCGGCGAGGTGAGGGCCGCCGGCTCGCTGTCGGGTCGGTCGACCAGGAGCCGGTAGACGGTGTCCTGCTGCGCATCGAGACCGAGCATCGCCAGCCAGGACGGGTCCGTCGGTTCCGGTTCCGGCTGCGGTATCGGCCCGGCCACTGGCTCCATCCCTCTTCGTCCGCCCTGCTGCGGAGGTCAGAATAACGGGGGAGGAGGCCCGTTCCGCGGGTGGGCAGTGAGGCAGCGCCCACCATCTGCCGAGCTGGGGGGTGGAGCGGGGTGTCAGAGCCGGACGACGACCAAGGCGATGTCGTCCCGTGCGCCGCCGCTGAGGCCGAGGGCGGCCAGCAGCGCGTCGGCCAGGTTTTCCGCGCCGAGGCGGCTCTGTCCACTGAGGGCGTGGGTCAGGCGGGCCACGCCGGTGTCGATGTCCTCGTTGCGGCGTTCGATGAGGCCGTCGGTGTAGAGAACGAGGGTATCGCCGGGGGAGTAGGAGACGCTGGCCTCGGGGCGGGGGATGTGTACGGGGCGGGCGCCGAGCGGAGGGTCGGTGGCCTGGTCGAGCAGGGCGCAGCTTCCGTCGGGGTGCAGTAGGACGGGCGGCGGGTGGCCGGCACTGCTGTAGGTGATCAGATGGCGGTTCTGGTCGATCAGGGCGTCGACGGCGGTGGCGGCCAAGGCACCCTCGACGGAGCGGGCGTACTGGCCCAGGATGTTCAGGGACTGCGCGGGGCCCTCGACGGTGCGCATCGCCGCGCTCAGTGCGCTGCGCAGCATCCCCATGACGCTGGCGGCCTCCAGGCCGTGCCCGACCACGTCACCGACCGCCACCGCGAAGCAACTGCCCGGAAGGTCGATCAGGTCGTACCAGTCGCCGCACACGTTCAGCGATCCGACCGCGGGCAGGTAGCGCACGGCGACGTCCTTGTGCTCGGCGAGGTCGGGGGAGTGGAGCATGGCCTCCTGCAGCGTCACCGCGACCTGGCGTTCGCGGGCGTGGGCCTGCCGCAGCTCCTCGTTCAGTCGCTGCAGCTCCCGTGCGCGGGCGTACAGCTCCGCTTCCATCGCCTGCTCGCGTTCGCTGAGCTCTCCGCCGGGCAGCTGCTGTCGGTACCGGCGGGCGCGCACGAAGGCGGTCACGTCCTCCACCCGGTGGATGATCCACGCCACCGAGCCGTCCGGACCGAGGACCGGCGTGTTGATCGGGCTCCACCACCGTTCCTCGAAGGTTCCGGGCCTGTCCATGACAGGGATGTCGTACTTCTGCAGCGCCATGGTGTCGGGCTGCCGGGAGGCCAGTACCCGGTGCAGCGAGGCCTTCAGATTTCTCACCCCGTCGGCATGGGGGTCCTCGGGGTTGTCCGGGAACGCGTCGAAGATGTACTGGCCGATCAGATCGTCCCGGGTCCGGACGGTCGCCTCCAGGTACGCCCGATTGACGTCCACGACCACCAGGTCGGGCCCCAGCACCAGGTACGGGCTCGGCGTGGCCGCGAAGAGCGCCGCAAAATCGATCTCCGGTTTAGTTGACATGCGCCCGCCCGTCCCCTCATGGCCGACGGACCTACTCACCAAATTTATGCGCCGCCTGGCGGCTTCGCCCGCCGCGATGGCAGGCCTGCGGCCCCGCCCGACCCTCACCCCGACACCCAGCCCGACCCCGACTCCTACCCGGACACCCAGCCCGCCCCCACCCGGCGGGCCTTTCCCGAAGCGGGCGTGGTCGCGGCGCTCCTGCCGAGGTTGGTGATTGGTGATCTTCTCGTTCGTTACGTATCCGCCCTGAAGGGCGGAGCATCCATGCAGGTAAGCGGAGCATCCACGCGGGCAACCAGAAGACCCGGGTGGCTGTCGGGAACAACCCTCAGCGCCCGGGGCGGCGGCGTGGCGGGCATCGCCTGGACCACCGGCGTACTGGCCGGTCTTGCCGATGCCGGAACGGATGTCAGCGATGCCGAGTTCCTGCTCGGTTCCTCGGCGGGATCGGTGGTGGGCGCGCAGCTCGCCGGCGGCGCCGACCTGACGTCCCTCTACCGCGCGCAGGTCGACCCGGCCCTCCAAAGGCACGAGTTGATGCCCCGGGAGGGGGCGCTTGCTGCGGTCTTCGAGTTCGTCGGCAAACTCGACGCGGATGTCTCGGACCCCGTGGAGCGTCGCCGCCGCATGGGCGAGATGGCACTGGCCACGGACACCGTCGCGGAGGCCGATCGCCTGGCGTTCATCGAGGCCGGCTGCCTGTGCACACCTGGCCGGAACGCCCGCTGACCGTGGTCGCGTTGGACACCTCCACAGGGGGGACCCGGCTCTTCGATCGCACGTCGGGCGTCTCCCTGGTCGACGCGGTGGCCGCGAGCTGCGCTGTCCCCGGCGTCTGGCCCCCGGTCACGATCGGCGACGCCCGATACATCGACGGTGGCGTCCGTACCTTCACCAACCTCGACCTCGCGGCCGATTACGCCCGCGTACTGGTCATCGCCCCTATGCCCGACCCTGCGCTGGAGGACGACGCGGCATCCATTGTCGAGCACGGTCGCATCGAGGTCACACCCCCGACGACGACGCCCGCACCGCCTTCGGCACTGATCCGCTGGTTCCCACGACTCGAACCGTTCCAATTAAGTGAGCAGGAGTGAGTGTTGGACCCATGCCTGGTCACTGCGCGCATCCCGAACGGTGTTGGATGCCCGGCTGGTTCCCCGCTTTCGCGTCCTGCTCGGCGACGGCACTCTGGGTGCGCGGTCCGTGGCAGGCGGGCAGGGTTCCTCGCGCCCTGGGGTGTCCGGTCGGGCCTGGGCGGTCCGATGCCCCACCGCATCGCTCTGGTGCTGTGGGGGCGGTGCCGTCCGTCGCCGGATCGGATGCCGGAGGGCGCGTCGCCCGATCGCGATGCTCGCGGCATCGTGCCGGGTTGTCTGTCGTCGTGGGGTGGCCAGTGGTTTCTGCCAGTGCTGGGCACCCCACCGGCTGGTGTAGGCCGGGTCGACCGCGACGATCGCCATGTCCTGCTCGGCGGCCATCGACACCAGTCGAGCCTTGAGCTTCGCGGTCGGGAAACGGGAGAGAAGACGGCGGAACCGCTTGTTGCGGCCGTGCTTCTCCCGGGTCTTGCTGTCGGCGAAGTCGAGGTCCTCGATGGCGATCGCGGCCACGCCGCAGCGGCGGGCGTAGTTCAGCAGCCGGATGAGCGCGTGCCGGATCTGCGCGTCCCGGCTTCCTCGGCCGTCATGCCTGCGGGACACCACCTATCTGCAGAGCGCTCGAGGCCGCGCCTGACCGGCAGTCAGTCCCGGCGTGACGATGACGACGTCAGCTCGCGGTCTTCGAGGTGATGACCAGAGTCTGCAGGGCACGGACCAGGCGGTCTGCATCCGAGTCGGAGAGAGGGGCGAGGAACTGACGCTCCATCTCCACGCGGGCGCGTTCGGCTCGGGACAGGCAGTCCTGGCCTGTCGGGGTCAACTGCACGGTGTTCTTACGCCGGTCCTGGGCGCTGCGACGGCGCTCGACGAGTCCCTTGCCCTCCAGCGCGTCGATGAGCGCAACCATCGTCGTGCGGTCGACGCCGAGTCTGCTGGCCGCTTCGAGTTGGGACAGTGGGGACTCCGTCGCCAGCACCGCCAGGGCTGCCAGCTCGCGGCCATCGATCCCGAACGGCGTCAACGCGTGTGCGGACGCCTCAGTCAGTCGCAGATATGCGTGCTTGAGCAGATAGCCCAAGCGGGAGCCCAGGGGGTCGGAGGGTGCAGCGCTGGTCATGTCGCCATCGTATCCGAGGCTGATAGTCAGTGATGCTGATGATCTCATATAGTGACGATATCGCCATCGCCGTCTCCGGGCGGCGGCACGTCGAAGCGAAGGGGCCTCGCGCCGTGAGCGACCAGCAGCAAGACCGCGTGACGTTCGGTATCAAGACCACCCCGATGCGCGTCAGCTACGAGGAGATCCTGCGCGTGTGGCAGGAGGCCGACGTTCTGCCGGAGATTGCCGACGCATGGCTGTGGGACCATCTGATGCCGATCGCAGGCCCGAGCGACGGGCAGATTCTCGAAGGCTGGACGCTCCTGAGCGCCCTCGCCGCACAGACCCGGCGACTGCGGCTGGGGCTCCTGGTCACCAGTAATCGAATCCGGCAACCTGCCGTCCTGGGCAAGATCGCCACGACGGTCGATGTGATCTCCCGAGGCCGCCTGATCATGGGCCTCGGCGTCGGCGGCACCCATCAGCCGCCCGACGCCGGAGGCATCGCAGGCGAGAATCCCGCCATCGCGGAGTACGAGGCATACGGCCTGACCCTGGTCCCACCGGCCGAGGGCATCGCCCGTCTGGCGGAGACCATCACCATCCTCAAACGCATGTGGACAGAGGACGTCTTCGACTTCGACGGGCGCTACTACACCCTCAAGGGCAATCGCAACGAGCCGAAGCCCATCCAGCGACCCGGCCCACCACTGCTGATCGGCGGCTGGGGATCCCGGACACTGCGCCTGGTAGCCGAGCAGGCGGACATCTGGAACATCCCCGGCCCCCCGCACAACACCCTCGACTACATCACCGAGCGAAGCCGCGTACTGGACGCACACTGCGCGTCCATCGGCCGGGACCCGCACGCGATCACCCGCTCCGTGCAGTACATCGTGTCCTACGACGACCCCGCCGGTGACCGGAAAGCGATCCTGGATCTCATCGCTGCCGGCCTGACGCACATCGTGCTCAGCCTGCGAAGCCCATACCCTCCGCGGGTCGCCCAATGGCTCGTCGACGAGATCATCACGCCTGTGCGGGGAGCCCAAGGCGTCTGAATCAGCCGTTGGTTCGGATCAGCCGTTACCGGCCTCCCGCGCCACGCGTTCCAGTCGGCGCCGGTGGGTCTCCCACGATGCCTGATCGCCCGGTGGCATGCTGTCGTTCCCCTTCAGCATCCCGACCGCCCCGTCGATGAGCTCTCGCACGATATCGGCGTGCCCGGCGTGCCGGTGGGTATCGGCGATCACGCGCACCAGGACGTGGTGCAGTGTCGTCTCTCGTCGTTCCTCCGGCCACCACGGGACGTGACCGACCGCGTCGAGCGCCAGCGTCGCGATGGTGCTGTTCGAGTGCTCCCACGCCTGGTGGTACAGCCCGGTGATCTCTTCGCGTGACTCCTCCGCGGTGGCCCACATGTCAGCGTTGGGTTCGGCGTCCTCCGTGTACCACCAGGGCGGTGGCTTCTCGTCGAAGAACGGCCGCCCGAACGTGTCGCCGAAGTACCCCAGCTCCACGCCGGTGATGTGCTTGACCAGCCCCAACAGGTTGGTGCCCGTGGTCGTCAGGGGGCGGCGGATGTCGTACTCCGAGAGCCCGTCGAGTTTCCACAGCAGGGCCTCACGCCCGTCCTGCAGGTAGCGGAGGAGGTCCGCTTTCGCGTCTGTCTCGATCATGCCGGGCAGTCTGCCACCCGGCACTGACATCAGAGCCCTGCCGCAGCGGAAGGGTGCTGCAGCGACGTTGTCTCGACAGGAGAGCGCAGTGCCGACCGGTCAAGTGACCACGCATTCCTTGCCGTTGAAGGTGCAGGGCGCCACTGGGTGCCGATGCGCTCGACGTCGCTCGGAGCGTTGATCGTTCATCCGGACTGGCATAGGTTTCGCCGCATGACAAATGTCCGTATCGGTGTGATGTACGACCGCGACTGGGCGCCGGAGGAGTTGCCTCAGTTCGCGCGAGAGGTCGAGGCGCTCGGAGTGGACGACCTGTGGGTGGTCGAGGACCTCGGGTGGAACGGAGGGATATCGGCGGCTTCCGTGGCGCTGGCAGCGACCGAGCGGCTACGAGTGGGCATCGGAATCATGCCCGCGCCGTTGCGCAGCCCGGCGTTGCTGGCGATGGAGGTGGCGACGCTGGCACGGGTGTTCCCGGGGCGGCTCGTGGCCGGGATCGGGCACGGGGTGCCGGAATGGATGGCCTCGGCGGGCGTTGCGGCGCGGTCGCCGCTCGCTCTGCTGGAGGAGACGATCAACTCGGTACGGGCGTTGCTGCGCGGTGAGCGGGTCGAGGTGGAAGGCCGGGAGGTGCGACTGGCAGGTATCCAGTTGGTGCACCCGCCTCTCCAGCCACCGCCGGTGATCGCCGGCGTGGTGCGGCCTCGCTCGCTGGAGCTGTCCGGACGAGTCGCGGACGGCACGCTGATCGCGGAGGGCCACGGGCCCCACGATGTGGAGAGCGCCCGGGCGTTGATCGACAAGGGCGGAACCGGCGCCGACCACGCGGTGACGGTGTTCGCCTTCTGCTGCGTGGGGGACGACGCCGAGCAGGTCGCGCAGACGCTGCAGCCTTGCGTCGAGGGCCACGGCGCCTGGCTGGGCCGCCCTCCGGAGCAGGTGTTCACCGTCTCCGGCAGAGCTGGGGAGGCCGCCGAGCGCGTCCGCGAGCTGGCAGCGTCCGGCGCGGACACGGTCGTTCTGCGGATGGTCCTCGAACAGTTCGCTGCCGTGTGCGTCGTAGAACCACTTGGGCGGCAGCGTTTTAGGGGTGTGGGTGAGGCCGTGCAGGACGTCGGCGCGCAG
>NZ_JBSFWK010000055.1:0-59354 GCF_053594815.1 Streptomyces sp. NPDC002577 | reverse complement strand
CCGGTTACATTCCGAACCCGGAAGCTAAGCCTCACAGCGCCGATGGTACTGCAGGGGGGACCCTGTGGGAGAGTAGGACGCCGCCGAACAAATTTGGAGCTAGCCCCTGTACCGGTTTACCGGTACAGGGGCTAGCTGTGTTTCCGTATTTCCTCAGGCCTCATGAGTTTCCCTGTTCGTTCTGTTCGATACCCCTCTGTACAGCCGGACGAAGGGTGAAGGTAAAGTCAGGGGGCATCGTAGGCACGTTCCCACAGGAGGCCCCCGGGTGGAGGTCCAGGAGACCCGCGTCCAGACGAACCGGGTCCTCACCATCCCGAACATCCTCAGCATGGCGCGTCTCGTCGGGGTGCCCCTCTTCCTGTGGTTGATCCTCAGGCCGGAGTTCGGCGGCCCCAAGAGCGACGACTGGGCGCTGCTCGTTCTGGCGTTCAGCGGTGTGAGCGACTATCTGGATGGCAAACTCGCGCGGCGCTGGAATCAGATCAGCAGCCTCGGCCGGCTACTCGATCCCGCGGCCGACCGGCTCTACATTCTGTCGACGCTGGTCGGTCTTACCTGGCGGGAGATTCTCCCGATCTGGTTGACTGCTGTACTTCTGGCGCGAGAGCTGGTTCTGCTGGTGATGGTGGGCATCCTCAGGCGGCATGGCTATCCGCCGCCGCAGGTCAACTTCCTGGGCAAGGCCGCAACCTTCAACCTGATGTATGCCTTCCCGCTACTTCTTCTCAGTGACGGAAGTAGCTGGATCTCCTCACTCGCTGCTATTTTCGGATGGGCGTTCGCAGGGTGGGGTACAACGCTGTACTGGTGGGCAGGGATCCTCTACGTGGTTCAGGTCCGCCGACTAATCAGGGCGGACGCCGTAGCCGATTGAGCTCGCCAGCAAGGCGGCCGTAGAAGGCTTGATGGCCCGTACCTGACATATGCGGGCCAATACGGACGGGTGCAGTCGGCTAGACCGTCGTCTCTTCAAGGAGGACGCTTCCGACATGAAGGCCGTCGTGATGGCCGGTGGTGAAGGCACACGTCTTCGCCCGATGACCTCGAGCATGCCCAAGCCGCTCCTGCCCGTGGTGAATCGCCCGATCATGGAGCATGTGCTTCGACTGCTCAAGAAGCATGGCCTTACCGAGACCGTGGTTACCGTTCAGTTCTTGGCGTCGCTCGTCAAGAACTATTTCGGAGACGGTGAAGAGCTCGGCATGGAGCTCACCTATGCGAACGAGGAGAAGCCACTCGGTACAGCCGGGAGTGTGAAGAACGCCGAGGAAGCGCTGAAGGACGACGCGTTCCTGGTGATTTCCGGTGATGCACTGACCGACTTCGACCTCACCGAGCTCATCAATTTCCACAAGGAAAAGGGTGCGCTCGTCACCGTATGCCTGACTCGCGTCCCGAACCCGCTGGAGTTCGGCATCACCATTCTCGACGAGAGCGGCAAGGTCGAGCGCTTCCTCGAGAAGCCGACGTGGGGCCAGGTCTTCTCGGACACGGTGAACACGGGTATCTACGTGATGGAACCCGAGGTGTTCGACTACGTAGAGGCGGACGTACCGGTCGACTGGTCCGGCGATGTCTTCCCCCAGCTCATGAAGGAAGGCAAGCCGGTCTACGGGTATGTCGCGGAGGGGTACTGGGAGGACGTCGGCACGCACGAAAGCTACGTCAAGGCCCAGGCCGACGTGCTCGAGGGCAAGGTCGACGTCGACATCGACGGTTTCGAGATCTCGCCCGGAGTATGGGTCGCCGAGGGTGCCGAAGTGCATCCCGACGCCGCGCTCCGCGGGCCGCTGTACATCGGCGACTACGCCAAGGTCGAGGCCGGGGCGGAGATCCGAGAGCACACCGTCGTGGGCTCCAACGTCGTCGTGAAGAGCGGTGCCTTCCTGCACAGGGCCGTCGTCCACGACAACGTCTACGTCGGGCAGCAGAGCAATCTGCGGGGCTGCGTGATCGGCAAGAACACCGACATCATGCGCGCGGCGCGGATCGAGGACGGTGCCGTCATCGGCGACGAGTGCCTCATCGGTGAGGAATCGATCGTGCAGGGCAACGTGCGGGTCTACCCGTTCAAGACCATCGAGGCCGGCGCGTTCGTCAACACGTCAGTGATCTGGGAGTCCCGCGGTCAGGCGCATCTGTTCGGTGCGCGAGGTGTCTCCGGCATCCTCAATGTGGAGATCACCCCGGAGCTCGCCGTGCGGCTGGCCGGGGCCTATGCGACGACCCTCAAAAAGGGCTCGACGGTGACCACCGCCCGAGACCACTCCCGAGGTGCCCGAGCGCTCAAGAGGGCGGTCATCTCTGCGTTGCAGGCCAGCGCCATCGAGGTACGGGACCTGGAGAACGTCCCGCTGCCCGTGGCCCGCCAGCAGACGGCGCGAGGCAGTGCGGGCGGCATCATGATCAGGACGACGCCCGGGGTGCCGGACTCCGTCGACATCATGTTCTTCGACGGTCGGGGGGCCGACCTCTCAGCGGCCGGCCAGCGGAAGCTGGACCGGGTCTTCGCGCGCCAGGAGTACCGGCGTGCATTCCCCGGAGAGATCGGGGACCTGCACTTCCCGTCGAGCGTCTTCGACTCGTACACGGGTTCGCTGCTCCGGAACGTCGACACCACGGGGATCGCCGAGTCGGGGCTCAAGGTCGTCGTCGACGCGTCGAACGGCAGTGCCGGACTCGTCCTGCCCAGCCTCCTCGGGAAGCTCGGCGTGGACTCGCTGACCATCAATCCCGGGCTTGACGAGGCCAGGCCCACCGAGACCGCCGAGGCGCGGAGGTCCGGGCTGGTCCGGCTCGGCGAGATCGTCGCTTCGGCGCGTGCCGCCTTCGGTGTGCGGTTCGACCCGGTGGGCGAGCGGCTGTCGCTCGTCGACGAGAAGGGCCGCATCGTCGAGGACGACCGGGCGCTGCTCGTCATGCTGGATCTGGTCGCTGCGGAACGGCGCAGTGGGCGCGTCGCGCTTCCGGTGACCACCACGCGTATCGCCGAGCAGGTCGCGGCGTACCACGGGACGCAGGTCGCATGGACCACGACGTCGCCGGACGACCTCACCCGCGTCGGGGCCGAGGACGGCACGATCTTCGGTGGCGACGGGCGTGGCGGCTTCATCGTGCCGGAGTTCGCCAGCGTCTTCGACGGCACGGCCGCCTTCGTACGGCTGATCGGGCTTGTGGCGCGTACGCAGCTCACGCTCAGCCAGATCGACGCGCGGATTCCGCGGGCGCACGTGCTGCGCCGGGACCTGGCCACGCCGTGGGCCGTCAAGGGCCTCGTCATGCGGCGTGTGGTGGAGGAGGCCGGCGACCGGTCCGTGGACACGACCGACGGCGTACGCGTCGTCGAGCCGGACGGCCGCTGGGTGATGGTGCTCCCCGACCCGGCCGAGGCCGTCACGCACCTGTGGGCGGAAGGGCCCGACGACGCGTCCGCGCAGGCACTTCTCGACGAGTGGTCGGCCGTCGTGGACAGCGCCGGCCGCTGATCGACGTGTGTGCCGGACAGCGCCCGTACGGGGTGCTGTCCGGCACACCGGTGGGGCCGTTCGGAGGTAGCGCCACCGGCGTGCGACGATGTGCGGCATGCCGCAGCAGCCCCCCATTCGGAGCACACCCGCGCGCCCGTCGCGGCCGGACGCCTCCATGTCGCTGCTCACCAACGTCATGGACCACAGCCTCGACGACGGCTACGCCGAGGCGGCGGCCCGGAGGAGCGCGACGGGCGACGGCCGTATGCCCCGCACCCTGCGTGCGAAGCTGGGGCTCGCCCTGGGTCTGGTGCTCGCAGCGCTCGTGGTGACCGTGGGCGCCGCCCAGGCCCGGGTGGCCGCTCCCGTCGTGGCCAAGGAGCGCGAGGAGCTCATCGACCGCATCGAGCAGGAGACGTCCGCGGCCGACAAGCTCGAGAGCAGTGTCGACAGCCTGCGCGACGACGTGAGCCGACGGCAGCGGGAGGCCCTGCAGACGCACGGGGGCGACCAGGGCGAACTGGTCGGACTCCTCTCGGGGGCGACCGCGGTGCACGGCCCGGGCCTGAAGCTGGTGGTCGACGACGCCAAGGAAGCAGACTCATCGGCAGGAGGCGGGCCGCGGGAGACCTCGGGGTTCTCCGACACGGGGCGGGTGCGGGACCGCGACATGCAGCGGGTGGTCAACGGCCTGTGGCAGGCGGGCGCCGAGGCCGTGGCGATCAACGGGCAGCGGCTCACGGCGCTGTCCGCGATCCGGGCCGCGGGTGAAGCGATCCTGGTCGACAACAAGCCGCTGGCCCCGCCGTACACGGTCCTGGTGGTGGGGGACGGCAGCCGGCTGAGCACCCGGTTCCACGACAGTGTCGACGGCCAGTATCTGCATGCGCTACAGGAGAACTTCGGGATCCGGACCAGCGTCTCCGTCGAGGACGACGTCCGGCTGCCCGCCGCACCGAGTGTGATCGTACGAACAGCAGAACCGAAGGCAGGGAAGGGCACATCGTGATCGCCGTACTGGGCCTCGTCGTGGGAGTCGTGGTCGGACTGCTGGTCCGTCCCGAGGTTCCGGCGGTGGTTGAGCCGTATCTTCCGATCGCCGTGGTCGCGGCGCTCGACGCCGTGTTCGGAGGCCTGCGGGCGATGCTCGACGGGATCTTCGACGACAAGGTCTTCGTGGTGTCGTTCCTGTCGAACGTCGTGGTCGCCGCGCTGATCGTGTTCCTCGGCGACAAGTTGGGTGTCGGCTCGCAGCTCTCCACGGGCGTCGTCGTCGTCCTCGGCATCCGTATCTTCTCCAACGCTGCCGCGATCCGTCGGCACGTGTTCCGGGCGTGAGGCCGATGAGCGAGGACAGGACGCCGGAGTCGCAGCTGCGCAAGGAACTACCGGGTGAGGTTCTGGAGGCCGATGAGGCTTCTGGGGCTTGCGAGGCGCAGGAGGCTGATGGGACCCCCAAGGAGGCGGTCGGCAAGGCATCGGCCAACTCTCAGGCCCCTGTGGAACCCTCCGACACACCCGAGACGTCCGCCGAGGACGAGACGCCGGAGCCTTCGCCGACCGGACGACAGCGGCTGGCGAAGAGCCTGTGGCCGCCGCGGGTCAGCCGTGCCCAACTGATCGTCGCCCTCCTGTTGTTCGTACTCGGTCTCGGACTGGCCATCCAGGTCCGCTCCAACAGCGACAACAGCGCGCTGCGCGGCGCACGCCAGGAAGATCTCGTACGCATCCTCGATGAACTCGATGACCGTACGCACCGTCTTGAGGATGAGAAGCAGCGTCTCGAGGACCAGCGCACCGAGCTGGAGACCAGCTCGGACCAGGCCGAGGAGGCCCGCAAGCAGACTGTCGAGAAGGAACGCCAACTCGGCATTCTGGCGGGCACGGTGGCGGCGCAGGGCCCCGGGATCACGCTGACCGTAGGAGACGGGAAGGGGACGATCGAGGCCGACATGCTGCTCGACGCCATCCAGGAGCTACGCGCGGCCGGGGCCGAGGCCATCCAGATCAACGACGTCCGGGTGGTCGCCGGCACCTACCTCGCCGATGCGGACGGCGGCGGTGTGAGCGTCGACGGGAACAAGATCACCCAGCCCTATCGTTTCAAGGTCATCGGCAATCCGCAGGACCTCGAGCCGGCGCTCAACATCCCCGGTGGGGTGGTGCAGACGCTGGAAAAGGAGCAGGCCACCGTGACGGTGACGCGCGCGCAGAAGATCGTCGTGGACGCCTTGCGGCCCGCGAAGCGGCCTGACTACGCTCGGTCGTCCTCTCGGTGAAGCCCAGGTGCATGGGGGGTGCCGTGGGAGGGCAGGAGGTTGCGGGGGGTCGGCGCACAGGACTGGTGGTGCGTGGTGGAAACTGTCTGATGGTTACGGACGTTGTGAAGATGTCCGGGTCGGCCGGTGAGTGCAGTCAGGGTTCGTCCTGCCCCACGGGCGGGTCTGTTTCAGTCAAGGGGAATCGCCCGTGAAGTTGTTTGCGAAGTTGTTCGGCAAGAGCGCGCGCCAGGACGGTGGCAGTGCCACCGCCCGGCACCGTGCACCAAGCCATGGGGAGGTCGAGGGGCAGGGTGCCGAGCGCCCCTTGTTCCGCGATCAGGTCGCTGGTCCGGGTGGTGACATTTCGGGCAATCAGGGCGCGTCTTCTGTTGACCCTGGCGCATCGGGGCGCATAGGTTTCGGGGAACCGTCAACCTCAAGTGCGGGTGGAGGGTTTGTCCCCGGCCCGTATGCACCCCATGCCCCTGCGGGGCAGCCGCGGCAGGAGGATCCGTCCATGTCGGCCTTGGTATGTACGAGGTGCGGGAACCGGAACGCCGAGGCCAGCCGATTCTGCTCCAACTGCGGCGCCCCCCTCCGGGCCGGATTGGTGGAGCGCTCCTCCGAGACGACCTCGACGATCTCCATTTCCGGTATCGAGGCCTACGACGCCGAGGTCACCGGTCAGACTCCGTCGCCGATGCTGTCTCCCGAGGCCCAGGCGGCGGTCGACGCGCTTCCGCTCGGCTCGGCGCTGCTGGTCGTCCGGCGGGGACCGAACTCGGGCAGCCGCTTCCTGCTGGACGGTGAGCTGACGACGGCCGGCCGGCACCCGCAGAGCGACATCTTCCTGGACGACGTCACCGTGTCGCGCCGCCACGTGGAGTTCCGCCGCGGAGTGGACGGCTCGTTCACGGTTGCCGACGTGGGCAGCCTCAACGGCACGTACGTCAACCGGGAGCGGATCGACTCGGTCGTCCTGTCGAACGGCGACGAGGTGCAGATCGGCAAGTACCGGCTGGTCTTCTACGCAAGCCAGCGGGGCATCTGACCTGTCAGGAAGGTCCATGCTGCAAACACCGAGCGGCGGTGCCGGGAGCGGCACCGCCGCAGCGGAGAGTCGGCTGATGAGCATCGGCACCGTGCTGAACGTGCTGCGCGACGAGTTCCCCGAGGTCACGATCTCCAAGATCCGCTTTCTGGAGTCGGAAGGCCTCATCGAGCCGCAGCGGACCCCGTCGGGCTATCGCAAGTTCAGCCCTGAGGACGTCGAGCGGCTCGGCCACGTCCTGCGGATGCAGCGGGACCACTATCTGCCGCTGCGGGTGATCCGCGAGCATCTGGACGCCCTGGAGCGCGGTGAGCCCGTGCAGCTGCCTTCCGTGGGCAGGCCGCGCGAGGGAACCGAGGGCGAGAGTTCCGCCGGAATCCCTACCGCCGCCCGCGTGGGCCGGGCCGAGCTTCTTGCGGCCGCCGAGATCGACGAGGAGCAGCTGGCGGAGTGGGAGTCCTACGGGCTCGTCGCTCCGCTGCCCGACGGCGGGTACGACGCGGAGGCGGTGACGGTCGCAGCCCTTGTCGTGGAACTCGGCGGTTTCGGAATCGAGCCGCGCCATCTGCGCGCGATGAAAGCCGCCGCAGAGCGGGACGCGGGGCTGGTCGACCAGGTCGTGGCTCCGTTGCGGCGACACCGTAACCCGCAGACCAGGGCCCATGCGGAGGCCCGTGCCAGGGAGCTCGCGGGGCTTACCGTGAAGCTGCATGCGGCGCTCGTGCAGACGGCGCTGGGCGTGCGCCTCCCCTGATTTCGTACAAGCTCGAACGGCGCCTGTGGAGTGCTCGACTACCCAAAGGTGCCGGGCACGGCCTAGGGTTGCTGTGTGAACGAGCTCGACGTCGTAGGTGTCCGGGTCGAAATGCCCTCCAACCAACCGATCGTGCTGCTGCGTGAAGTGGGAGGCGATCGGTACCTCCCCATCTGGATCGGCCCGGGGGAGGCGACCGCGATCGCCTTCGCCCAGCAGGGCATGGCGCCCGCGCGACCGCTGACCCACGATCTGTTCAAGGACGTGCTCGACGCGGTCGGCCAGGAACTCAGCGAAGTGCGCATCACGGACCTGCGCGAGGGCGTGTTCTACGCGGAGCTGGTGTTCGCGAGCGGAGTTGAGGTCAGTGCCCGGCCCTCCGACGCGATAGCGCTGGCGTTGCGCACCGGGACGCCGATCTACGGCAGCGACGGGGTGCTGGACGACGCGGGGATCGCGATCCCGGACGAGCAGGAGGACGAGGTGGAGAAGTTCCGCGAGTTCCTCGACCAGATCTCGCCCGAGGACTTCGGAACCAACAGCCAGTGAGACGCGTGCCCACCGCGGCCCGCAGCCGTCCGGTGCCGATCATGGCCGGCCCGGAAGGGGGGTCACGAGCGGTGGGTGACCGGCGGCCGCTGTCGGCACATTCGGCTAGCCTTTCCCCGCGGTGAGGTAAAGGAAACCACTCGTAGGGTGATTATCACTCGGCGTGCCGAGTGTGGCGATCGTTGACGCACCCCTGGTGACTGCCTACCGTCGAGAAGGCGGGTCAAGGACGGAGGTCGGCGTGAGAAGCAGCGGCGACGGTACGACTGGGGGTGGCCCCGGACGGGGACCGGTGGAGGCGTATCCGCTCCACAGCAGCACGGCCGACCACACTCCGAAACGGCGGGAAACGGTGTTGGGTAACGGCGGCGTAGCGGTCGAACAGATTGGCTACCGCGGTCCTACGGCCTGCGCGGCAGCCGGCATCACCTATCGGCAGCTGGACTACTGGGCGCGCACGGGCCTCGTCGAGCCGAGCGTGCGGCCGGCATACGGCTCGGGCAGCCAGCGGCTCTACAGCTTCCGGGACGTCGTCGTCCTGAAGATCGTGAAGCGGTTTCTCGACACCGGTGTGTCCCTGCAGAACATCCGCACCGCGGTGCAGCATCTGCGGGAGCGCGGGTTCCGCGACCTGGAGCGCATGACGCTGATGAGCGACGGCGCGACGGTCTACGAATGTTCGTCGCCCGACGAGGTCCACGATCTGCTGCAGGGCGGGCAGGGCATCTTCGGGATCGCCGTGGGCGTGGTGTGGCGGGACGTCGAGAGCGCCCTGTCACAGCTGCACGGCGAGCGCATCGACACCGGCGAGACGCTCGTCGGACACCACCCCGCCGACGAGCTCGCAAGGCGCCGCAACCGCGCTGTGTGAGCGCCGCCCGGTCGGGCCCGAAGGGCCGGTCATCGTCCGTGAGCCGCGGCATTGTCAGACCGCGGCCATTGTCGAACCGGGGCATTGTCAGTGGCGTGAGGCAGCATCGGTGGTGTGAGAACCGCGCCCACCATCCTGCATCTGGACATGGATGCCTTCTACGCCTCCGCGGAGCAGGCGGCGAAGCCGAGCCTGCGCGGAAAGGCCGTGGTGGTGGGCGGGCTGGGGCCCCGCGGAGTCGTCGCCACCGCCTCGTACGAAGCCCGTGCGTTCGGGGTGCACTCCGCGATGCCCATGGGCCAGGCACGCAGGCTCGCGCCCAACGCCGCGTATCTCGTGCCCCGCTTCGGGCTGTACCGGGAGATCAGCGAGCAGGTGATGGGGCTGCTGCACCAGCTGTCGCCGCTGGTCGAACCGCTCAGTCTGGACGAGGCCTTCGTGGACCTGGAGGCAGGCGGCACGGGCTGGGACGAGGACTCCGCGCGGGCCACCGGAGAGCGGTTGCGTGCGGACATCAAGGCGCTCACGGGGCTGACCGGGTCCGTGGGCCTCGCCGCGTCGAAGATGGTCGCCAAGATCGCCTCCGAGGAGGCCAAGCCGGACGGCCTCGTGCTGATACGGCCGGGCACGGAACGGGCCCTGCTCGGTCCTATGTCGGTGCGGGTGCTGCCGGGCGTCGGGCCGGCCACCGGCGACCATCTGCGGCGGGCCGGGATCACCACGGTCGAGGAGATCGCCGAGGCAGGGGAGGACGAGCTCGTACGGCTGCTGGGCAAGGCGCACGGGGCTGCCCTGTACGCGATGGCGCTGGCGCGGGACGAGCGGCCCGTGGTGGCCGAGCGGGACGCCAAGTCGGTGTCGGTCGAGGACACGTACGACGTGGACATCCATGAACGGGTGCGGATCCGCCTGGAGGTGCAGCGGCTCGCGGACCGGTGCGTGCAGCGGCTGCGGGGTGCCGGGCGGTCCGGCCGGACGGTGGTCCTCAAGGTGCGGCGGTACGACTTCTCGACGCTGACCCGGTCCGAGACCCTCCGCGGCCCCACGGACGACCCTGCCGTGGTCCGGGAGGCCGCGGGGCGGCTGCTCGAGGCCGTGGACACCACCGGTGGAGTGCGGCTGCTCGGGGTCGGCGTGAGCGGGCTCGCCGACTTCACACAGGAGGATCTGTTCGCCCAGGCGGCCGGGGAGCGTGCAGAGGAAGCGGAGCACGAGGACGCGGCGCAGCCGCCCGAAGGGGAAGAGCGGGCGCCGGCCGAGCGGCACTGGATGGCGGGTCGCGACGTACGGCATGCCGAGTACGGCGCGGGTTGGGTGCAGGGGAGCGGCCTGGGGCGGGTGACCGTCCGCTTCGAGACGCCCGGCTCCCCGCCGGGACGCGTACGAACGTTCAGGACCGACGATCCGGACCTGGAGCCGACCGAGCCTCTGCCGCTTGTCCCGGGACCAGGAGTGTCGGGCGAGGGCGGCGAGTACGGGATCGCGGGCGGAGAGCGTGACAGACCGGCTGAGCCGGAATCTGCGGGTCGCGGGAGCCCGCAAGCCGGACCGGGAGTCGAGGTGGCTCAGGTGTCCTCCGAATCCGCGAGGCGCCCGAAGTCGCGGTCAGGGGGCGGGGCGGCACCCGGTTCCGAGACGTCCAGGCCGTAGTGGTGGTACAGCTGCAGTTCCTGTTCGGGGGAGAGATGGCGGCCCACGCCGAAGTCGGGGGCGTCCTTGATGAGGGCGCGTTCGAAGGGGATCCGCAAGGTGCCCTCGACCAGCTCGCTCGGCTCCAGGGGCACGAAGGCGTCCCTGCTGAACAGGCCCGTGCGGATGGCCGCCCACTCCGGGATCCCGGTCGCGTCGTCGAGATAGACCTCGTCGACGGTGCCGATCTTGTGTCCGTCGCGGTCGAACGCCTTGCGACCTATCAGAGTGCGCGGATCGATGTCGGTCTGCACGGGCCCTCCAGCTGCTCGCAACTCATCCGTAAGCACTACGAAAGAGCACATTGGGCAAGGCGGCCACTCGAGACGCCGGGTGTCGCATCCGACGGGACCCGGAGCGAGGTCATGGGCGAGGCCCCGTGCCGGGCCCTCGCTGGTAGGCTGACACCGGCTGCTGACCCCGTGCGGGAGAGTCCTCCGGTCCTGATCGGAGGCGCCGAAGGAGCAAATCCTCCCCGGAATCTCTCAGGCCCCTGTACCGCACGGAAGAGGTCACTCTGGAAAGCAGGGCGGGCGTCGACGGCTTCCGCTCTCACCGACGGTGAAAACCGGGCGACATGTGCGTGCCGGTGAAACTCTCAGGTTGAGATGACAGAGGGGGAGGCCGTCCGGGCACCCGCGCGTGGTGCCCACGAAGGTCGCGTCAGACCAGGAGGCCTCCGCACATGACCGCCAACCGCATTCCGCTCTCCCAGCTGGAGCAGGGGATCCCCTTCGAGCAGCGGCACATCGGGCCCGATGCCGGGGAACGGGCCAAGATGCTCGCCCAGATCGGGTACGGCTCGCTCGACGAGCTCACCGCCGCCGCCGTACCGGATGTGATCAAGAGCGCCGATGCGCTGGAGCTGCCCGGTGCGCGGACCGAGGCCGAGGTGCTGGCCGAGCTGCGCTCGCTCGCCGCTCGCAACCAGGTCCTCGACTCGATGATCGGTCTCGGCTACTACGGCACGTTCACCCCGCCGGTGATCCTGCGCAACGTCATGGAGAACCCTGCCTGGTACACCGCCTACACGCCGTACCAGCCGGAGATCTCGCAGGGCCGCCTCGAGGCGCTGCTGAACTTCCAGACGACGGTGGCCGAGCTGACCGGGCTGCCCACCTCGGGTGCCTCGCTGCTCGACGAGGGCACGGCGGCGGCCGAGGCCATGGCGCTCTCCCGCCGTGTCGGCAAGGTGAAGAACGGCGTCTTCCTCGTCGACGCCGACGCGCTGCCGCAGACCATCGCCGTGATCGAGACGCGCGCCGAGCCGACCGGCGTCGAGGTGGTTGTCGCCGACCTGTCCGACGGCATCCCGGCCGACGTCGCCGGGCGCGGGGTCGTGGGTGTGCTCCTGCAGTACCCGGGTGCATCGGGTGCCGTGCGCGACCTCAAGCCCGTCATCGACCAGGCGCACGAGCTCGGTGCGATCGTCACCGTCGCCGCCGATCTGCTGGCCCTCACCCTGCTGACCTCGCCGGGCGAGCTGGGAGCCGACATCGCCGTCGGCACCACCCAGCGGTTCGGTGTGCCGATGGGCTTCGGCGGCCCGCACGCCGGCTACATGGCGGTCCACGAGAAGTTCGCCCGCAACCTGCCCGGCCGTCTGGTCGGCGTCTCCGTCGACGCCGACGGCAACAAGGCGTACCGCCTCGCGCTGCAGACCCGCGAGCAGCACATCCGCCGCGAGAAGGCCACCAGCAACATCTGCACCGCGCAGGTGCTCCTCGCCGTGATGGCGGGCATGTACGCCGTCTACCACGGCTCGGACGGCCTGAAGGCGATCGCGCAGCGGACCCACCGGTACGCCACGATCCTCGCCGAGGGCCTGCGGGCCGGCGGAGTCGAGGTCGTGCACGGCGCGTACTTCGACACGCTGACCGCCCGGGTTCCGGGCAAGGCGGCCGAGATCGTCTCCGCGGCCCGTGAGCGCGGGGTCAACGTACGTCTGGTCGACGCCGACCACGTGGGCATCGCCTGCGACGAGACCACCACGCGTGCGCAGCTGGGCGCCGTCTGGACGGCCTTCGGCGTCGAGGCGGACATCGAGGCGCTGGACGCGACGGCCGCCGAGGCGCTGCCCGAGTCGCTGCTGCGCACCGACGACTTCCTCACGCATCCGGTGTTCCACCAGCACCGCTCGGAGACCGCGATGCTGCGCTACCTGCGCAGGCTCGCCGACCGCGACTACGCGCTCGACCGCGGCATGATCCCGCTGGGCTCCTGCACGATGAAGCTCAACGCGACCACGGAGATGGAGCCGATCACCTGGCCCGAGTTCGGCCAGCTGCACCCCTTCGCGCCGGCCGACCAGGCACAGGGGTACCTCACGCTCATCACGGAGCTGGAGGAGCGGCTCGCGGAGGTCACCGGCTACGACAAGGTGTCGCTGCAGCCGAATGCCGGTTCGCAGGGTGAGCTCGCCGGTCTGCTGGCCGTACGCGGCTACCACCGGGCCAACGGCGACGACCAGCGCACGGTCTGCCTCATCCCGTCGTCGGCGCACGGCACCAACGCCGCGAGCGCGGTCATGGCGGGCATGAAGGTCGTGGTCGTGAAGACCGCGGACGACGGCGAGATCGACGTCGAGGACCTGCGCGCCAAGATCGAGCAGTACCGCGACGAGCTGTCCGTACTCATGATTACGTACCCGTCGACGCACGGTGTGTTCGAGGAGCACGTCGCCGACATCTGCGCGGCCGTGCACGACGCGGGCGGTCAGGTGTACGTGGACGGCGCGAACCTGAACGCGCTGGTGGGCCTCGCCAAGCCGGGCCACTTCGGTGGCGACGTGTCGCACCTGAACCTGCACAAGACGTTCTGCATCCCGCACGGCGGCGGCGGCCCCGGTGTCGGCCCCGTCGGCGTCCGGGCGCACCTCGCCCCGTATCTGCCGAACCACCCGCTGCAGCCAGCGGCGGGCCCTGCGACCGGTGTCGGCCCGATCTCCGCCGCCCCCTGGGGTTCCGCCGGAATCCTGCCCATCTCCTGGGCGTACGTGCGGCTCATGGGCGGCGAGGGGCTGAAGCGTGCGACGCAGGTCGCCGTGCTGTCCGCCAACTACGTCGCCAAGCGGCTCGAGCCGCACTACCCGGTGCTCTACACGGGCCCCGGCGGGCTCGTCGCACACGAGTGCATCATCGATCTGCGGCCGCTGACCAAGGCGACCGGCGTGACCGTCGACGACGTGGCCAAGCGCCTCATCGACTACGGCTTCCACGCGCCGACGATGTCGTTCCCGGTGGCCGGGACGCTGATGATCGAGCCGACCGAGAGCGAGGACCTCGGCGAGCTCGACCGGTTCTGCGAGGCGATGATCGCCATCCACGCGGAGATCGAGAAGGTCGGGGCGGGGGAGTGGCCCGCGGACGACAACCCGCTCGCGAACGCACCGCACACCGCGGGTGCGCTGGCCGGTGAGTGGGAGCACGCGTACTCCCGCGAGGAGGCCGTCTTCCCGGCGGGCGTCTCGGCCGCCGCCAAGTACTGGCCGCCGGTGCGCCGCATCGACCAGGCCTACGGCGACCGGAACCTGGTCTGCTCCTGCCCGCCGCTGGACGCGTACGAGGACTGACGCGACGCGTCCTGACCGGTTCGTGGCAGCTCGTGCCGCGTGCCGGGGACGGCCGTGCGGCATGCGTCGGGGCCGGTTCGGAGATGTCTCCGGGCCGGCCCCTCATATGTCCGGACGGTCCCTGACCTGCCGCCCTCGACGGTGTGCGTACCGCTCAGGCGGCCCTGACCACCTGGCCCGTGCCCAGCGGGCGGTGCGGGGCGATGATCCGGCCGTCCGGCAGCAGCTCACCGGTGTCCTCGAAGAGCAGGACGCCGTTGCAGAGCAGGCTCCATCCCTGCTCCGGGTGGTGCGCCACGGGGACCGCGGCCTCGCGGTCGGCGGAGTCTGCTGTCGGGCACGGTGGCTGGTGCTGGCACATGGATGGGTTCTTTCGCTGCGATGTGATGTCTGTCCTGCGGCTCGATGCCTCGTTCATGGCCGCCCCCCGTTCAGTTCGGTCCGGAACCAGTGTTGCCCCACGGGCGAGAATCCGCAGGGATTTGGCAGCACCTCTCCTCACAGGTTGATGACGCATCACCCGTGCGGACGGTTCACCCCAACTGCACTCTCCCTTCGGGCGGTTCGCCGTGGTCCCACGGGACTAGTCCGGATGGGTCGGTGGGCATGCGTGCGCCCCGCGGCCGGACTACCACGGCAGCGGGGCGCACGAGGTGGACGCTCTTCAGGCGGCCGGCTGGGCCGGCTCTGTCGGGTGGGCCGGCCCGGCCGGCTGGCCGACCAGGGGAGTCCGGTTCAGCCGGTGGGTCACCACGGGCAGCAGGTCCGCGACGAGGTGCGGGCGGTGTGCGGCGATGCCGGGCGGTGCGGGCGCGATCGGCACCAGGACGTCCGTCGCGGCCGGATTGCCTACGGCACCGTCCGCCGTGCAGTCGCCGTGCAGCCACAGGGTGAGCATGTACAGCTCGGGCACCGACAGCAGTCGGGGCTGGTACGGCGTGGCCATGACCTCGGCCTGGCGCAGTGCCAGCTCGGTGGCGGCGATGTAGGGGCCCTCGAAGAAGTGCGAGAAGGCCCATCCGTCGGGTGTCAGCCTCGTCTCGGCAGCGGCCACCGCGCGGTCGCCCGCGCGGATCAGAAACCGCCAGCCGGTGAGGGTGGTGGTGGGTGAGGAACCGGCCGGGGTGTCCCGGTCCAGTACGTGTACGGGCAGGGGCAGTTCGGGTGTGACGGGTCCCTCGACGGAGCGCAGGGACGGGGTGTGGGCCTCGCGGACCGCGGTGGGGGAACCGAGTGCCGTGAGGACGCTGCGAAGTGCGGGCGCGGGAGCCGGGGGAACATGCAGCGGCATGGTGGGTCGCCTCTCATCCGACAGGCATGGTGGGACCAGGGGAAGGTGCAGACATCGCTGTGAGCTCGCGGGGTCAGAGGGGGCGGGGGCATCGGCCAAGCGCCAACTCTCTGCCTCGCCAGCGGAGTTTATACGACGGTTGTTCACGCAGTGTTTCGCCTAGCCGTCCACCGTATTGCAGGCAAGGCCGATTTAGGCCGCTCTAAAGAGGTGTTCGTCCCGATTCTCTGGGTAGTCAAGTCCCTGACCTCGCATTCTCCGGTGGAAGCGGACGGCTGAAACTCGTCGGCTATTTCACCAGACAACTACGAGCGGTATCTGCAGAGTGTGACATGCCCCGTGAATGTGCCGCGGGACATCCGCGCAGAGCGTACCGGGTCATGGGCCGGTCAAGGGGCGTTATCGATCAATTGCCTGGGCATCATCCCCGGTGACACTGCGGCCGGTCCGTCGGCTGCCCGTCCGAGGAGGGACGCTTCGATGGGGGAGAAGGTCGAGGCAGCCGCGTTCGACCTGGCCGATCGGCACGAGTACCGGAGGAAGCTCCGGCAGTGCCTGGCGGGGCTGGCGCGCCTCCTGGAAGAGAAGCGCTTCGATCGACCCAGGAACCTGATGGGTCTGGAGATCGAGCTGAATCTCGTCGGGGCCGATGGCCTGCCGAGAATGATGAATGCAGAAGTGTTGAAGCGCATCGCCAGTCGCGATTTCCAGACCGAACTGGGAATGTTCAATCTGGAAGTGAACATAGCGCCACACCGATTGGAGAACCGCGTTCTCGACCGGCTCGCCGAGGAGCTGCGGACGGCACTCGCATATGCCGATCGCAAAGCGAACGAGGTCGATGCGGGGATCGCGCTGATCGGCATTCTGCCGACTCTCGGGCGCCATCACCTGGTTTCCGGAAACCTCTCGGACGTCGATCGCTACATGCTGCTCAACCAGCAGATCGTGGCGGCCCGCGGAGAGGATTTCGCCCTCGACATCGAGGGCGTGGAACATCTCGTGTGCACCTCGGCGTCCATAGCGCCGGAGGCTGCCTGTACCTCCGTGCAGCTCCATCTGCAGGTCACACCCCAGCGATTCGCGGACGTGTGGAACGCCGCGCAGGCCGTCGCCGCGGTGCAGATCGCCGTGTGTGCGAACTCTCCGTTCCTGTTCGGGCGTGAGCTGTGGCGGGAGTCCCGGGTCCCGCTGTTCCTCCAGTCCACCGACACGCGGCCGCCCGAGCTGCAGGCGCAGGGGGTGCGGCCGCGCACCTGGTTCGGGGAGCGGTGGATCAACGACGCGTACGAACTCTTCGAGGAGAACCTGAAGTACTTCCCCGCGCTGCTCCCCCTCCCCGACGGGGAGGATCCGTTGAGCGTCCTGGACGAGGGCGGGGTGCCGCGCCTTGCCGAGCTCGTGCTGCACAACGGCACCGTCTACCGCTGGAACCGGCCGGTGTACGGCATCGCGGACGGCGTCCCCCATCTGCGCGTGGAGAACCGCGTGCTGCCTGCCGGACCCACCGTCACCGACGTCGTCGCCAACGCCGCCTTCTACTACGGCGTCGTACGGGCACTCGCCTCGGACGCGCGGCCCGTGTGGACCCGGATGCCGTTCGAGGCCGCGGCCGACAACTTCGAGACGGCATGCCGCCATGGCATCGAGGCGCAGCTGCAGTGGCCGCGCCCCGGTCGGCGCGGCGGGACGGCCGAGGTGCCGGCGGTGGCCCTCGTACGCGACGAGCTGTTGCCGCTCGCCGCCGCGGGCCTCGACGCGTGGGGCGTCGAGCCCGCCGACCGCGACTTCTACCTCGGCGTGATCGAGGAGCGGTGCCGCAGGCGGGTCAACGGCGCGTCCTGGCAGGCGGCCACGTTCCACCGTGCGCTGGAGAGCGGCCTCGACCGGGACGCCGCGCTCGCCGCCACCACGCGGCGCTACTGCGAGCTGATGCGCGCCGGTGAGCCGGTGCATACGTGGCCGGTGGGGTTGCCTGCGGCGGTGCCGACGGGGTGACGGCACGCGCCTGGGCGTCCCCCGGCTACCGCTTGGAGGTGCCCCCGGACGGGCTGTAATGCGCCGGCCGGACGCAGTCCCCGAAGTCAGTCCTGGGCGCCCGCCTCCATGATCGCCTTGAGTATGACAGCGTGGATCTGCGACGGATCGGTGACCCGGTGGCCGGATCCGCCGGTGGCCTCTGCGATCGCCTGCAGCTCCTTCTGGTCCGCTTCGGGACCCACGGCGATCGCGATGAGCGGTATGGGGCGCTTGGGGTCGGCGAGTTCGCGCAGCCTGGAGATCAGCTGGGAGCGGGAGATGCTGCCCGGGTCCTGGTTCACGCCGTCGGTGAGGATCACCAGGGCGTTGAATTTGCCGCTCACATACGAGGCCGTGGCCGCCTTGTACGCGGCGAGCGTGGTGTCGTACAGGCCGGTCGCCCCGCCTTGGACGGGCTGCAGGCCGGCGAAGGCGGCGGACAGTCTGCCCCGTTGTGTGCTGTTCCCCTTGCTGTCGCCGAGGCGTGCGGTCGGCACCAGCTCGCGATAGTCGCGGGCCCCGTCGAGATGCGTGGAGAACTCCCACAGGCCGATCTCGTCCTCCGGCGTGAACTGTGCGAGAGCCTGCAGCAGCGACGCCTTCGTCACCTCCATACGGGACTGGCCGTGTCCCGGGACGATCTCCGCCATGGAGCCGGAGGCGTCGACGACGGTGGTGAGCCGGGCGCTCTGCACCGTGATCGTCCACATGCCCAGCGTCTCCTGGAGATCCTTGTCATCGGGGTCTTCGGAGGCGGCCTCGGCGTAGGGCTGCGGGGAGCGCCCGCCGGCCTCCGTGACGAGTTCTGCCGACACCGTGTCCTCGTCCGTGCGGAACCCGTGCTCGGCCAGGATCCGCTGCCCGGCGTCCTCGCCGAGCAGCGTCATGAAGCGCAGTGCCGCGCGGCTCTCGTCCGTGGTCAGGCGTGTCTCGTCGACCATCGTGAAGGGGTAGTCGAGCCGCGGTGACCCGTCCTTGGGGTAGAAGAGGTCGAGGCCGTCCCCGCCGTCGGCCGACGAGTTGTACGTGAAAGCGGCCTGCTCGGAGAGGAACAGCGCCTGGTTGCGGCGCGGATTGCCCTCCTCGGTGCCCGAGGAGTCGCGGGCCAGCGTTTCCAGGGCCTGGGAGTCGCTGTCGGCCGTGCGCTGCGAGAGCACTTTCGCCATCGCGGCCACCTGGGTGTCCCCGTCGGGGCCGGTCCGCTCCGCGGACGCGCCCAGTGCGGTCAGCGCGAGCAGACCGGTCGCGCTGCGCGCCGGGTCGGCGGCGCCGAGCCGCAGCTTGTCGTCCTGCATCGCCGCGCCCGTCAGTTCGGCCCAGGAGTACGTCTTCTTCGGGAAGCCCAGCGACTCGGCGGCCGACGGGACCATGGCCACCCCGATCGGGGACGAGGCGATGTCGCCGGTCGTCGTGACGGACGTGCGCCCGCCGTCGGTGGCTCGCTCGACCCACAGGTCGGAGTCCGGAACCCACACCTGGTAGTCCGGCTGGTCCGTGTTCTTCTTCAGGGCTGCTGCCACCTCGTACGCCTCGCGCGCGGTCACACGGATGTCCATGCAGTTCCCGTCCGAGGTGACGTTCTTGTCGCGGACGTACCGTGCGGCGGAGCGCAGGGCGGGTGCGACGTCCGGGGAGGCGACCACGTCGAGGTGCACCGTGGTGTCGTCGCACGCGCCGCCGAACGGCAGCAGGCCGCCGCGCACCGCGCCCGCGGTGCCCGCGGCGACGGCCAGTACCAGGACCGTGGCGATGGCCACGGCACGGCGGCGGGCTCGAGGAGGGGACTCGATGTCGGCTGTCCCATACTCGTCGGGCAAGCTGTGACGTCCCATGGCGGTGGTGCCCCTCCTTGATAAGCCTTGAGCGGTAGAGCAAGGAAAAGGGGAAGGCACGGTTCCACAGCGTCCGTCCCCCCGGCCGGTCGCGCACGATCTTCGTACTTGTTGTCGAGACCTTAGCGGGACGTCGGTGGGGATGAGGCGGGATTAGTCAACTGGAGGCAGGAGTGCAGGCGGAGGCAGGGCCGGTGGCCGGTTCTTATCCAGAGGAGCGGCTCTCACGGCGGATCTTCCGGGACGAGACACTTCTCGTTCTGGGGCTTTCGCTCGGTGCGAGTGGGGTGTCCGCACTGATCAGCTTTGTCGGTTCGGTCACCAAGCCGGGAGGTCTGAAGGACCAGGCGGCCACGATGAACGCCTCGGCGGCTCCGGGCCGTCCATGGCTTGATCTCGCATGGCAGCTGTTCGGTATCGCGACCGCACTGGTGCCCGTCTTGCTGGTAGCGCACTTCCTGCTGCGGGAGGGCGCGGGGTTGCGCACGATCGGCTTCGATCGCTCCCGGCCGTGGACCGATCTGGGCCGCGGCGCCGTGATCGCAGCGGTGATCGGCAGTACGGGCATCGCCTTCTACCTGGCGGCACGCGGCCTGGGGTTCAACCTGACAGTGGTGCCCGAGGCGCTGCCCGACGTGTGGTGGAAGTACCCCGTGCTCGTTCTGGCGGCGATCCAGAACGCCGTCCTGGAGGAAGTGATCGTGGTCGGCTATCTGCTGCGCCGGCTGGATCGGTTGGGGTGGACGCCGGTCGCCGCGCTCGCGGGCAGCGCTGTGCTGCGCGGTTCGTACCACCTCTACCAGGGGGTCGGCGGATTCGTCGGCAACATGGCGATGGGCGTCGTCTTCGTGCTCCTGTACCGGCGGTGGGGCCGGGTGGGGCCGCTGGTGGTCGCCCATTCGCTGCTCGATATCGGGGCGTTCGTCGGGTATGCGCTGCTGGCCGGGAAGGTGGGGTGGCTGCCCACGGCGTGACCGCGTGACGGCATGACGTGCTGCGATGGGGGCGTACGAACTCTTGCTCGTACGCCCCCACAGTGCTGTCAGGCGAGGAGCTCCCCGTCGATGACCGTGACTGCGCGGCCGGTCAGCAGCGTGCGGTCGCCCTGGAGTTCCGTGCGGACCAGGCCGGAGCGGGCCGATGCCTGCAGGCCCGTCAGTTCGGTACGGCCCAGGCGTCCGGACCAGAAGGGCGCGAGCGCCGTGTGCGCACTGCCGGTGACCGGGTCCTCGTCGATGCCGACGCGGGGGAAGAAGCAGCGCGAGACGAAGTCGTAGCCGCGGGCCGGGTCTTCGGCGGGGGCGGTCGCGATGATGCCGCGCTTCGAGTGCTCGACCAGGGCCTTCAGATCCGGGGCGAGCGCGAGGACCGCCTTTTCGTCGGCGAACTCGACGAGCAGATCGCCCGTGTGCGGGCCGGTGTCGTACGCGGAGAGGGGCTGTGCACCCAGGGCGGCCGGCACTCCTTCGGGGATGTCCACCCGGGTGAGCGGGGCGGTCGGGAAGTCCAGCGTGATGCTGCCGTCCGCGCGTACGGTCGCGGCGAGGACGCCGCTGCGCGTGGCGAAGCGCACCGTGCCGTCGGCGGCGCCGGTGGTGTGCAGGACATGGGCGGTGGCCAGCGTCGCATGGCCGCACAGGTCGACCTCGGTGGCGGGCGTGAACCAGCGCAGAGCCCAGTCGGCCTCGCCGCCCTCGGGCAGCGGGTGGGCGAACGCGGTCTCCGCGTGGTTGACCTCGGTGGCCACCTGCTGCAGCGACTCGGCGTCCGGGAACTCCTCCAGGAGTACGACTCCGGCCGGGTTGCCGGCGAAGGGCCGGTCGGTGAAGGCATCGACGATTCGAATCCGCATGAGGGCGACGTTAGGGGCGTCCTGGAGGCGGGGGCCAAGGCCAATCGCCGGAACCTGGCCCCCTTTGTGCGGCAGCCCCCTTCGTGCGGCAGTCGGGGATCGCGCGAGAAGGCATTGCCATCCGAGCGTTCCCGATATATCGTTGACGCATCGCGACCGATCAACGATGGAAGGAGCGATTGCGATGCGTTCCCATGGATACGAACACGGACATGGACACGGGAAGGGGCCGTTCGGGCCCGGCCATCAGGGTCGGGGCGGCTTCGAAGGCCGCCGGGCCGCCTTCGGCCCGTTCGGCCCAGGTGGTTTCGGCCCCGGCTTCGGCCCGGGTGGACCCTGGGGCGGGCGCGGTGGCCGAGGCGGACCGGGAGGTCCGAGGGGCAGGGCGCGGCGCGGTGACGTACGCGCGTCGATCCTCGCCCTGCTCAAGGACCGCCCGATGCACGGCTACGAGATGATCCGGGAGATCGGCGAGCGGAGTGGAGGGGTGTGGAAGCCCAGCCCCGGGTCGGTGTACCCGACGCTCCAGCTGCTCGAGGACGAAGGCCTGATCGCCAGTGCGGACCAAGGCGGCAAGAAGCTGTTCTCGCTCACCGAGTCCGGCCGCGAGGCGGCCGACGAGGTGCCCGAGGCGCCCTGGGAAGAGGCCGGGCGCGGGGTCGACTGGGAGGCGCTGCACGAGATCCGGCAGGCCGGCTTCGGCCTGATGGAGGCGTTCGGGCAGGTCTGGAAGACCGGCACCAAGGAGCAGCGCGAAAAGGCGCTCTCCGTGATCAATGAGGCCCGCAAGAAGCTGTACCTGATCCTGGCCGACGAGGACTGACGCCCGCTGGGCTGACGACGGACGTACGGCGTGACGGCGCCCCGCACTTCGCAGTGCGGGGCGCCTTCGCGTGCCCGATGGTGTGCCGTGCCGTGCCGTGCCGTGCCGTGCCGGTTCGGCTCAGGTGACCAGCCCGTCCAGCTTGCGCAGCGACTCGTTCAGTGCGGCGCTTGCGGAGTCCTTGAGCTTGCCGGCCATCAGCGACACGGCGGCGCCGGTGAACTCGCCGTCGATGCGCACCGTCGTGGCGTCGCCGTCGGGCGTCAGCGAGTAGCGCGTGGAGACGGTGACGGCCATCGGACCCTTGCCCCGGATGGCCAAGGTCCGGGCGGTCTCCAGCTCCTCGATGGTCCAGATCACCTCGGCGGGGAAGCCCATCAGCTTCATGTTCTCCTCGAACGTGCCGCCCACCTCCAGTACGGCCGGGCCGCCTTTCGGGAAGCTCGTGTGCGTGGCGTTCCACTCGCCGTAGGAGGAGAAGTCGGTGAGCTGCGCCCAGACCTTCTCGGCGGGCGCCTCGATCCGTGCTTCCGCGCTGACTTCGGCCATGCGACCACCCCATCTTGTCGTGCGCTGCGCCCGGCGCAGCAACGGTGTCGCGGAAAGTAGCCGCAGGGCCTTGAATATTCAATACTGATGAACAGTCAGAAAATGTGGATGCGGCGCCACGGTGTCGCGCGTGGTGTCCGGGCAAAGGCGACGCGCTCCTCATCCGGAAAAAACCGCGCGATCTCCTCCGTAAGGATGAGAACCCGCTCATGTTTGCCCAACCTGCGTGGGACGCAAAAATGCTTCCCGCCGTGGATGCCGTAGAGCGCAGAGGCTGATGAGGTGGGAGATGTGCAACCTCGAATTCCCCTCCAGGCCGTGGGCCGCGGCTCTATCCGTGCCGAGTCCGATGCCGGACTCAGCGTGGAGCTGGCCTCGGTGGTCGCGGCTGCGCGGCGGCGGGCGGTACGGGACGGGGACCGGCAGATCGACACCGCACATCTGCTGCACACCCTCATGGAGTCGGACCCGGACGTGCGGGCGGTCTTCGAAGGCGGTGCGCAGGTCGCGCGGCTGCTGGGCTATCTCGTGCAGCGCAGCATCGGATACGGACTGAGATGGCAGAGCACGGTCGAGGACTCGGGTGCCCTGCCCGTCGTAGCGGGTGCCGGCTGGTCTCCCGCGGCGGCCGCCGCCATGGACGCGGCCCGCGAGCGCGCTCGGCTCCGCGGTGCGTCACAGGCGTGCGGCGTCGATCTCCTGGCGGCCCTGGTCTCCGACCCCGAGTGCCGCGCGGTCGAGGTGCTGGGGCGGGCCGGGGTCGATGCCGGGCGGCTGCTCCTGCGCATCGATTCGGGATGCGAGTGCGTGGGCGGCCGGGAAGGCGGGCGCTGAGGGTACTGAGGGCGGGCGCCGGACGGGCCGGGTCCACCGGTTGAGACAGGTGTCAATGGGGGTGACGGTCATGACGGCGCCTGCCATGATGTGCCGGTGCATGCGTCTCAGGGGATTCAGGTCAACCACGGAAAGGGCGTCGGCCTGGGCCTCGCCCTCATATCGGCGCTCGCCTTCGGCGGTTCGGGGGTCGCGGCCAAGCCGCTGATCGAAGCGGGTCTCGACCCGTTGCACGTGGTCTGGCTCAGGGCGGCGGGTGCCGCACTCGTGATGCTGCCCGTCGCCTGGCGCCACCGCTCCCTGGTGCGCCGCCGCCCCGCTCTGCTGGCCGGATTCGGTCTTCTCGGTGTCGCCGGTGTGCAGGCCTGCTACTTCGCCGCGATCTCTCGTATCCCTGTCGGAGTCGCGCTGCTCGTCGAGTACCTTGCCCCGGCGCTCCTCCTCGCGTGGGTGCGCTTCGTGCAGCGGCGGCCGGTGACCCGGGCCGCCGCGGTCGGTGTCGTCCTCGCGGTCGGCGGTCTCGCCTGCGTCGTCGAGGTGTGGTCGGGTCTGGGCTTCGACGCGGTCGGCCTGTTGCTCGCCCTGTGCGCGGCCTGCTGCCAGGTCGGCTACTTCGTCCTGTCCGACCAGGGCAGCGACGCGGGCGAGGAGGCGCCGGACCCGCTTGGCGTCATCGCTTACGGACTGCTGTTCGGCGCCGTCCTGCTGACGGTCGTCGCGCGCCCCTGGGGCATGGACTGGTCCGTGCTGGGCGGAACCGCGCAGATGGACGGCACACCGGTCGCGGCATATCTGCTGCTCGGCTGGCTCGTCCTCGTCGCGACCGTCGTCGCCTACGTCACCGGCGTGCTGTCCGTCCGCAGGCTCTCCCCGCAGGTGGCGGGTGTCGTGGCCTGCCTCGAGGCGGTCGTCGCCACCCTCCTCGCCTGGATCATGCTCGGTGAACACCTGTCGGCGCCCCAGATCGTCGGCGGGGCCGTCGTCCTTGTCGGCGCGTTCATCGCGCAGTCGTCGGCCCCGGCGAAGCCACCGGCCGAGCCGGTCGCGGGCGTGCGGCCGGTCGCCGAGGGAACCTCGCACGGTGAGGGCGAGCCCGGCGGCCGAGGCAACCCGGCCGACCTGGGCAACCCCGGCGAACAGGACGTGCCCAGTGCCTTGTCGGCGCGCGGTGGCCCCGCATAGGGGACCCCACGGGCCCCGCGCGGCAAGGTCACGCCGGGCGTCTGCGCAGTTGATGGGCCCGGGCAGCGGAGTCCCGCGGACCCGACCGCTCCGCGAGGCCCTCGGCGATCCGGTCCTGCACCGCCTCGGGCTTCTGGCCCGCGTACTTGAACTTCGCCCGGACGTCCACCACTTCCAGGAGCAGCCCGCGGATCCCGGACAGCATGCGACCGTACGGCGCCGCTCCCACAGCGGCGCCGGGGGAGCCGACCTCCGGCTGGAAGTGGGTCAACTGCCGGTTCAGCAGCTCGGCCTTCTCGTGCGGATCGTCCACGACGCGGGCGGTGCACCAGAGCTGGACCGCGGCGTAGAAACTGGTGGGCACGCCGTGCTCGGGCGGGATGTCCTCCGGGGCTTGCCACGGGCCCGGTACGAACACGTAGTCGTCCACCACGCTCAGCAGCACCTCGGGATCGGACTCCAGGGCCGGCCAGAGCGGGTTGTGGCGCGAGAGATGGGCGATCACCTCACCGCGCGCGCCGCGCTCCGCGTCGTAGACGAAGTGCATGGGCTGGACGTGGGGCGGGCCGTCGGGCAGGCCGTTGACGGCGAGCTGCCCGAAGTCGTGGCCCGCGAGCCAGTGCTGCCACTCGGCGTCGTCGCGCGGTGCGTCCCAGGGGTGGATCAGCATCACAGACCGGCCAGGTAGGCGGGGATCTCCACGGAGCCGTCGAGGTCCTCCGAGGGGACGGGGGCGTCGTAGCCCTTGCGCAGCGGGACCACGCCGGCCCAGTGCGGAAGGTCCAGGTCCTCCGGCTCGTCGTTGGGGCCGCCCGTGCGCACCTTCGCGGAGACCTCCTCGAGGTCGAGGCGCAGCACCGCGGTCGCCGCGAGCTCCTTTGCGTCGGCGGGGCGTGAATCGGTGGCGCGGCCGGGCACGACGTGGTCGACGAGTGCGTCCAGCGCGGTACGCAGTTCTTCGGGGTCGGTCACCTGGTGGGCCACGCCGTGCACCACCACGGAGCGGTAGTTGATCGAGTGGTGGAACGCGGACCGAGCGAGGACCAGCCCGTCGACGTGGGTGACCGTGAGGCACACGGGGAGTCCCGGATCGGCCTGACCGGCCATCCGCAGCGGCCGCGAACCGGTCGAGCCGTGCACGTACAGACGGTCGTCCACCCGGCCGTACAGCGTCGGCAGGACGACCGGAGCACCGTCGCGTACGAATCCGAGATGGCAGACGTATGCCTCGTCGAGTATCGAGTGCACCAGCGCGCGGTCGTACGACGCGCGCTTGCGGCCCCGGGTGGGGACGGTGCGCTCGGTCGGGGCGTAGGCGGTCTGGTCTGGCATGGCTGCTCGTCTCCTTGCGGTGTTGCGGTGTGGCGGCGCTGTTGTGCTGCGGAGCTGTGGGCTTGGTGCTGGTGGTGCGGGAACGGGCTTGCGATGCCGATTGTACTAGTGCATACTCGGCTTTGTGCTAGGAGAGTATCGGATTGCGGGCCGGCGTGCAGCAGAGATTGCGGGCAGCGTCGAGCGCGCGGTGGGTTCGGGTGACCTGGAACCTGGCCAACTCCTGCCGCCCATGAGGGAGTTGGCGCAGCAACTGGGGGTCAATCCCAATACAGTGGCGGCCGCTTATCGCACGCTGCGTGAACGCGGTGTCATCGAGACGGCGGGTCGGCGCGGCAGCCGTGTCCGCTCCAAGCCGGCCACCACGGCGCGTGGGCGGACCCGTGTCCACGTGCCCCCAGGGGTGCGGGACGCGTCCAACGGCAACCCGGACCCCGCGCTGCTGCCATCGCTCGCCGAGGCGTTCGCGGCGGCCGCGGCGCAGGGGGACGAGCGGCCGGTGCTCTACGGACAGCCCTCCGTGGATCCCCAACTCGCCCGCCACGCGCGCGTGGCCTTCGACGCGGAAGGCGTCCCCGACGGGCCGCTCGCCGTCACCTCCGGGGCGCTCGACGCCGTCGAGCGGGTGCTCGCGGTGCACCTCAAGCCCGGCGACGCGGTCGCCGTGGAGGATCCGGGCTGGGGCAGCATGCTCGATCTCGTAGCCGCACTCGGACTGCGTGCGGTCCCCGTCGGCGTCGACGACGAGGGGCCGCTGCCCGACGACGTGCAGCAGGCGCTGCTCGGCGGCGTGCGCGCCGTCGTCGTGACGGCCCGTGCGCAGAACCCCACCGGCGCCGCGGTGAGTGCCGCACGCGCGCGTGCTCTGCGCAGAGTCCTGGCCGCGCACCGAGAGGTACTGCTCATCGAGGACGACCACGGGCACGGCATCGTCGACGTGCCCCTCCATCCCCTCGCCGGTGCCACGCACAGCTGGGCGTTCGTCCGATCCACCGCCAAGGCGTACGGGCCGGATCTGCGCCTCGCCGTGCTCACCGGCGACCCCCTCACCGTCGACCGTGTGCTCGGCAGGCAGCAGCTCGGCCCTGGTTGGGTCAGCCATCTGCTCCAGCGTGCCGTCGTGCGCCTGTGGACCGGGGGAGCGGTGGACGAGAAGGGGGTGGCCGCCTCCTACGGGCGGCGGCGCGACGCGTTGATCGCCGCCCTCGCCGAGCGGGGCATCGGGGCGCACGGACGCAGCGGTATGAACGTATGGGTGCCGGTGCCGGACGAAACGGCGGTGGTGGCGCGCCTGCTGCATGCCGGGTGGGCTGTCGCGCCGGGTGCGCGCTTTCGTACGAGCGCGTCACCTGGCGTGCGTATCACCGTCTCGGCGCTCGCCGCCGAGGACATCGGGCCGGTGGCGGACGCCGTCGCGTCCGCCACCGGCCCGGCTCCGGCGCGGCGCTACGACTGAGGGGGCTGGTCCGGCGCCGGTACGTCGGTGGGGTTCCGTCCACGCCGCAGTGCCCCTCAGAGGTCGCCGCGCTGCCGCTTCCGTACGCGAGCCCGCGGCTGTGTCAGCGCCGCGCCCGCCAGGATGATGAGTGCGCCGACCGGTGTCGACCACGACAGGGACTCCCCGAGCACGGCGACGCCCGCGGCCGTGGCGATGACGGGAACGAAGTACGTGACCATCTGGGCCGTCGTCGGGCCGACCTCGGCGACCAGGCCGTACTGGACGAGGAAGGCGAGACCTGTGCCGAGGATGCCGAGTGCCGCGATCGCGAGCAGCGGCACCACCGCGATCTGCGTGGGCAGGGTCGTGAAGGCGGTGGTCACCACGGCCAGTTGGAGGGTCGCGAGGAGGAGCTGCGCGCCGGTCAGTGACAGGTTGGAGTAACCCGACCCGGCGAGCGTTCGGCGCACGTAGATCCAGCCGACCGCGTAGCTCAGCGATGCCACGAGTGCCATCGCCGTGCCGGCGAAGTCGAGACCGCTGAAGCCCTGCCAGGCGCCCAGCACCGTCAGCACGCCGATGAAGCCGATTCCGAGGCCGGTGACCCGGCGCCGCGTCGGGCGGTCCTCGGAGAGGGCGACCAGCGACAGCACCATGCCCCACAGCGGTGACGTGGCGTTGCAGATCCCGGCGAGCGTCGACGGAATGGTCAGCTCCGAGAACGCGAACAGGGAGAACGGCAGGGCGTTGAGCAGAAACGCCGCCACCATGAGATGCCCCCATGTGCGCACTCCACGCGGCAGCCGCTCCCGCTTGACGACAAGCGCTACCGCGAGCACCGCAGCCCCGAAGAACAGCCGCCCCAGGGTCACCTGGAGAGGCGCGTACCCGTGCGTGCCCACCTTGATGAGCAGGAAGCTGAAGCCCCAGACGAGTGACAGAAAGCCGAACCGGATCCGCCAGTCGAGAGCACCGTGGCGCGGCGGGGCGGCAGGCGTGGCGGACCCCGCGGGCGGGGCGGCGGTGGGCAGGGCGGCGGTCGGTTCCGCGGCGGTGCGGGACCCGTGAGGGGGAGTGACGGTGCTCATGGATTGCACGATGTCGCAGAACAACCTCTTAGCGCAAGCGAGATTTCTTACCCGATATCGCGTAGCATTGCTTACATGTTGAACCTGGAGCGCCTGCGCACCCTCGACGCCCTGGCCCGGCACGGCTCGGTCAGCGGCGCCGCGGCGGGGCTGCATGTCACGACGTCGGCCGTGTCCCAGCAGATGTCCAAGCTCGAACGCGAGGTCGGGCAGCAGCTCGTCGCGAAGAACGGCCGGGGCGTGCGCCTCACCGACGCCGGCCGCCTGCTCGCCGATCACGCGGCGCGCATCCTCTCCCAGGTCGAGCTCGCCCAGTCCGACCTGGAGGCACAGCGCGGACAGGTCGTGGGGGAGCTGCGGATATCGGCGTTCCCGACGGCCGCGCGGGGGCTCTTTCCCGCGGCCCTCGCCGCGCTGCGTGCCGAGCATCCCGGCCTGCGCGTGCGCACCCAGGAGCTGGAGCCCGAGGCAGGGGTGGCCGGAGTGGTGAGGGGCGACGTCGACATGGCGGTCGTCCTCGACTGGTACAACAAGCCGCTGCCGCTGCCGGACGGGCTCGTCAAGGCGTCGCTCCTCGACGACCCGGCCGATGTCGCGATGCCCGTCTCGCATCCCCTCGCCGACCGTCAGGAGGTGGACCTCGACGAGTTCGCCGACGACGAGTGGATCACTTGGGCGGAAGGGGAGTTCTGCCACGAGTGGCTGATGTTCACCCTGCGCGCCAAGGGCATAGAGCCGCGCATCGCCCATCGAGCCGAGGAGCACCACACGCAGCTGGCACTCGTGGCCGCCGGGCTGGGCGTGTGCGTCGCACCACGGCTGGGCCGCGAGCCCGTGCCCGGCGGCGTCAGCACCGTGCCGGTCCGCCAACGCGTACGGCGGCACGTCTACGCCGTGTGGCGCGCCGACGCGGACCGCCGGCCGTCGATCAGGGCGTCGGTGAAGGCGCTGCAGGCCGCGGGGGCGGCGGTTGGTTGATGTACGGGGGCTTGGCCCCTCGGCCGGGCAGTCGCGGGGCCGCCTCGCACGGCGCGGGGCGGCGTCCACCGCGCCGTGAACTGCTCTCCTTGGCGTTCAGGCGCAGGCTGCGGTGGGACGGTCGGCCCGGCCCGGTCGGCTCCCGATCGGCTAGGCCTTGGGCGTTGCCAGCTTGCGGAAGTCCCAGGACGCGATCGCTTTCGGGGTAAGCCGGAGCCACGCGTGCCGGCCGTCGTGCGGCATCTTGTCCATGCCGAAGTTCTTCCGGGCGAAGAGCTCCTCGGGGGTCTCCAGTTCGGGAACCTGCTCCTCGCCCGTGCGGGGTACCTCGCCGACGAATTCCACACTGCCGGTCAGTTCGACGCCGCGCAGCTCGCCGTACTCCTCTCCCGCGTCGACGACGACGGCGATTCGCGGATCGTGCCGGATGTCGGACCAGCGTTTGCTGCGCGTGATCGAGTACAGCCACAGTGATGTGCCGTCCCAGGCGAACCAGAGCGTGCTCACATGCGGCGCGCCGTCCGGCGACACCGTCGCCACCCGGCAGGTCCGCTGCGTGGAAAGGAACTCGTCGAGCTCGGCCGGTGTCATCATGATCCTGCGGCCCCGGCGCTGTGTGACGGCCATGCGACTCCCCCTTCTGCGGTATCGGCTCGGAACCAAGCCCTCGAGCCGACTCGACGACGGCCCTGACATCGAGTCAGAGAAGCATGTGCCGTCTTCCGTCCTGGCGCAATGGTGGCTACTCTCGCCCGCCCGGACGCCACCACAGGGGTTCCCGCCACAGGAAGGCCTTACCAGAGGAAGGCCCCACGACAGGAAAGTCATGCCGTCGTACGCAGAGCTCAGCGCACTTCTCGCCCCCACCACCACCGTGCTGCTCACCGTCGAGTGCCAGCAGGGCGTCGTCGGCACGGACAGCGCGCTGCCCGAACTCGCCAAGGAGGCACGCGCGTCGGGGGCGCTTACGAACATCGGGCGCCTCGTCGCCGCGGCCCACGACAGCGGCGTACAGGTGATGCATGCCATGGCCGAGCGGCGCCCCGACGGACGCGGCGCCAACAGCAATGCCCGGCTGTTCCGCGCCGCGGACCGGCTGCCCGTACGGCAGCTGTCCGGTACGAGCGCGGTACGCGTCGCGGAACCCATCCAGGTGGCCGCGGCGGACCTCGTCGTACGGCGGCTGCACGGCCTGTCGCCCCTCGCCGGCACCGACGTGGACCCGCTGCTGCGCAACCTCGGCTGCCGCACGCTGGTCGTGACAGGTGTCTCGGCGAACGTCGCGATCCCCAACGCCGTCTTCGACGCGGTCAATCTGGGTTACACGGTCGTCGTCCCGGCCGACGCGATCGCGGGGGTGCCCTCCGACTACACCCCCGCGATGATCCGCAACACGCTCGCCCTGGTCGCCACGATCACGACGACCGACGACATCCTCGGCTGCTGGAGACGCCCCCGCCGCACCCCGTGACCACGGCGGACGAGACGCGCGCGGCCGCGGGCCCTGACCCCGCGCGGCCACGCCGGCCGACCTCGCTCGGTTCCGCGCCGGCCGACCTCGCTCGGGTCCACGCCGGCCGACCCGAGGGCCCTGCCGAATACTTCTCCGGCTAGACCAGCCGGATCTCCTCGCCGGACACCTCGATCTTCATGGCGGCCAGCGGCTGCGTGGCGGGGGACTGCTTCACGCTGCCGTCCTCGATGGAGAACTTGCTCTTGTGGCAAGGGCAGTCGATGGTGCCGTCGGCAACGGCCGTCACGGGACACCCCTGGTGGGTGCAGATGCTCGTGAAGGCCTTGAACGTGCCCTCCGACGGCTGGGTCACCACGACCTTCTGGTCGGTGAAGATCTTGCCGCCGCCCACCGGGATGTCCGAGGTCTTGGCGAGGACCGTCCCCCCCGCGCCACCCCCGCTGGCAGCCGAGGAGGACCCCGACGTCTCGGTGGACGGCGTCGACTCGGCGGACCCGGTGCTCCCGGAGTCGTCCGAGCTGCCGCACGCGGCCAGCGCGGCGGTCAGTCCGGCTGCGCCCACCGTGGCGACGACGGTCCGGCGGGACGGCTTGGGGACAGACCCCTGCGAAACGGTCATTGCTGGGTTCCTTCCATGGTGGTGCTGGGTGTGCTGCGATCTCTTACCGAATCTCATACGCACCGGGGCGGCATGTGGTTCAACTGTTCCATCTGTCTCTTCGGGCGCAGAGGAACCCCGGCCGGTCGTGGCGGCAAGAAGGTGATCGAAAGCGTATGTGCCCGGCAGTAGCCTGGGGCAATGCTCACAGAAGTGACAGCAAATCGATATATCACTCCGTTGCGGGAGGGGGGATCGCTGCCCGGCCTCGTCGAGGCGGACGGCCACGGCGCCTTCGGCACGTATGTGATGAAATTCACCGGCGCCGGGCAGGGGCGCAAAACGCTTGTCGCCGAAGTGATCTGCGGAACGCTCGCCCGGCGACTGGGGCTGCGCGTGCCGCGGCTTGTGGGCATCCGGCTCGACCCCGTGCTCGGTCTGGGCGAGCCCGATCCGGAGGTGCAGGAGCTGCTGAAGTCCAGCGGCGGCCTCAACCTCGGCATGGAGTATCTGCCGGGCGCCATCGGCTTCGATTCCCTGGCGTACCAGGTCGATCCGCTCGAAGCGGGGCGCATCGTATGGTTCGACGCGTTGGTGGGCAATGTGGACCGCTCGTGGCGCAACCCCAACCTCTTGGTGTGGCGCGGGGATGTGTGGCTCATCGACCACGGCGCGACCATGATCTGGCACCACAACTGGCCGGCGGCCGGGGCCGTGGCCGGCAGGCCGTACGACGCGTCCGACCACGCCCTCGCGCCCTTCGGGCCGGACATCGCGGCCGCGGCCGCCGAACTCGCCCCGCGCGTCACGGAAGAGCTCCTCACGGAGGTGGTCTCCGACGTCCCCGACGAGTGGCTCACCGGCGAGGCCGGCTTCGACAGCGCGGACGACGTGCGCCGCGCCTATGTGTCCGCCCTGCTGCCGCGCGCCGGGTCGGTCCATGAGCGGATCACCCTCGGTGAACCCGCTGAGCGCACGCGCGCCAAGGCTCCGGGCTGGATCACCACCGACGCGTCCGCGCGGAATGCGTCGTCACGGAAGGGCGAGGCGGCGTGACGGACGTGGCCGGCCGGGACGTGTTCGAGTACGCGGTGCTGCGCGTCGTGCCGCGTGTGGAGCGTGGAGAGCAGTTCAACGTGGGGGTCGTGGTCTACTGCCGCGCCAAGTCCTTCGTGGCCGCCCGCACCCATCTCGACGAGGGAAAACTGGCGGCGCTGGACCCGGACGCGGACGTCACGGGCATACGGGCCGCGCTGCGTGCCGTCGAGGGCGTCTGCCACGGAGGCGAGGCCGCGGGACAGGCCGCGGGTGACGATGTCGGACGGCGCTTCCGCTGGCTGATCGCGCCGCGTTCCACCGTCGTGCAGCCGGGCCCGGTGCACACCGGGCTCACCGCGGACCCCGAGGCCGAGGTGGAGCGGCTGCTCGACCTGCTGGTGCGCTGATCGCAGGCGGTCGGCTCCCCTGGCGGCGAGGTAATGCGTCACAGGTGGCCGGGGCGCCGTTGACACCGAGTGCCAGGGCTTCTAGCGTCACGTCTGCTGGGTACTAAGCGGTCGCTCACCTCAAGGGCGTACCGCCAGGAGCCGCATCCAGCACTGTCCGGGCTTTCGAGCCTCCGGGATCGAAAGGCCTCAAGGCTTTCCAAGGGCGAGGAGAACCAACCATGTCCACCACCGAGCAGCGTGTCGCCGTCGTCACCGGGGCCGCGCGCGGCATCGGCGCCGCGACCGCCGTACGACTGGCCGCCGAGGGCCGCGCCGTCGCCGTGATCGACCTCGACGAGGCCGCGTGCAAGGACACCGTCGAGCAGATCACCGCGGCCGGCGGCAAGGCCGTCGCAGTCGGCTGCGACGTCTCCGACGAGGCCCAGGTGGAGGCCGCCGTCGCGCGCATCGCCGAGGAGCTCGGCGCCCCGACGATCCTGGTGAACAACGCGGGCGTGCTCCGCGACAACCTGCTGTTCAAGATGAGCGTCTCCGACTGGGACACCGTCATGAACGTGCACCTGCGCGGCTCGTTCCTCATGGCCCGGGCCTGCCAGAAGCACATGGTCGACGCCGGCTTCGGCCGCATCGTCAACCTGTCCTCCTCCTCCGCGCTGGGCAACCGCGGCCAGGCCAACTACTCGGCCGCCAAGGCCGGCCTGCAGGGGCTCACCAAGACCCTCGCCATCGAACTCGGCAAGTTCGGCATCACCGCCAACGCCGTCGCCCCCGGCTTCATCGCCACCGAGATGACCAAGGCCACCGCCGAGCGCGTGAAGATGGGCTTCGAGGAGTTCAAGGCCGCGGCCGCCACGCAGATCCCGGTGCAGCGCGTCGGCGAGCCGGAGGACATCGCCAACGCCGTCGCCTTCTTCACGGGCGAGGCGGCCGGCTTCGTCTCCGGCCAGGTCATGTACGTGGCCGGCGGCCCGCTCAACTGACATCGGAGAGCCACCGATCATGACTGTGCAGGACAGCGGCAAGGTCGCCATCGTCACGGGCGCCAGCCGCGGCATCGGCTACGGCATCGCCGAGGCGCTCGTCGCCCGCGGCGACCGGGTGTGCATAACCGGCCGGGGCGAGGACGCGCTGAAGGAGGCCGTCGAGAAGCTCGGCCCCGACCGCGTCATCGGCGTCGCGGGCAAGGCCCACGACGTCGCGCACCAGGCCGCTGCCGTGGAGCGCACCATGGAGGCCTTCGGCCGGGTCGACCACCTGGTGAACAACGCCGGTACGAACCCGGTCTTCGGACCCATGGCCGACCTCGACCTCGACGTGGCGCGCAAGGTGTACGAGACCAACGTCCTCTCGGCGCTCGGCTTCGCCCAGCAGACCTGGAAGGCCTGGCAGAGGGACAACGGCGGCGCGATCGTCAACGTCGCCTCCGTGGCCGGCCTATCCGCGTCCCCCTTCATCGGGGCGTACGGCATGAGCAAGGCCGCCATGGTCAATCTGACCCAGCAGCTGGCGCACGAGTTCGCGCCGCAGGTCAGGGTGAACGCGATCGCCCCGGCCGTGGTGAAGACCAAGTTCGCCGCGGCCCTGTACGAGGGGCGTGAGACGGAGGCGGCGGCCGCCTACCCGCTCGGCCGGCTCGGCGTGCCCGAGGACATCGCAGGCGCGGCCGCGTTCCTGGCCTCCGACCAGGCGGGCTGGATCACCGGACAGACCCTCGTGATCGACGGCGGGATCTTCCTGAACGCGGGCGTCGGATGATGAGGACCGCGTAACACAACCGCATAACAAAGGCCGTATAACGGGGCGACGCATCAGCTGTGACGTCGCCCCCGGACACCGGCTCCAGGCCCTGTTGTCGAACTCCCGTCGTCCGCCCGAAGTGCGGGGCAGGCGGGAGTTCGACGACAGGGCCTACTGCCCCGCTGGGACACCTGAATGGCCCGGCGGGGCACTGCGGTATGGTCTGCCGACTCATGGCATGGCTGATCGAGGAGCGTGCGCGTGTTCTACCGGATCAAATCTCTGCGCTATGTGGCGGCTGCGGCCTCCATATCCCTGCTCGCCGGGTGTGGTCTGGTGTCCTCCGGTGACGGCGAGGACCAGAAAGAGATCGTCGTGGGAACCACCAGTGCCCCGAGCACGCTGGATCCGGCGGCCTCCTGGGACGGCTCATGGGAACTCTTCCGGAACATCTACCAAACTCTGCTGAGCTACCCGTCCGGGGCGTCGGAGCCCGAGCCCGACGCGGCCGAGAGTTGTGAGTTCACCGACACCTCGAACCGCACGTACCGCTGCACGCTCCGCGCCGGCATGAAGTTCTCCAACGGGGACACGCTCGACGCCGCGGCGGTCAAGCACTCCATCGACCGGATTCTGAAGATCGATCTGGCGGGCGGCCCGGCCGGTCTGCTCGGCAGCCTGGACAAGGTCGAGACGGAGGGCGACCGGGACGTCGTCTTCGAGCTCAACAAGCCCGACACCACGTTCCCGTTCGTCCTGGCCACCCCCGCCATGTCGATCGTCGACCCCGCCGAGTACCCGGCGAACGCGCTCCGCAAGGACGGCAAGGTCACCGGCTCCGGTCCGTACACCCTCGAGGGGTACGAGGACGGCACGGAGGCGGATCTCGCCAAGAACCCGAACTACAAGGGGCTGGCCGACCGCAAGAACAGCGCCGTCACCATCCGCTACTTCCAGGACTCGAGCAAGATGTTCGATGCCCTCAAGAAGAAGCAGATCGATGTGATCCTCCGTGGACTCGCGGCCAAGGACGTCGTCGATCTGCAGGCCCATGCCTCGCAGGACGACCTCCAGCTCGTCGAGGGCGCCGGCATGGAGATCAGCTACCTGGTCTTCAACCCCAAGGACCCCTGGGCGCGGAAGCCTGCCGTCCGTAAGGCGATCGCCCAGCTCATCGACCGCGGCGCCATCGCGAACAAGATCTACAAGAACACGGTCGAACCGCTGTACTCGATGGTGCCCCGCGGGCTCGCCGGGCACACGACCGTCTTCTTCGACCGCTTCGGCGACCCCAGCCTCAAGAAGGCCAAGTCCATCCTGACCTCGGCAGGGATCACCCAGAAGGTTCCGCTGACCCTCTGGTACACCACCGACCGCTACGGCTCCGCCACCGCCCCGGAGTTCCAGGAGATCAAGCGGCAGCTGAACGACTCCGGCCTGTTCGACGTGACGGTCAAGGGCCGCCCCTGGAAGACGTACGTCGAGGGGTACAGCAAGGGCGAGTACCCGGTGTTCGGACGCGGCTGGTTCCCGGACTTCCCCGACGCGGAGAACTTCATCGCGCCCTTCGTGGGTCAGGAGAACGCCCTCGGCACGCCCTACTCGGCTCCGGAGATCACCAATGAACTGCTGCCTGAGTCCCGCAAGCAGAGCGACCGCGGCGCGGTCGTCAAGCAGTTCGAACGGGCCCAGCAGATCCTCGTGGACGACGCACGGCTGCTTCCGCTGTGGCAGGGCAAGCAGTACGTGGCGGCCAACGAGGAGATCGCCGGCGCCGAGCGCGCCCTGGATCCGTCGACGATCATGATGATGTGGGAGCTGCAGCGCAAGACCAGCTGGTAGCCGCGCGCCGGCCGTCGGCTGTCGACCGGGAGCTCGTGACCATGAGGTGATGGTCACGAGCTCCTGCGCATGCGCCCGCGATCATGGGAGGCGCCCTCGGCTGTCAGTGGGCGCAGGTAGGTTCTGCGGTGTGGAAGCGGCCGTACGTCCTGCGGTCGCGAACCGACCGCACCCCGGAGGATGTTGACGTGACCGACACCGCCATGCTGCCCGAGTCCTGGCGCGGCGTTCTCGGCGAGGAGCTCCAGAAGCCCTATTTCAAGGAGCTCGCCGACTTCGTCGAGGACGAGCGTGCGAAGGGTCCCGTCTACCCGCCGCGTGAAGAGGTCTTCGCCGCGCTGGACGCGACGCCGTACGACCAGGTCAAGGTGCTGATCCTCGGCCAGGATCCGTATCACGGCGAAGGCCAGGGCCACGGCCTGTGCTTCTCCGTCCGGCCCGGCGTGCGGACGCCTCCGTCGCTGCGCAACATCTACAAGGAGATGCAGGAGGAGCTGGGTCACCCCGTCCCGGACAACGGATATCTGATGCCGTGGGCGCAGCAGGGAGTCCTGCTGCTCAACGCGGTGCTGACCGTCCGGGCTGGGGAGGCGAACTCGCACAAGGGCAAGGGCTGGGAGAAGTTCACGGACGCGGTGATCCGCGCCGTGGCCGGGCGGCCCGACCCGGCCGTCTTCGTGCTCTGGGGGAACTACGCGCAGAAGAAGCTCCCGCTGATCGACGAGACCCGGCATGTGGTGGTGAAGGGAGCGCACCCCTCGCCGCTCTCCGCCCGGAAGTTCTTCGGCTCACGTCCTTTCACGCAGATCAACGAGGCCGTGGCAGCGCAGGGTCACGCCCCGATCGACTGGCGGATCCCGGATCTCGGCTGACGCCGGGGACCGGCAGTGCACGCGTCTGCGGTGGGCCGGGGCCGACTGCGACCCCGCCCGCCGCCCACCGAGGCGCCGCGCCTGACCGGGATTGCCGGCGCCGGCGGCTACCGTCGCGATGCATGGGAACGATCGTCGTACGGGCGTGGAGGACGCGGTGGCGGAGCGGCAGGAGAAGGCGGCGGACGACGCCATGATGACCCGCATCGGGCAGGTGATCATTCTGCACCGGGGAGGTGACCGCGCCGAGGCGCGCGACCGCTTCCTCGGCCTCTGGTCGGAGATCGGCGAGGACGGCGACCCGCTCCACCGCTGCACGCTCGCCCACTACATGGCGGACACCCAGGACGACCCGGCGGACGAACTTGCCTGGGACCTGCGGGCACTGTCGGCGGCGGAGGAGCTGACGGACGGGCGGCTGGCCGTGCACCACCAGTCCCTTGCGGTGCGCGCCCTGTACCCGTCGCTGCATCTCAACCTGGCAGCCGACTACATCAAGCTCGGGCGGTCGGAGGCGGCGCGCACCCATCTCGGCCGGGCGCGGGGCGCGGTGGGTGCGCTGGGGGACGACACCTACGGGGACGGTGTCCGGGCCGCCATCGGGAGGCTGGAGCTCGAACTGGGCGAAGAGGGAGGGGGAGACGGAGCCGACGGGGGAGGGGGAGGCCGAGGCGCGGGGCCCTCACGGGAAGGGCCGCTGGGACCGCCGCGCAACGAGCCATAGCCCCACGCGGAGCACGGAGCGGCTCAACGACCGTACATGTCCCGGCAGGCGGCCTCCTGCGGGCTGTCCGGTCGCCACTGGCCGTACTCCCTGCCCAGAGCGCAGAGATCCGGGTCCGAGTAGCGGTCGGGCAGCGGCAGGGGCTGTGCGGGCCGGGGCCGGAAACGAGGGATCTTGGGGCGCGCTGACCGCGCCCGGTGGGAGCTGCGGGGCGCGGGTTCCGGTGACGCGCCGGCGGTGGTGTGCGGGTCCGAGGTCGGAGAGGCGCGGTGGGACGGCCTGATGAGCTCCAGCGCTTCACGAGCGGGAGCCTGCACGATCTGGGGCTCGGCCTTCTCGCCGTTGTCCGCTGCCGGTGAGGCGAGGGGTGAAGGGTCCGTCGCGGGCTGCAGACGGGGGGCGGAGGGGCGCTCCACGGTCACGCAGCCGGAGACCGCCGAGACCGCGGTGGCCGCCATCACCATCAGCAGCGCTGTCGTCGTCGTTCGATGCACCTGCGCAACTCTGCTGCGTCCCAGGTCTCTTGGGGAGCGGACAAGCGGAGGTTGCTCCGCACGGGTGACGCCCGTGACACCGGGGTGCCCCGCCCGGTGGACCGGGCACCCCGGCGCCCGTGCCCCTCCGCTGCCGCAGCGGGCACGGTTTCGGTCCGTCGGGACTCAGTCGCCCGTCGCCCCGTCGATGCATTCGCGCAGAAGGTCCGCGTGGCCGTTGTGGCGGGCGTACTCCTCGATCATGTGCACGTAGATCCACCGGAGGTTGAACGGTTCGCCGCTGCGGGACTTGCCGGTGGCCAGATCGTCCAGCTCGTACTGCGCGGCCAGGGCGCGGGCCGCCTCGATCTCGGCCTGCCAGACGGGGAACGCCGCCTCGCGGGTGTCGGACCCGGTGGGGTGGAGGTCGCCGTCCGGGTCGGCGTCGTCGTAGTAGATCGGCGGGGCGTCCTCGCCCGCCAGCACCCGGCGGAACCAGGCTCGTTCGACCTCGGCCATATGGCGGACGAGCCCGAGCAGCGACAGGTCCGACGGCGGTACGGAGGCGCGCCGAAGCTGCTCGTCGTCGAGGCCCTCGCACTTCATCGCAAGGGTGGTCCGGTGGAACTCAAGCCATGCCTCCAACATGGCGCGTTCGCCTGCGTTCGTGGGCGTCTTGGTGCGGTGCGTGGACTGTGTCGTCATGGGTGCCATCCTGGCCAAAGCACACGCCAGGTCACCAGCGGTTATTCGATCAGCATCCCCTTCAGCAGCTCCCGCAGGCCGGCGACCAGCTCCTCGAGGCTCGGCACCCGAGCGTCGAACGACCCCGCCACGTACCGCCCGGCGGCGAGCCGGGCGCCGCCGGCCTGGCCGCCTACAGCGCCGATCGGCTGCCGCGCACCTCCGCGAACGTCCGCAAGGCCGCACAGGACGCCCGCCTGCCGTCCGTCGACAGCCGCCCCGCCGTGGCGATGCGCACGGCGCTCATGTCCGCCTTCTCCCGGCTCGGGCCGGGGCTCCTCCTGCGTACCTTCGACGGCATCGCCGACGGGCGGCCGCCCCAGCAGCCGTATGCTTCGGGAACACGTGACCGGGTCCGCACCCGACCAGGCCCGCATCTGACCGGGCCCCACCGGGGTGCCTCCACCGCCAGGCGAGGAGAACATCTGTGAAGGTCGGCTGCATCGGACTCGGTGACATCGCGCAGAAGGCGTATCTGCCCGTGCTCACCACGCAGCCGGGCGTGGAGCTGCATCTGCAGACGCGGACGCCCGCGACGCTCGAGCGGATCGCCGCCGTCCACCACATCCCCGCCGAGCGCTGCCACACCGACCTGGACGCGCTGCTCGCCCAGGACCTCGACGCGGCCTTCGTGCACGCGCCGACCGAGGTGCACCCCGAGATCGCCGCGCGGCTGCTCGAGGCGGGTGTCGCGACCTACGTGGACAAGCCGCTCGCGTACGAACTCGCGGACTCCGAGCGGCTCGTCGGCCTCGCGGAGGAGCGGAACACCAGCCTCGCCGTGGGCTTCAACCGGCGCTTCGCACCCGGCTACGCCCAGTGCACCGAGCACCCGCGCGACCTGATCGTGATGCAGAAGAACCGCATCGGCCTGCCGGCCAGACCGCGCACGGTCGTGCTCGACGACTTCATCCACGTCGTCGACACCCTGCGCTTCCTGGCGCCCGGACCGCTCGACCACTTCGGTGTGCGGGCGCGCCTCGAGAAGGGGCTGCTGCACCACGTCGTCCTGCAGCTGGGCGGGGACGGGTTCACCGCGATCGGCATCATGAACCGGCTCAGCGGATCCACGGAGGAGATCCTCGAGGTGTCCGGGCAGGACACCAAGCGGCAGGTGCTCAACCTCGCCGAGGTCGTCGACCACAAGGGGCAGCCGACCGTGCGGCGGCGCGGGGACTGGGTGCCGGTGCCCCGGCAGCGCGGCATCGAGCAGGCGGTGCTCGCCTTTCTCGACGCCGTACGGGCGGGCAAGGTGCTCAGCGCGCGGGATGCGCTGGAGACCCATGAGCTGTGTGAGCGGGTCGTACGCGAGATCGAGGAACAGGGCGCCTGACGGCGAGTACGACCTCGGCCGCGCAGAGCGCGATCAGTGCGGCGAGGGCGGTGTGCACGGGCCAGTCGCCGAACCGGACGAAGGGTGTCGTGCCCCGGGCCAGCGGCACCTGGTAGACCGCGGCGGCGCTCGCGCTCGTGCCGAGCGGCGCGCCGATCCGTTCACCGCTCGGGCCGTAGACGGCGGAGACGCCGGTGAGCGTGGCGTGCACCATCGGGCGGCCCGTCTCGGCGGCCCGGATCGCCGCCAGTGACGCATGCTGCTGCGGGGCCCAGCTGTGCTGGAACGTGGACGTCGCCGACTGGGCGACCAGCACCTGCGCACCGTCGCGGGTGAGGGAACGGCTCATGTCGGGAAAGGCCGTCTCGAAGCAGACCATCGGCCCGATCGTGGGGCCGCCGTTCACCGGCATCAGCACCTGGTGAGTGCCCCGCATGCGGTCCTCGCCCGCGGCCTTGCCCACGGAGGTCGCCCAGCCCAGGAGGGAACGGGCCGGTATGTACTCGCCGAAGGGAACGAGCCGCATCTTGTCGTAGCGTTCGCCGGTCGGGCCGTCCGGCCCGATGAGGACCGAGCTCTTGTAGATGCCGGGCCGGTCGGAGCGGCGGGCGTCGACGTTCACCAGGATGTCGGCGCCGACCTGCCGGGACAGGGCGGCTGTCCGCTTCGCCAGGTCGGGGCGGGCGGACAGGTCGAACCCCACACTGCTCTCGCCCCAGACGACGAGGTCCAGGTGCCGGCCGGCCAGGGTCCGGGTGAGGGCCTCCTCGCGCGCGAAGCGCTTCTCGGGGCCCCCGACGCCGTCGATGACGCCAGGCTGCACGACGGCGATACGGGTGCTGCCCGCAGGCTCGGGCCGGGGCGCCCATATCCAGGCCGCGGAGCCGGCGGTCGCCACGGCGACAAGCCCGGCCACCGCCGGAACCCGCGCCGCCCGCACCGAAACCAGCGCCGCGACCGCGGTGTTGACGGCGACGACGGCCAGACTGATCAGCCACACCCCGCCCAGCGAGGCCAGCCGCAGCGCCGGCGCGACCTGCCACTGGCTGGAGCCGAGCAGTCCCCACGGGCCGCCCAGGCCCTGCCAGGACCTCACCAGTTCGATCATCAGCCAGCCCGACGGCACGACGACCAGCGCCGTCAGGACCCGCCCCGGCGTGGGCCGGCCGCCCAGCACATGCCGTACCAGCCAGCCCCAGGGCGCCCACAGCAGCCCCAGCAGGGCGGCGAGTATGAACAGGAACACGTGGAGGCTGGGCAGCAGCCAGTGGTGCACGGCCAGCATGAAGCCCATGCCGCCGAGCCACCCGTCGAGCAGGGCCCGGCGCTCCGTGCCGGCCGAGCGCACCAGCAGGATCCAGGGCACGAGCGCGACGTAGGCGAACCACCACAACGACGGCGCGGGGAAGGCGAGCGCGGGCAGTGCGCCGGCCACCAAGACCGCCGCGCCGCGCCACCAGGGGGAGTCGAGACGCTCGAGCCAGGCGTCCCGGCTGCCGAGCCGAGTGTCGAGTCGTCGCACATCGAGTCGTCGCACGTCGAGACGGTGTGCGCCGAGCACATCCATGCCCTGCCTCCCAGGTGCCCTGCGGCCCGGTGCCGCCCCCGAGATCGCCGCGGCCCGGTGCCTGTTGTCCAGTGTGCGCGTCCGGGACGATCTCGGACAGGGGGCATGAGCGCAGGCAGGGGACACCGCCGGCAGTCCGAGCGCGGCGCCGACTGCCTGGCACGTCGCCGGCAGCCCGTGCGCGAGCCGGCGCCCGGCCCCGGACGGTCTGCCCTGGGACGGGACGCCTCAGGTGGCGGCGGGTGCTTCCTGCGCCTGCCGGACCCGGCGCCACTTCTCCTCCACGACGACCTGACGCAGCCGCCAGCCGCCGTCCGTACGCAGCAGCGAGAACGCGTAACGGCCGCCGCAGACGAAGTCCGGAGCCGTGGACGTCGTGGCGGCGGCCCCGTCGCCTCCCGCCAACCGCATCGGATTGACGTAGTCGGCCTGCACGCGCGCGGCGTCGCCGGTGTCGTGGTCCAGGATCGCGAACCGCACGCGGCGGTTGACGATCAGATGCTGCCGCATCGGGAAGAGCTCCATCGCTCCGGCCAGCCACCCGGCGACCTGCGCGGCGTCCCCTTCGATGCCGCCGGCCGAACGGTAGTCCGCTCGTCCGTCAGGGGTGAACAGCCCTCTGTACGCCGCCCAGTCACCGTCGTCGACGGTCACCGCGTAGTCGGTGATCAGTGCATCGATGGCGAGCCGGTCCATCACGGTCGCGAGTTCCATGCGCTGCGTCATCGGTTCAGTCTTGAGCACGCGGCGCGCCGCGCCAAGGGGCGTGCAGGTGACTACGTCGACCATGCCGCACAAATGACTGGCAGGATCCGGACGCCTGGCACCACTCTGATCACCGTGGAAGAAACGCATCTGATCGAGAAAGAAGAACCAAAACTGAAAGAACCGAACCTGAAAGAACCGAACCTGAAAGAACAAGAGCCGAGACAGCGCATACGTGCCGTTCACACGGCGTCCACGGTCACCGTGTACCAGGCGTACACCCCGGGGATCGGGCTGCCCGCGGCGCGTGACGGGCGCTTTCCGGCCGCCTGGAAGCGCGACCGGATGACATGGATCAAGCCGTCGTTCCTGTGGATGATGTACCGCTGCGGATGGGGCACTAAGGAGGGGCAGGAGACCGTCCTGGCCGTGGAGATCAGCCGCGACGGCTTCGAATGGGCTCTGCGCAACGCCTGCCTCTCGCACTTCGTCCCCGGGCTCCACGCCGACGAAGGCGACTGGAAGCGGCAGTTGAAGCAGGCGCCCGCGCGCGTGCAGTGGGACCCCGAGCGTGACCTCCACCTGCGGCCGCTGCCGCACCGGTCCCTGCAGCTGGGGCTCTCCGGCGAGGCCGCCCGCCGGTACGCGGACGAGTGGACGGTCGGCATCACGGACGTGACTCCGCTCGCCAGGGAGGTCCACGCGCGCGTGCGTGAAGGCGACCTGTCCGGTGCGTCGGGCCTGCTTCCCGCGGAGAGGCCGTATCCCGCGGACGAGGAACTCATCGGGCACCTTCGGGCGTAGCCACGACGGCCTTCGAAACGTAGTCGCCGGGCTCTCGGTCGTGGCCCGCCGATGTCCGGCCGTCGGCGCCGTAGGATGCGGGCGATGATTCACACCATCGTGCTCGATGTGGGCGAGACCCTCACCAAGGACGACCGGTACTGGGCGTCATGGGCCGACTGGCTCGACGTGCCGCGGCACACGCTCTCCGCCCTCGTGGGGGCCGTCGTCTCCAGGGGCGGCGACAGCGTCGAGGCCCTGCGTCTGGTGCGGCCAGGCATCGACGTCGACGCCGAGTACTACGCCCGGGAGGCGGCGGGGCACGGCGAGGATCTCGCCGAGTCCGACCTCTACCCGGACGCCCGGCCCGCCCTCGCCGGGCTTCTCGGACTCGGCATGCGCCTCATCGTCGCCGGGAACCAGACCTCGCGCGCCGCGGAACTCCTACGGGACCTCGACCTGCCCGTCCATCTCATCGTGACCTCGGGGGACTGGGGCGTCGCGAAGCCGGCCCCCGAGTTCTACGAGCGAGTCCTCGAGGTGGCGCGGGCCGAACCGCACGAGACCCTGTACGTCGGTGACCATCCCGCCAACGACGTCTTCCCCGCCAAGGAGGCCGGGCTGCGCGTGGCCCATATCCGCCGCGGACCGTGGGGGCACTTCTGGGCCGACGACCCGGCCGTCGTCGAGGCGGCCGACTGGCGGATCGACAGCCTCAGGTCGCTGGCGGAGATCGTGGCTCCCTGACGCCGGACGGGCAGCCGACGCCTCAGCCGGCGGACTCGCCCGCGTGCGGGCTGAGGACCCCCGCCGTCACCAGGGCGAACAGCACGATGCCGAGGAGGACCCGGTAGTACACGAAGGGCATGAAGCTCTTGGTCGAGATGAACTTCATGAACCACGCGATCACCGCGTATCCGACAGCGAAGGCGATGAGGGTCGCGAAGATCGTCGGGCCCCAGGAGACATGGCCGCCCTCACCCGCGTCCTTGAGTTCGAAGACTCCGGAGGCGAGCACCGCGGGGACGGCCAGGAGGAACGAGTAACGGGCGGCGGCCTCGCGCTTGTAGCCCATGAGCAGGCCGCCGCTGATGGTGGCCCCGGACCGGGAGACGCCGGGGACCAGGGCCATCGCCTGGCAGACGCCGTAGATCAGGCCGTCCCGTACGCCGAGATCCTGCAGCGTCTTGCGCTCCTTCACCGCGCGGTGCTTGCCGCCGTTCTCGTCGCGCGCCGCGAGGCGGTCGGCTATGCCGAGGATGACGCCCATCACGATGAGCGTGGTGGCGATCAGCCGAAGGTCGCGGAACGGGCCCTCGATCTGGTCCTTGAACGTGATACCCAGCACGCCGATCGGCAGCGAACCGACGATCACCAGCCAGCCCATCTGCGCGTCGTGGTCGCTGCGCATGGCCTTGTTCGCGAGTGACCGGAACCACGCCGAGACGATCCGCGCGATGTCCTTGCGGAAGTAGATCAGCACCGCCGCCTCCGTGCCGATCTGCGTGATGGCCGTGAACGCGGCACCGGGGTCGTGCCAGCCCGCGAAGGCCGCGGTCAGCCGCAGATGAGCGCTCGAGGAGATGGGGAGGAATTCGGTCAGCCCCTGGACGAGTCCGAGGATGAAGGATTCAAACCAAGACATGAAGTGCGGATCCAAGTGCTGATCATGAGCTGACCGCGGACTCGCAGGTCAGGGGGCGGGCGTACGGAAGGCGTGACGGTGCTGGTAGGTGGTGCGTGACGGGATGGGACGGCTGTGGCGGCGGTGCTGCGTGCACGCGCTGATAATGCGCTGATCAGACTTCGCCGTGGGGCAGCGTAGCGTCCCCGGGTGACACGGGTGCGACCGGGTGAGGGCGGCCCGGTGCGTGCCGTGGTGCTATTCGACGTCGGCCTCCGTTACGTCTCCGCCGCCCGGACGGCGGCCTGCGCGGGCCTGGCCCTGCCCTCCGCGGCGTGCTGCGAGGGCCAGCAGCGGACCGGCCACGAGCAGAAGCGCGAGCGCCGCGTACCCGTAGGTGAGAGCGGACAGCGTGGCGACGGCGGCGACGAGGAGGGGGCCGCCCGCGTCACCCAGTTCCCGGCCGAGTTCGGCGGCGCCCATGGTCTGACCGATCCGATCGGCGGGCGTGCCGGTGGCCAGGGCCGCGAACCCCAGGGGTGTGATCAGCCCGGTGCCGGCTCCGATCAGGACGGCGCCGCTCAACACGCCCACGAGGCCGGGTAGCGTCGCGCAGCCGAGCCCCGCCGCCGTGATCAGCAGGCCCGCCGTGAGGCCCCGGCGTACGGTGAGCCGCCCGTCGTCCAGCGCGCGGCCCGCCTTCGGCTGGACGAACGCGGCGCAGGCCGCCAGCACGGACACCGCCGCTCCGGTGGCGACGGTGCCGAGCCCCGCCGCGGCGCCGGACACCGGCAGGAACCCCACGCCCACCGAGAGCGCGGCCGTCGCCCCGGCCAGCGCGGCCGTCGGACCCAGGAAGACCGGATCGGCAAGCCGCCGGGCCAGGTCGAGCAGCGTCTGCCGGGCCTTGGGCAGCGGCGGTACGTGCGGTACGGACAGCGCAGCCCAGAGGGCGACCACCGCGCCCAGCACCGCCAGGACCGCGAACAGCGATCGCAGGCCGCCGGCCCACACCAGCACGCCGCCGAGCAGCGGACCGAGCGTGTAGCCGATCGACTTGTAGAAGCCGTAGCTGCCGTACGCCCGCCCGTGGCCGGACGCCGGGTTCAGCCGTGCCACCAGCGCCGACGCGGACGGCGAGAACGCCGAGGCGGCGGCTCCCTGGCCGAGCCGGGCCGCCCACAGCCAGCCGGGGGAGTCCGCCACGACATACGCGGCGGACGCGGCGGCGAAGGCGACGAGCCCGCCCAGCAGCACGGGCCGGGCACCGATCCGGTCGGCGAGCGTCCCGAACAGCGGTTTGAGCAATACCTCGGCACCGTCGTAGAGGGCGAGCAGCCCGCCCAGTACGAGGAGCGAGGTCACCGCGTCGCCGGACAGGCCGCCGAGATTCGCGGCGATACCGTGCGCGCCGAACGCGGTGGTGAATCCGGCGGCGTACAGCGGCCACATCTGCCGTCCCGGCGCGGACTGCCCGGGTGAAGCCGTGGTCGTCGCCCGTCTCCCGGGGGCCTCGTCAGAGCTCACACCTCGGAACGTATCGGTTGGAGGCATCAACGGTCACGGTCTCGGGCTGGGGTCTGGCCGGTGGGTCGTGGAGACCAGCGGAATCTGTAGGTGCGGAATCATCCGCGTCCACCTCAGGGCGGTCAAATGCCCAGGTGGTGAACTGGGCGCAGGTGTACGACTGCTTCGGGGACGTCGATCGCGTCCCCGAGCTCTTGGAGCGGGTGGAGCGCGAGGACGACGCAGAAACGCGGGATGAGCTCGGTTACCGGCGGTCCTCACATGACTTGGTGTTCCCCGCCAGTTTCGCCGCCCTGCCGCGCCTCGTTCGCCTCGCCTCCCGGAGCGCTCGGGCGCGTGGACTCGCCGGGACGATCATGCGATGCGCGGCAGGAAGTCACGGCTGTGACGAGCTGCTGACGGACTGCGCCGGCGCGATCGTGGAGTTCCTTGAGCTGCTGGACCGGCACCTGCGGTCGTGGCCAGCCGACTACTCGCGACCTGCCTCGATCTCCTCCGGCCCTCGGCATCGGCGTCTGCCTGGATGGCGCGCAGGATCCTCTACCTGGGTCCGACCACCTCACCGCAGGGAAGAGCAAGACAAGGCCAGCGGGTACTCGCGTCGTCTGTTGGTTCGGGACGCACGAACCGGTCCTCCTGCGCGCCCGTTCTTGTGCAGGTTGAGCTTGGGGCGCGGCACGGTCCGGTGGGCGTGGCTAGCTGAGCCAGATGACCATGGCGTGCCCGTGGCGGGCTGCCGCCTGGAAGAACGGAATCAGTGCCTGGTAGTGGCTGGTCACATAGTCCAGCGATTCGCCGCGTTCCCAGATGATGTTGGGGTAGATGTCGGCTTGGGCGAGATCTACCGGGGTGACACCGTCGATCAGCGCGTCATGGGGCGTGGCAGTGAGCGCTTCAGCGGCGATGCGGACACGTTCTGGAGTGAGGTAGCGGGGTGGCCCATAGCCCCAGTCCTCTGTCCCGGGGATCTCTTCCTCGCCATGGACGATGTCGACGGGGAATCCGAGGTGGCGGAGCAGGAAGTCGATGGCATGCCATGCCTTGTCGGTGTCGTGACAGCGGGCTTCGGACGCCTCGGGTCTCTTGTCCAGCTCCGCCTCGATCAGCTCGTCGACGAACTCCTGGGCCCACTCGGGGTCGTGGAGTGCGCGATCAAGTTCAGCGGGTGCGAGACGGACGTACTCTCCGATCATGCTCATGGCCGGATGGTAGGAGGCGGCACTGACAGTGCCGTCATGCGTGGCCGGGTGGCAGTTGTCCGGAGATGTGGTCGCGGTACTCCTGGAAGGCGTGCCAGCCTGTGGTGTCCTGCGGGGTTATCAGGTCTCCCTCCGAGCAGTCGAGCACCCTGCAACGGAGTGTGGTGGCGAGGCGGAAGACAGGATTGAGGACGTCGTCCCCGGAGCCGCGTATGTGGAGCATGATCGAGTCCACAGGGTCCTTCGAGCCGATGTTGAGCTCCATGGACCAGCCGGGGCCGAGGAGTTCGCCCCAGGTGGGGTCTGAGAGATCGGCTTCAGGGGCGGCCTGCCGCAGGGCCACCGACACGACGGGGCAGAGTACTCGCGACCGGCGAGGCCTGTAGCCGGCCCGATCACCACAACGCGGGCACCAAGCCAAGACGCAGCACAGCTGAACTATGAGGTCACGACTTGTACTTCCGCCCCTCAGGAGATGGGGAGCGGACATATTCAACCCACTTCAGGTCACATGCGCCGAGCTCGTCGAAGTTGCGCTGTGCTTCGACAAGGCTGAGTGACCCGTTCGGGCCTCCGCGGACTACCTCTTCGTCGTGCTCGTCCTGGCCGCGTGCTTCAAGGGTCAGATAGCCTCAACAGGGACACGCGTATGGGCCGTTCTCAGGGTCTCAGAACGATGTTGAACCACCCGGCGGGCACGTTGCTCTCGTCATCAGTCACGAGAGCACAGATACCAGGAGCGAGCGACCGGCGAGTTCGTGATCCTCACACCACGAGGACGCTCCCACGACGCGACAGCCGTACGGAGAGAGGACCTGCTCCCCGCACCCGCGGGGATGGTCCCTCTTCACACGCTCGGACACCCACTCGCAAACCAGAACGGGCTTGACGGTGCCGTGGAATAGGAGCCCGTGGCCTTGGTGCAGCCGATGAACCAGACTTCCCGGCATGGGACGACCGCGACGCCCGCCCATACGGGGCGCTTCCTCTGGCCCGGCTGGAGGCACAGCTCGCGAAGGCGCTGCGCGCGGCCGGCGTCCACCGAGCACCCCGCCGACCAGCAGACGCGCCAGGCGCAGGAGCTGGCGGCCGCCGCGGCCGAACAGCCCAGCGCCGGGCAGCGCACCGCGCGGGCCGCGGCCGCCGTCCTCGCCGAGCCCGACCGGCTCGCCGCATGCGCCCAGCAGCAGATCGACACCGCCCGCCGCGCCGCGGCCGCAGCCGAGCAGGCCAAGGCCATCAAGGAACGCATCGAGGCAGCCTCCAGGCGTGGCCGGATGGCGTTGCGGCTGGCCGGCACCTCCCGCGCCGAACAGGACACTCTGCTCGCCCAGTACACGCGGCAGATGGCCGACGCGTACGAAGAGCAGCAGCGCGCTGAAAGCACCGCCGATTTCTCCCGCCAACGGGCCGGCGTCCGTGGTGTCAAGATCTGCGGATGTCGTCTGGCGTCTGTAGACGCCGGGGGTCAGGCCGTGCTCCCGCTTGAAGGCCGTGCTGAACGCGAACTCGGATGTATATCCGATCCGGTTGGCCACGGTCTTGAGCGGAGCATCGGAGTCGCGGAGGAGCCGGGCTGCGGTGGTCATGCGCCACCAGGTCAGGTACGACAGCGGTGGTTGACCTACCAGGGTGGTGAACCGCCGTGCGAATGCCGCTCGAGACAGACCCGCCAGTGCTCCCAACTCTCCCACCGTCCACGGTCGTTGCGGCGCGCCGTGAATGCCCTGGAGTGCGGCGTGGATGGCCGAGTCGTGCAGGGCCGCGGTCCAGCCGGTGGTTGCATCGTGCCGGGGCCGCTCATCGAGCCAGGCCCGCATGACGTACAGCAACAGGGCGTCGAGCAGTGCGGGCAGCAGGGCGTCACTGCCGAGCCGGGGCTCTGCCAGTTCGGTCGCGAGAAGTTCGGTGGCTCCGCGCAGTGACGAGTGCTGTGATCGGCGGCGTGTAGGGGGCGGACCATGACGGCGAACGAGTCGGGATGCGATGCGCGGCCGGGCGGGTAACGGGCTCTGGTGTTCGGCTCGTTGCTCGTCAGCTAGACGCGGCAGCACCCGCTAAGGCAGGGCGCGGGGGCGGACGGCGAGCCCGATACGGCTCGCCGTCCGCCCCCGCGGCGTTCTGACGTCGTCACCGCGCGGGATGTCAGAATCCGATGGCCTCGCGCAGCAGCAGGACGATGCCGCGTCCGGGCTGCGGCTCGGTGTTGAGGACGAGCAGACGGTTGACCGCGCTCGGCTGCCCGTAAACCGCCTGGGCGCGCGCGGTTTCCAGCGGGAGGGCGTGCTCGTCGACCCGGCGCAGTGCGGTGCTCAGGTCGGGCACCACCTTTTGCGCACCGACGACCCAGATCGCCCTCGCGGCGCCGCCGGCGGAGGCGGGCAGCTGGCTGCCGCTGCCCGAGGCGATGACGAGCGAGCCGGTCTCGGTGACGGCCGTGACGCTGGCGACGAAGACGTCGGGGGAGGCCATCAGCCGGCGGATCTGGTCGAGCTCGGTGGCGCGGTCCATCTTCAGCACGCGCGGCCGGATGGCCTGGTAGCGGTCGCCCGCCTCGATGTCCTGCGCGATGCCGGAGAGCCGAAGCGTCTCGCTGGCCCCGGTGAACACGCCCGCGCCCTCCGGTATCAGTTCCTTGATGCGGGCGCGGGCCGCCGCGGCGTCGTCGAGCAGTTCGGCGGTGAAGCCGTTCGCCCGCAGCGCCGCGGTCGCCCGGTCCAGCCGTTCGGCGGACGCCGGTGCGGCGAAGTCGTCGGCCACCCCCGTGGCCGACGCGTCCGCCTCACCGGCACCCGGTGCCCGACCGGTGTCCCCGGCCTTACCGAAGTCGTGCGCCTGAGCGTCGGGGCCGGGCGCCGAACCTCCCAGCGGGGTCGTGTCGACGTACCTGACCTCGTAGACCCGCTCGGTGAACTGCCATCCCTCCGGCGTACGCCGGTAGGTGTCGTGGTAGACGGCAAAGTTCAGGCCCGAGCGGCCGTCGAGCACACGCGCGATCTCCTGCATGTAGGTGCGACCGGTGGCGGTGTCGCCGTCGATCCGGATGGTGCCCGGGTGGCTGTTCTGCACGAAGAAGTCCCACTGGCTCTGCAGGCGTTCGCGTCCGGTCCGGATCTCCTCCCGGCCGATGAGCTCGACCGGGACGTTGGGCATGCGCAGAACTCCGTCGGGGGTGAACAGCGCGGCGAGGCGAGCGCAGTCGCGCAGCATCACCGCGTCGGTGAACTCGCCGCGCAGTGCCTCGATCTCGACGCGGTCGGCGATCTCCTGGAAGTCGTTCATGCTGAGCGTCCTGTCCTGTGGATGGTGTATTCGTCTTCACCAGTCCGACAACGCAGCCCCGCCGAATGTGAGGCGAGGCGCGGACCTCACATTCCGCCGCTCTGATTTGTCGTACGGGAGAGGGCACGTGAACGAGGGAGCCAGAGAGCGAATGACCACTCCGTCGGAACAGACACAGCGGCAGGCAGACGAGCAGCGGGACCCGGGGCTGAGCGCGATCATGAGCGAGCGGCGACAACTGCTCAATCTCGCCTACCGGCTGCTCGGGTCCCTGGCCGACGCGGAGGATGTCGTCCAGGAGACCTACACCCGCTGGTACGCGATGTCCCGGGCGGAGCAGGGAGCCATCGAGTCACCGGGCGCCTGGCTGACGAAGGTGGCCGGCCGCATCTGCCTGAACCTGCTCGGCTCGGCGCGCGTCCGGCGGGAGGCCTACGTCGGCGAATGGATCCCGGAGCCGCTGCCCGACCCGGCCGAGTGGATCGCCGGGGCGGCGGGCGGCGCCGGTGTGGACCCGGCCGACCGGATCACCCTCGACGAGTCGGTGACCATGGCCTTCCTGGTCGTGTTCGAGTCGATGACCCCGGCCGAGCGCGTCGCGTTCGTGCTGCACGACGTCTTCCGCTACCCGTTCGCCGAGGTGGCCGAGATCGTCGGCCGCAGCCCGGCGGCGTGCCGTCAGCTGGCGTCCTCGGCCCGCCGCCGCATCGCTGCCGCGCGGGCCGAGGCGAGCCCGGACGCGGCCCGGCAGGCGAGCGTCGTCCGGCGGTTCAAGGCGGCCTGGGAGACGCAGGACATCGAGGCCCTGATCGGCCTGCTTGACCCGCGCGCCACCGCGATCTCCGACGGTGGCGGCCGCGCCATCGCCCACCTGCTGCCGATCGAGGGCGCCGAGCAGATCGCCCACCTCTACCTGACGATCGCCCGCTTCGCGGCGCCCCGGACGATCGTCGAGCGCACGGTCAACGGGCTGCCGGGCCTGGTCATCGAGTCCGGGGGCCGGATCGAGACGGTGTTCGCCTTCAAGGTTGCCGACGACGACCGGATCACGCACATCTGGGCGGTGCGCAACCCGGACAAGCTCCGCCCATGGGGGCTGTCCTAACGTGTTGGCGGCTGTGGCTACCACCGAACGTGTCCTGCGCGACGCGGACGCCTACCTCAAGTGCCTCATCGCCCAGCCCCCATCAGACCAGCACGCGGCTACCGCTCGCCAACTAACGATCGGAACCGCCAACTATCGCTCGTGGTCACACCCATCCCCTGCCCGAGTGATGCTCTTGCGCCCACGCCGGAAGGTACCCACAACCTGTGCGGAACCACGGCGCATACGAGTTGCTGACCGGCAGCGGTGAACACCTCGCCGGGCCAGCATGCCGGGCGGTGGCTTTGTTCACGAGAACCTCGTGTCCAGGTGCTGTCGGTTCTTCTCGTGCAAAGCCAGGGCGGCTTCCAGCATGTCGCCCGCGGCCCAAATGCGGTGGCGGTCCGCCGTCGCGTCGTCCAGGCGCCCGCCGAGGTGGCCGAATTCGGCGGCGAAGTGCATGCCGACGGCGACCGCGATTGCGGCACTGCGAGGATGACCACCCAGCAGTGCACGAGCCAGAGTCCGACGGTCTCGACTCACAGGCAGGCCGACCTGGCCAAACGCCCTGTGATCCTCATACCTCACAGGGCACCCCGGACCGGTGTCACGCTCCGCCCATCACGCTCGCCCACCCGGCAGGAACATCGCGAACGCGCAGGTCAGGGCGGTGCGTGACAGGTGGAGCGCCGGGGAGCGTGACAGCGCACCGGAAGCCGGGCGAGGAGCCCGGCGCGGCACCGTTGGTCAACCAGAGGCGGCCCGGGTGCTGGGCACCCGGCAAGCGGCAACGGCACCATTGGCCCAATAGCGGGAGGAGAGTGCGTATGGACGGTGGCGGTGGCGGGGGCGACGGTGGCAGCCATGGCGGGGGGAATGACGGGGGAGTCTTCTCCAGTAGCAGTGGCGGTGGAGGCGGCCGGAAGGGTGGGCCGGGCGACGATCTTCGGGGGATTGTGCTCGCGATTGTGTTGATGTTGCTCGCTGCTGGCATCGTCGCCTTGATCGCGTACATGAACAGGCCCGAGCTGTTGCGCTGATTTTCCGCCTGCGCGGACTATTCGATCCGGTCAGCGGCGGTATTGCTGGCGGGCTGATGAGCTGCGGGGCTTCCCGGCTACCGTCCGGTTCTTGTCGCTGGAGCCGTTGCTGGGACCGGTGCCGTTCCTGGAGCTGTCGGGGATCGACTGGGTGATCGTCGGTGGCGAGAGCGGCTCGGCTCACCGGCCGTTGGCCTTGGCTTGGGTCCGCGACATTCGAGACCGGTGTGTTGATCTCCGGGTGGCTCTGTTCTTCAAGCGGGTCGGTGGCCTGACTCCGAAGGCCGGCGGCCGTTTGCTCGATGGCCGGACCTGGGATGAGTACCCCGCCACGGCGGCCGTGGCGGGGTGCGAAACGGGCGACCCCGCGTAATCAGAAGTCGCTCCGTGATGCGGTCCAGTCGCAACGATGGGTGACCGCGGACGAGGTTGTATCAGCTTTCGGTGTGTGCCTTCGTCGGTACGACTCTCGCGGAGAGGGCGCGCAGATCATCGAAGGCTCGGAAGAGATGTGTGTCCAAGCCCAGTGAGGGGTCGTCGATCCAGGCTTGGGCCGCGTGGTGGAAGGCGGCCCAGCCGGTCTGAGCAGCCAGGTTGGCCAACCGGTCGGCGACACCGCGCTGCACCAGCGCCTCCGCTACGGCTTCGGTGAGCGACGCGGCCTTGGCCAGATCGCGTTCGCGGAGCGCTGGGGTCACCGCGATGATCGCCAGTCGCGGTTCGGAGAACGGGCGGTTTTCCTCGAGGATCCGTCCGGCTCTCCGGAAGGCGCAGAGCAGCACCTCGAGCGGCTGGAGACCATCGGGCGCTTCGGCCACGGCCTGCATCAGCGCGGCCCGCAGGTCGGCTTCGCCGTCGAAGAGCACCTCGCGCTTGTCCGGGAAGTGCCGGAAGAACGTGCGCTCGTTGACGCCGGCCCGGGCGGCGATCTCAGCCGTCGTGGTCTGGTCGAACCCGCGTTCCTGGTACAGCTCCAGCGCCGCCTGCTGAAGGCGGCGGCGCGCTTCTACTCCGCTCCGTGGCACCCTCCGAGGATATCGGATGTGTCAGTTAATGGCGCTACTTGACGCCAGTGACTGGCGCTACCTAATGTCAGTGACTGGCACTACGTAGTGCCAGTCACTGGCGTTAAGCGGAGAGAGTGTTCATGCATGTCTTTGTTACCGGTGGTTCCGGCCAGACCGGCCCCGCCGTCGTCTCCGAACTCATCACGGCTGGCCACACCGTCACCGGGCTGGCGCGCTCGGATGCCGCCGCCGCCCGGCTGGAGTCACTGGGGGCCACACCACACCGCGGCTCCCTGGACGACATCGACAGCCTGCGCAGCGGCGCCGGAGCCGCCGACGGCGTCCTGCACATGGCCTACGGCGGCGACTTCTCTGACCTCGACGACATGATGAGGCGCGACCGAACCGCGATCGAGACGCTTGGGCAGCCCTTGGAAAACTCGGGCAAGCCGCTCGTCGTTACTTCGGGCACCCTGGTCATGCCCGCCGGCCGGGAGACCACCGAGAAGGACGAGCCCGACGCGGCCGGGATTGCCGCCTTCCGCATCGCGGGTGAGCGGGCTTGTCTGGGCTTCGCCACCCGGGGAGTGCGTGCGAGCGTGGTCCGGCTCGCTCCTACCGTCCACGGCCCCGAAGACCACGGTTTCATCCCCATGCTCATCGCCACCGCGCGAAAGACCGGTGTGTCGGCCTACGTCGGCGACGGCACCAACCGGTGGCCTGCCGTACATAGGCTCGACGCGGCGGTCCTGTTCCGCCTGGCACTGGAGAAGGCGCCTGCAGGCAGCGTGCTGCATGGAGTGGCCGAAAGCGGCGTCACCCTGAAGAGCATCGCAGAGACGATCGCCCGCGGCCTGGATCTGCCCGCGGTCTCGCTGACCCCCGACGAGGCTGCCACGCATTTCGTGAGCCCGTTCATGGCCACCGCCTACGGCTTCGACGGGCCCGTCTCCAGCGCTCACACCCAGGAGCTGCTCGGCTGGTCGCCCACCCACCGGACACTGTTGGAAGACCTGAAGCACGGCGATTACCTCGCCGCTCCAACCTCCTGACCATCTCGCACCGGCGCCGACAAGACGATGAACTGGTGCCGTGCGATCTTCCCGAGGTGGACTGCGAAGAGGACGGAACTGGCGACTTCGCAACGGATGCAGGCTTCTCTGAACCAACTCCGGAAGGTGCTGAGCGTCAGTGGTTTGCCACGCGCCAGCGTCCGGCCGGCTCGCGTCAATCGTGGCCGAGGAGTTCCTCGCGCCGGGCCAGCGCCCACACGCGCTCCTCCTCGATGTCCGGGATGAAGTTCTGCCGCAGGAACACCGCCCAGGGGTCCGCGCCGAGCGGGCCCAGGCGTGCTATCCGCTCGGTCTCGTCGCGTTGCAACTGCGCCAGCGCGTCCAGCACATCGGCTGGGTCCGCGCCGTAGGCGTCGCAGAGCAGCCGCAGCCGACCCTGCGCTGACGATCGGGAAGCCGCAAAGGCACGCTGTACCAGGCCAGTTGTGCGAGGTCGTCCAATGCCTCGCCGGGGATGGCCAGGTCCCAGTCAATGACGCCCACCAGGCGGTCGTCCGCCCAGACCGAGTTCCAGCTCGTCAGGTCACCGTGACGCATGATCAGCCCGGGACGCCAGCGGGCGTCTGGGTCGCACCAGACGGCCTGCGACGAGGGCCGGAAGTCGCGTACGGCCTCGTGATAGTCGCGCAGCCACCGCCCGAGCGCGGTGACGCCCTCGTCCGCGAGGAGCGCCCGCGGCCACGGGTACAGCCCGACTTCGCCGCGCAGCAGCGACACCACCTCGTGGCCGTCCACGGGACCGTCACCCAGGGCGCGCGGCACGCCAGCAAATCCCACCTGCTCCAGGTGGCGCAGTAGTTCCCGCACCGCGGGGGTCCATACGCGCCAGGGCCTGAGGATGGTCTCGCCCTCACGGCGCACCGTCGACAGGCTGCCGCGCATCGATTCACCGTCCTGGATCATGGTGGAATCCTAGTGAGTGGCGGAATCCTGGGGCCGGGGCTCCGGACGCCGCCTCCGGCAGGCTCCAGGCGCGGGAACTGGGCCGGGTCGGGCGGTGCGGTGGGGCGGCGGTCGAGCTGGGCAAGTTTCTCCTTTGCTCCGGTGAGGCTGACCTGGAGCCCCTCGACTGCGCCCAGCCAGCCTTCGCGCTCGGCTTCGGCGATGCGGGCGAGGAGGTTGTCGCGGATGTCGACGAGCCGTGCCCGTCGGGCCGGATCCGGCCGGAGGAGTGAGCATCTGACACAAGCTTCTCTGAACCAGGGACCGTCCCGAACGTCGATGTCTACGACTTGCCGGTCCGTGGGAGACCCAGCGTTGCTCGCGCCAGCAACCTGACGGGCTGGGCAGTGCGCCCCTTGTCAGAGGCTGCTGGCAGCATCGCCGCTAGATCGCCCCGGAGGCGTCCGAGGCGGCTGCGTGTGACGTTCAGGGCCGGGTCGTCGGCGGGCATGCCGAGGAGTTCATGCAGTTCGCGGACTCGGAATGCCCGGCTGGGGTGCTGGTTGAAGGCGTTCAGGGTGGCCTGGTAGGCGGTGGTCGGACCAGGCCGGTCCGGATGAGGTGACGGTCTCTCACTGGCCGCGTTCAGCCGATACGCCCGTAAGGAAGACCGAGATGGCATCATCGATCAGCATCTCGCCCTGAGACGTCGTGATCCGTCGGGACGTGACGAGCGCCGAGATGCCCTGAACCGTAGCGGACAGCAGCAGGGTCAGCCGGCCGACGTCGCGTGCGTTGTACGCGCCCGCTTCGACACCCGCGTTCATGATGTCGGTCATGGCGCCGAACAGGCGTTCCGCGGCGCTTCGGACCGCTTCCGAGGGACCGTCGGCCTTCGTCGCGAACATGAGGTCGAGCAGCGCCGGGTCCCGCTCGGCGAACCTCAGGTATGCCGAAGCCGCCGCGTGAAGGGCGCGGGCATGGTCCGCCGAAACCTGCGAAGCCGCCTCGTGAATCTGGTCGGCAAGCCGGACGAAGCCCCGTTCCGCCAATGCGTCGAGCAGGGCGCTCCGGTCGACGAAATGGCTTCGGGGAGCTCCATGGCTGACGCCCGCCTCACGCGCCAGTTCCCGGAGGGACAGCGCGTCGATCCCACGATCACGAAGCACCGCCTCCGCCTGTTCGAGCAGCACGGCACGGAGATTGCCGTGGTGGAAAGGCCGATGAGACATGGCTTCATACTATGAAAATAGACGTTGACTAGTTACTAGACACTGCCTAGTCTCGCAGGTGCGGTTCACACGACCCGACGACCCAGCCGAGCGATCTGGTAACGGAAAGAGGCCCGGAGATGACCCGTCAGAACACCGCGCTGTGGCTGCCGAAGCGAGGCGCGCGCTTCGAGGTGGGGCCCGCCCCCTACACGCCTCCGGCGGCGAACGAGGTCGTCGTCCGTGTGCGGGCGATCGCCGTGAATCCCATCGACGGCATACCGGGCTTCCTCTACCGCCTGGCCCTGCCCTGGCTGACCTTCCCGGCCGTCGTGGGCTCGGACGTCGCCGGCGAAGTCGTCGAGACCGGTTCGGGCGTGACACGGCTTCGGCCAGGCGATCGCGTCCTCGGGCACGCGTTCGGCGTCGAGAAGTCGCAGAACCGCGCAGCCGAGAGCGCCTTCCAGCACTACGTCGTGCTCATGCAGCACATGGTCTCCCCCATCCCCGACTCGCTGCCCTTCACGCAGGCGGCCGTGCTCCCGCTGGCCCTCTCGACCGCCTCGACCGGCATGTTCCAGCAGGACCACCTGGGACTGGCGATCCCGGGTGAACCCGACCTCTCCGACCCCGTCGACCGGTCGGAGACGGTGCTCGTATGGGGTGGTTCGACAAGTGTCGGGGCCAACGCGATCCAGCTCGCCCGCAACGCCGGCTACCAGGTCGTGGCCACTGCCTCACCGCACAACTTCGACTACGTCCGATCCCTGGGCGCCGCCGAGACCGTAGACCGCAGCAGCCCCACCGCCGTCGAGGAAATCGTGGAACGGATCGGCGGCAGTCCGCTCGCGGGCACGCTCGCGATCGGATCCAGGTCGCTCACGAAGACGATCGCGATCGCGGCCAGGACCGCGGGCAGCAAGCGGATCGCCTCGGCGCAGCCCGCACTGTTCACGCGCATCGCGGGACGGCGCGCGCGGCGGCTCGGTGTGCGGGTGAGCAGCATCTGGGGCGGCACCCTGAAGGACAACGAGGTCGGACCGGCGATCTACGTCAGCTTCCTGCCGACGGCACTCTCCACCGGCGCCTACCGCGCCGCACCGGACGCGACCGTCGTCGGCCACGGACTCGCACGCATCCCTGACGCGCTGCAACAGCTCAAGAACGGCGTCTCCGCGAAAAAGATCGTCGTTACCCTCTGAGAGGGCGTTTACCGATTTTCGGCGTCTCGGGGTCAGCTGGGTCTTTCGAGACTGAGGCGGGTGGCTGCAAGGAACCCGTCGAGGGCGCCGTGCCGGTACTGCAGCGCTTTCAGTCGTCGGCGGAGCAGAGTCTCCAGCTCGGTGAGGGTACGGCGGCCAGGTTGGCCAGGCTCCGTTTGATGTGCGCCCACAGGGCCTCCACCGGATTCAGCTCCGGCGCTTATCCGGGCAGCAGCACCACGGTCAGCCACTCGCGCTACGCCACGAACGCCTTAGTTTCGTCAGGACCTCGATGGGCTCGATGAGGGTCCGGCCGAGGTCGGTGAGGCTGTATTCGACCCGCCGTGGCGCTTCGGCATGGCGGTCGACCAGGCCGTACTGCTGGAGCCGGCGTAGCGTCTGGGTGAGGACCTTGCGCGAGACGCCGCCGATGAGGTCGACGAGCTCACCGTGCCTGCGAGGCTTCTGGCTGAGGCCGAAGAGCACGAG